>CAIRMR010000037.1 GCA_903879715.1 uncultured Bacteroidales bacterium
ATTTTTTGTTTTGTTTTGCGACTACTAATTTATGCGATTCTCAAGCACCTTTTTATTTCAAACTTTCGGATAGTTGTGAATTCATTTTAATTGCAGAAACGGAGTACAAAAATGAAAAACCAGAAGCTTCAAAAAACAATTTTCAACAAGCGTTAACTGTTAAACCAAATGAACTGTATCCAAAAGATTTTATCCGGAAAATAGACGACGAGAAATATAATAAGCTTGTGAAAAGTGCAGAAGATGAATATAAAAGCGAAAAATTTGAAATTTCAAAAAGTTATTTTGAACAGGCCATGGCAGTTAAACCAAGTGAGAAATATCCAAAAGATTTTATCCGGAAAATAGATATTGAAAATGCAAATATTCGGTCATCAGCAGATAGCCTATTCCGATTAAAAGATTTTGATAATGCACTGATAGCTTTTAAACAATCATTAAAGTACAATTCAAATAACAATAAATCAAAAGAAAAAATCAGGGATATAGAAAACACTAAAAATGAAATTAGTGAAACGAATATAAAGATAAATAAAAAGAAAATTGAGTTAGAGCCGGAGTTGGGAAGAGTATTGAAGAAAGTATATTTATCTACAAATGCCTATTTCGAAAATAAGTTATACGCCGAAAAGGATATTTTTATAGCTCTATCAATTAAAAAAAAGTTTTTTGAAGTTCTGAAAAAAATCCAAGCTCTGGAGGAAACAAAGGACAAGGAAATACAAAAACAATTAAAAGATGTTGAAACACCTGAGGAATATATAAAAATACTTGGAGAGTAAGTCCTAAACCCGAATTCATTCAAGTGAAATATTTCAAAAGGACTGTTTCTTAAGTGATTAATTGATCCGATTAAAATTAAAATGTTTCAGAAGAAAAATTGAGATTTTTTTGCCCTAACACCCTTACACTTTAACAACATTTCACCCTTTCGACAATTTACAGGTATTTTTTTCCTGGTTAGCTAATTGGCAAAATATTACTAAACGATCGCTTCAATACAAATACGGCAAATTATTTTTTTTGTACACTAAATGTAAAAGGATTATATTTGAAAGTTGATATTTTAGCATACTAGCCAGAAATAATAATTTATTGTATAGAACCATGAACAGGATGTACAATTCATATCTATCAAAACCCCGGACTTGCAGCAGGATTGAAGTCGATCAATTACATACTCCTTCCACTTTCCTTGTAATCTGTAAAGATGTAAAATTTTATTGCATCCTTTTGGGAATTTAATTGTGATAGCCTCAAAATGAATATAAAACGGATTTAAAAAAATCAATTCAAAACTATAACGAATAGTAAATCTGAACAGGGAATAAAAGTGGAGCCAGCACCCACTCAAATAAACGGGGCGATACTGAAAAGCCTTATGAGTAGGAAAAATAGTAAAGGTTGAGTTATATGGAAAGTGATGAAAAAAAATCTCAGGAAACTGCCGAAAAATCAACATTTTCAGATGAAACTGTCGAAAAATCAACATTCTCAGATGAAGTAAAGAATTTCTATAAAGGAGAGTTAAAAGAAATATTTGCAACATTTTTCAAGAATCCGATTGATGGTATTTTGGCTATTTTCCGAAATCCATCAGAGAAGGCATATACTAATTCCTTGATTTTATACGGGTCAGTTTTTCTCTTATATTTCATTGGATCACTTATTTTAGCTGGTGACGCAAGGAAATATATTGACTTTTCCGTGTTCTTGAAAATTGGATTAATGCCAGTAATCATGATGTTGGCAATCTCTCTAATTGCTTTCTTCATTAAGTCGGTATCAGGTAAACCGGACTTTAAAAATGAATTACAAACTGGTGGTATTTGTGGCATCCCGATAAGTCTACTTTTGATTATGGCCTTAATTATCAGGCTGTTTAGTGACGAAAATATTATGCGGTTAGTAAATAATCCAGCTAATGCGGGTGCAGTTGTACTCTTATTATTACTTTATATTTTGTTGATGCTGATTAATGTTTTTCAGCAATCACTGAAAGCATCAAATACAAAAGATGCGATTGCCTGGTATGTAGCACCCGCTTCAATTCTAATAGCAATATATTTAACATTTCAAATTTCCAAAGTCCTTTTTTAAAATTCAAAACGTACAACATCTGATCCTTACCTATTAAATTTCATAAAACTGTAGAGCCAGAAACTACCAAAAAAACGGGGCGTTACCGAAAAGCCAGAAGAGTAGGAATCCAATTAATTTGAAAATGAACAGATATTTACTTATTGCCACAGCTATTTTGATAGCGATGTCTTTTTCTTCGTGCAACTTCTTTGGAAGTGGAGGTATCTCAGAATTAAAATTAATCCCTGTTAAAAGCGGGAAAGAATTCCAATACATTGATAAGGAAGGAAAAATTGTTATTAATCCTCAATTCAATGAGGCAACCGTTTTTAGAAATGGCCTTGCATTAGTGCAAAGTTCAGGTAATGAGCCCAAATGGGGATTTATTACTGACGATGGGAAATATGCTATTACTGCTACGTATAAAGACGCTACCGTTTTTAGTGACGATCTGGCCTGGGTTGTTTCTGAAAATGCTGCTCCAACTGCTATTAATGCTAAAGGAGAGGTCAAAATCACCTTAACGGATGCTCAGTCGGTTAGAATCTTTAAAGAAGGACTTGCCGCATACAGTATATTGGACAGTATTGGCGTAAAATGGGGGTTTGTTGATAAAGAGGGCAAAGTAAAGATCAATCCACAGTTTTCAAACGCTGGTAATTTTAACAATGGGAAATGTGCCGTAAGTAATAAAGAAGGAAAATGGGGTTATATTGATAAAGAAGGAAAAATTGTGATTAATAACCAGTTTGATGGAGCAGGTGAATTTGTGAAAGGGAAAGCCGTTGTAAACTCAGGGGGTAAATCAGGCGTAATTGATGAAAGTGGCAAATATCTGATAAACCCGCAATTTTCAAATATGATGGTTGATAATGATATGTTTTTATTTGAACAGGATGGCAAATGGGGTTGGTGTGATGGTGAAGGTAAGATCAGTATTAACGCTCAATTTAAGGATGCATACCCGTTTAACAACAATGATATGGCCGCTGTGAGATCAGGTGAGAACTTTGGATATATTGATAAAACCGGTAAAATAGTCATTAACCCCCAATTTGATCATGCTATTCCTTTTAACGGTAAACTTGCATTGGTTATCAGCAGCAGCAAAGTTGGATTTATTGATAAAGAAGGCAAATATGTCATCAATCCGCAATTTGATGAAATTTCTCAGGATTTGGTTGTTTACATGTTGAATGGCTCCTCAAGTTATGAAAGTGTTGAAACAGATTATTTTAACGTAAGCGCGATAGCAAGCAGAATTAACGTGACTTCTCCCGAAGGATTTTCAATAAACGATCAGGTATCACTCATATTGACGAAACTTAAAAAATCAGAAAACGATTTATATCTGTATGGAACTGAACATGTGATGTTCGATAATCAAAAAATCACGAATGATGCATCCTTAAGTTTTTATGTTTTAGGTGATGTATCAAAAGAAGTTTCGGATGGTTGGTATTCAAAAAGGGTTTTCAATCCAAGTGCTAAAGCCAGAGGATTCGCTTATGTCATTTCTCTTTCAGCCAAAGGGTACGGAAAAGCAAAAAATGTAACCGATGAAATTGAAAAATCACTTACCAGCTTCAAAAAAGATGAAACCCAATCATCAGAAACTGTGAAGGTGTATAATAGTGATAAGCTAACTGTAAAAATAAATTTTGAAGGTTCACGCGTTGTCATTATGATAAATCCCTTTATTGACCCTGCAGCATTAGCCGCAGATCAGCAAAGAACTGCGGATAGTTTAGCCAGAGTTTATGGCAATTAAGATTGATAAAAGCCGCCTATCCTATTTGAAAAACATGTGGTTTTTAGTTGCATTCCTGGGTATTGCTTTTTGTGGCAATGCCCAGGAAAATCCAGTTTGCTTCACTGAATCTCAACTCCTTAAAATGCAGAGTGCATCGCTGGGAGATATTAGGGGGTTTTTAGCAGGAGAAGGATGGGAGCTAACAGGAGCTCAATCAGATCCAACAGTACAAAGTAATACGGTAAAGTGGCGAAAGTCAGGTTATAACAATGGAGAGACCCTGTTTTTGTACCAACAACAGAATAAATCTAACATTGTAATTTATAATACAACGGTTTCTTGTTTCGAAAAAACAATTAAAAGTCTGTCGTTCAATAAAACTGGCAAAACTAAAGTATTAAATAATCTTTTGGTAACTTCATTTTACGAGCAAGATATAACATTGGAGTTTCGCGAATATATTGATGGGTATTCAAATCAGAAATATTCAATCTTAATCTATAAAAAATCTTCTACAGATTCAAAAACAATAAAATTATTAACCGGGGAGAAAGATGATAATAATAATACTGAAACTGAGAATATGCAAAATATTGCGTATTATATTATTGGCACATCCAAAGAACTGAGAGATAAGAAAGTTATTGATCATACAGGTGGTTTTATTGGAATTAGTAAAGCAAAGTCCTTCACAGGTGACATTGACAATACTTATTTCACAAAAGTTGATATTACTACTTTTAATGAGTTGGCTGTTATGAAGAAAAAAGCGGTGTTGCTGTCTAACCATCCTTCAGGGTCATACAAGTTTATAAGTATAGACAAACAATCAGTTGAGAAATTAGTAATACTAAATTTCACCGATTTTTGGAGCAGAAGTAAATACCTCGTTGTTGTTGCGGAATAAGTATGATCATAAAATATGTAAGCGTTTCTGTGGAGCCAGCACCCACTCAAATAAACGGGGCGATACCGAAAGGCCATAAGAGTAGGAATCAAATCAACATAAAATGAACAGATATTTATTGATTGCCACAGCTATTCTGATAGCAACGTCTTTTTCATCCTGCAATTTTTTTGGAGGAGGAAAGATTGGAGAATTAAAATTAATTCCTGTTAAGAGCGGGAAAGAATTCCAGTACATTGACAAGGAAGGAAAAATTGTAATCAATCCACAATTCAGTGAGGCAACAATTTTCAGAAACGGCCTGGCATTGGTACGAAGTTCAGGGAATGAACCCAAATGGGGGTTTATCACCGATGATGGGAAATACAGTATTTCAGCAAGTTATAAAAGAGCTACTGTTTTTAGTGAAGATATGGCCTGGGTTGTTTCTGACAATTCTGCTCCAACAGCCATTAACACTAAAGGGGAGGTTAAAATTGCACTGGCAGATGCCCAAACTGTAAGAATTTTCAAAGAAGGACTCGCCGCTTACAGTGTAATGGACAGTATTGGTGTAAAATGGGGATTTGTGGACAAAACAGGCTATGTGAAGATCAATCCGCAATTTTCATCTGCAGGTAATTTTAGCAATGGAAAATGTGCCGTAAGCAATAAAGATGGGAAATGGGGTTATATCGATAAAGATGGAAAAATTGTGATTAATAACCAGTTTGATGGTGCCGGTGAATTTGTGAAAGGGAAAGCCGTTGTAAACTCAGGGGGTAAATCAGGCGTAATTGATGAAAATGGCAAATATCTGATAAACCCGCAATTTTCAAATATGATGGTTGATAATGATATGTTTTTATTTGAACAGGATGGCAAATGGGGTTGGTGTGATGGTGAAGGTAAAATCAGCATTAATGCTCAATTTAAGGATGCATACCCGTTTAACAATAATGATCTGGCCGCAGTGAGATCAGGAGAGAACTTTGGATATATTGATAAAACCGGTAAAATAGTTATTAACCCCCAATTTGATCATGCTATTCCGTTTAACGGTAAGCTTGCACTTGTTAGCAGCAGCAATAAAATTGGTTTTATTGATAAAGAAGGTAAATATGTTATTAATCCGCAATTTGATGGTATTTCTCAGGATTTACTTGTTTACATGCTAAACGGCTCCTCTAATTATGAAAGTGTTGAAACCGATTTTTTTAATGTGAGTGCCATTGTCAGCAGAATGAACCTTACATCACCGGAAGGATTGTTGTTAAGTGATCAGATGTCACAAATATTGACAAAACTCAAAAAGTCGGAAAATGAATTAAACCTGTATAGTGACGAGCATCTGATTTTTAACAGTCAAAAAATCACCAATGATGCTACAATAGGTTTTAGTATACTGGGGGTTGTATCAAAAGACGTATCTGACGGTTGGTACACCAAAAAGGTTTTTGATGCAAGCGCAAGAGTTAATGGATTTTCATATGACATACACCTTATGGGAAATGGATATGGGAGAGAAAAAAATGTAATTGAAGCAATTGAAAAATTACTTACTGGATATAAAAAAGATGAAACCAATTCAACTGAAGATGTGAAAATTTATAAAAATGAAAAACAGGTTATTTTCATTAAAAATAATTATGGCACCGTAGTTGTTTTAATAGTAAACCCTGTATATTTTAATTCTATGAATTATGGGGGTGTTTCGGTTGTAGACACAATTGCCGCATATGATTATGGAGACTAATAAAATGAAATCAGTTACAAGCTATATAAGACATTGTTTTATATTCCTCGCATTCCTTGGCATTGCTTTCAATAGCAATGCCCAGGGTAATGCAGGTTGCTTTACAGAATTTCAACTTCTCAAAATGCAAAAGGCATCGTTAGGCGATATTCGTGTATTTTTAGCGGGAGAAGGATGGGATCTTTCAGCAGCCCAGGCAGATCCATCATTACAAAGCAATTTAGTTAAGTGGCAGAATTCAGACTACAACAATCGGGGAAATCTTCTGATTTGCTTTCATGAAGGGAAATCGAATATCGTTATTTTCCAGACATCAAAAGCCTGCTTTCAGCAATTAGTACAAGGACTGGATGCAACCAAACCTGGTGATACCAGAGTTTCTGACAATTTATTGATCACATCATTTTATCGCAATCGAATAGCATTAGAGTTCCAGGAATATCTCGGGAATTACTCAAACAATAAATATTCGGTTATAATTTATAACGCGACTAATACGAATACACTATTTCTTAAAGAGCTGATAACTTCACAAAATCTGGACAGAGAAATCCAGGTGGAGGATTACAATGCCAGCAAGGTTAGCCGGAATAATTATCAGAATCAAAATTCTCAATCCCAAACGGCAGATAATTTAGAGTCCTTTGTAATAACATCCGATAAGGCTTATTTTTATTCCGAACCGACGTATTCAACTGTTACCACATCATTCCTGCTCAAAGGGCAGAAGGTAAAAAGCAATAAAACACATAATGGGTTTATCTTCACCTCATTCTCCTACAAAGGAAATTCAACCGTAGGCTGGTTAAGTCTTACTGATATCCGTAAAGAATAACAGCTGATGATGTTACCAGATTGAATAAAAACGAAATAATAAAAAAACAAGTATGATTCCGATCAAAATAAAATCAGGCTTTTCGTACAAAATGAAAATTTTGTTCATTTCAACTCTGTTTCTGAATATAGCTTTTTACAGCAAGGCTCAGGATAATGTAGGGTGCTTAAATGAAGCACAGTTGTTGAGAATGCAAAAAACATCCTTGTCTGACATACGAACTTTTTTAAATATGGAAGGATGGACCCTTGAAAAAACGAAATCACTACCTTCATTTCAAAGTACGGTTGTTGAATGGCAGAAATCTATATATGAAAACGGAGGAACCCTTAAGCTCTATATGCAATCGGGAAAGCCGAATATTGTTTCATATAAGTCACCTGGCACCTGCTTTTTGAATTTGTTAAATAGTCAGGATTCAAAAGACAGCAAAGTCCGCGTTATTGAAGATATACTCCTTACCTCTATACTTAAAAATGGGATCACAATCGAGTTTCGGCAGTACACTTCCGGTTATTCAGGGAGCTTAAATTCTATTCTTATCTACAACTATAACACCAGCAACAAAGAACTGCTGAGTGCCATACTACAGGCAGAAAATTCGGGTTCAGTGGTAAAAGGTGGAAAGGAACCCGTTGCTGAAACTTATTATGCTGCTAAAGTATCCAAAAGTACTGAAGAATTAAAAGAAACCCAAATACATGAAGAAGCTGAAGTGCAGGAAGAAAGTAAACCCGTATATACTATTGTTGAAGAAATGCCTCAATACCCTGGCGGAGAAGCTGAGCGCAATAAATTCCTTGCGGTAAATATTGTATATCCCCAGCAAGCAACAGAAAACGGAATACAGGGCACCGTTTATGTATCTTTTGTCGTGGATTCAAAAGGGAATATTACAGATGTTAAAGTATTACGGGGAATTGGTGGTGGTTGCGATGAAGAAGCCGTCCGTGTTGTAAAAATGATGCCACATTGGAGTCCGGGTAAGCAAAACGGGAAACCGGTGCGGGTTTTGTTCAACATGCCAATTTACTTTAAACTACAGGGATAATCAGATTGGAACGATTCAGTTTTTAAAAGATTAAAAATTGCTCTTAATATATTGCAATTCTGAATGTTGTAATTGACTTTAAAATACCGTAATTGTTTTTATGAAATACTTACTATCAATTATAGCCCGACATAAATAATTTCACCTAACTTTAACATCCGGTAAGTGAAATTAGTGCCTTTAATGCACAAATTTTTTAACTTTTTCTTGATACATGAAATAGCCATGATTGGATTAAATCACCAACCGAAGATGATATTATGATCAATCTGGCGTATTCCATCTGACCCGTAAAAAATAAATAATACCAGATGAAACAAATTACAACATTCGAACTCAAAGAGAAAATGGACAGGAATGTACCTTTTCAATTAATTGATACCCGTGAAGCTGACAAATTTGCGGAGTGTCATATTGAGGGTGCCATCAGTATTCCTCAAATAGATCTTCCGGATTTGATTCATTTGATTTCAAAAGAAATACCAGTTATAATCTACTGCCTTTATGGAGTAAAGAGCCAGGCACCATACCTGTATCTGACAGAGAAACTGAAATTCAAGAATATATTTATCCTTGATGGAGGCATTTTTCAATGGGCTACAGATATTGACCCTGCATTATCCGTTCTCTGAGAATAATTGGGATTAACCGAAATTTATTCCTATCCCAAATACAACCCGGTACAAAGTGTAAACAACAAGAGTTACAATTATTAGCCTGCTGCTGATTTGTATTGATTTTTCTGTTTCTTCAAAATAAAAAACAGGAAATCGTCCAATACCCCAATATAAAGGCATGAGGATAAAAAACGGGATAAAAAGCAATAAAGTTTCATATAGCGAAAGCGGATATTTTATTATAAGTAAAAACAGGGTTGAAACCACAAATGGTATAATGAACTGATCCCGCCTGAATGTTGGGCGCATTTTGGGCGACAGAAAGTTGAAATATATATTAGCAGAAAATAAAAATGCCTTTACCATGGCCATCCCTATTCCAATAAGCAGCAAAAGTCCGCTGAATAAAAGAAGCATTTTTGCTGTATCGGCCAGGTATAAATAACTCAGCACTATTCCAAAACCTTCGAAATTAAAAGCGCCAATTATAAATGAACCAAAAAGCATGGAAATAGCATGAATGAATCCCCACAGAAAGAATAAACGGAGCAATCCGTTAAATTCCATGGCTTTAATTATTATTACAAGGAATGAAATCGAAATCAGGAATAGCATAATATTTCCTGAACTATAAATAACTTTTACTGCGTCAAAAGTCCAGGCTTCCGGAATTACATTATACCCGATTTTATTATAAAACAGTGTGGTAGGGATATCAAATATTTTGGAAGCAATGATTGTTGTAAACTGAAATATCAGAAAAACGACCAGGTACGAAAGCAGGTAAAAAGCTGTCGAATTAAGGATGATATTTAATGATTTGCGTTTTTCTATTTGCATTTTCGAACAATGTATTTATGACAAAACTAAGGCTTTGCTTTTAATAAAAAAAATGCCCGGCTGAAAAAACCGGGCATTTTAAATAAGAGATTTGACTCAGGTTAAAGATTTGAAATGTCAGCAAAAGCTGTATTGGCATAATCACCATTTAACAATTTTGCATTCATCGCCTTAAACGCGTCAATGGTATATTTAACATCTTCCAGTGTATGCACGGCAGTTGGAATAATTCTGAGCATAATAACCCCTTTTGGAACAACAGGATAAGTTACGATAGAGCAGAAAATATTATACTTTTCGCGCATTTCAACAGTGATGTTCGTAGCTTCCGAAATCGTACCGTTAAGCAGTACAGGAGTTACCGGCGATTCAGTATTTCCAATGTTGAATCCGGCTTCGCGGAAACCTTTTTGTAAAGCTTCAACAATAGTCCAGAGGTTTTTCCGGAGTTCAGGTTTTGTGCGAACTAATTCCAGTCTTTTCAATGCTCCGATTACCATCGGCATCGGTAAAGATTTGGCGAAAATCTGTGAACGCATATTGTGTTTCAAAAAATCAATAATTGGCTCGGTTGAAGCGATAAAACCGCCGATTCCAGCCATAGCCTTGGCAAAAGTGCCGAAATACATGTCAACGCCATCCTGAACGCCAAAATGTTCGTCGGTACCGGCACCTGTTGGTCCCATGGTTCCAAATCCATGCGCGTCATCAATCAACAACCTGAAATTGAATTCTTTTTTCAGTTCAACGATTTCTTTTATTTTACCCAAATCACCTGACATGCCATAAACACCTTCAGTAATGACAAGTATCCCCCCGCCGGTCTGCTCAGTAAGTCTGGTTGCTCTTTCAAGGCCTTTACGTAGGTTTTCCATGTTATTGTGAGGATACACAAAGCGCTTGCCCATATGCAGGCGCATGCCATCAAGTATACAAGCATGTGCTTCGCTATCATATACAATCACATCATTACGGTCAACCATTGAATCGATTACCGAAATCATTCCCTGGTAACCAAAGTTAAGCAGGTAAGCAGATTCTTTATTTACAAAAGCTGCAAGCTCGCGCTCAAGTTGTTCGTGATAAACCGTTTGACCACTCATCATTCGCGCGCCCATCGGCGAAGCCATTCCCCATACAGCCGCGCCTTCGGCATCAGCCTTTCGGACTTCCGGATGGTTAGCCAATCCAAGGTAGTTGTTTAAACTCCAAACGAGGCGCTCTTTGCCTCTGAAAATCATTTTGTTTCCAATTTCACCTTCAAGTTTAGGAAACATGAAATATCCATCTGCTTGTTTGGCATACATTCCAAGCGGGCCAAGATTCCGAACACGTTTTTCAAAAAGATCCACAATACGAGTATTTAAATTAATATTTTTTTTTCGTGGTGCAAAACTACTAAACTTTCTAAGAAGGAGTATTGTTTATTGTATAAATTTACCGAAAGCCTGTAAAAATAGCGTAAATTTGTTCTCAGTTTTAATTATATGGATATCACCGAATCTATTGCCGTTTTTTGGTTCAGACGCGATCTGAGATTATTCGATAATACTGCACTTTTCAAAGCTCTTGCATCAGGCTTTAAGGTATTGCCGGTTTTTATCTACGACAGGAAAATTTTACAGAATCTCAATCCTGACGACAAACGGATAAGTTTTATCTATCAGGCGATTCAACATCTGAATCAGTTACTCTTACCTTACAAAACCTCGGTTCAGGTTTACTTTGGTACACCTGACGGCGTTTTTGAACAATTATTATCAACTTATGATATAAACAGGGTTTATACAAATCACGACTATGAGCCTTATGCCATGGAGCGAGATTTGCAGATAAAGAAAAAACTTGCCGAAAAGGGTGTTTTATTCCAAACTTTTAAAGACCATGTTATTTTTGAGAAAGATGAGATTACCAAACTCTCGGGCGAGCCATACACAGTTTATACTCCATATAGTCATAAATGGATTGAAAAATTGAATCAGGATTACAATTATCTTCACAATTGGAATTCAGAGAATTACCTGTTCAACTTTTTTCCGACTGAAAAGAAAATGGAAGTAACATTGTCGGAAATGGGTTTTAATGAAACAAAAGACGTTTTTCACTCTTTCCAACTCAATCAGAATGCAATAGTTACATATGATAAAACCCGGGATTTCCCCGCATTGGATTCTTCAAGCAAAGTAAGTGTTCATCTGAGGTTTGGAACTGTAAGTATCAGGCAATTGGTTGCCCAGGCGCTCGAAATTAATTCTACCTGGTTAGGTGAGTTGATATGGCGTGAGTTCTTTATGCAGATATTATGGCATTTCCCTCATGTGGTACATCAGCCGTTTAAACCCAAATACCAGTTTATTCAATGGGTTAACAATGAAAAGAATTTTGAAGCATGGTGCACGGGACAAACTGGATATCCTTTGGTTGATGCAGGAATGCGCGAACTTAATCAAACCGGTTTTATGCATAATCGTGTACGTATGGTTACGGCAAGCTTTCTGGTGAAACATCTGCTTATAAGCTGGCAATGGGGTGAAGCCTATTTTGCCGATAAACTGCTGGATTTTGAGTTGGCATCGAATAATGGAAACTGGCAATGGGCCGCAGGAACTGGTTGTGATGCTGCTCCTTATTTCCGGATATTTAACCCGGTTACACAAGCTGAGAAATTTGATCCACAGAGTGTATATATTAAAAAATGGATACCTGAATATGGCACTAAAACATATATTCAACCTATGTTAGATCATGCTTTTGCCCGTGAACGTTGCCTGGAAACCTATAAAGCCAGCTTTTAATCTCTCTTTTAATAATATTTAACTAAATTTCCGTGTACAGCTATATGTATAATCGTTTCATAATTCAGGTTAAAATGTGTACTTTTGCCGCATGATCAGAAAACCGGTTATTTATATAGTTTTGATATTATCTACGGTGATAATGTCGTGCAGCTCATTCCAGAAACTTTTAAAAAGTTCGGATAATGAAGTTAAATACAATAAAGCACTTGAATATTATGAGAAAGGATTCTATTCTCATGCTCAACAGCTATTCGAACAGATACAGGCCTTTTATAAAGGCACTGATAAAGCCGAGAAAATTGCTTATTACACAGCGAACTGTTATTACAAGCAGAAAGATTATATCCTTGGCGGTTATTACTACAAAAGCTTTTCGACTAACTTTTCATCAAGTATTTATGCAGAGGAAGCTGTTTACCTCAGTGCGTATTGCAGTTATCTTGAATCACCCCGGTCATCACTTGACCAAACCTCTACTGCTGAAGCAATCTCATCATTACAGGTATTTATCAGCACCCATCCTAAAAGCGAGCGCGTAGCCGAATGTAATAAACTTATTGATGAACTGCGTGCAAAACTTGAAAAGAAAGACATAGATATTGCCATGCTTTATTTCAGAATGTCGGATTATAAAGCTTCGGTTGTATCTTTGGGTAATGTTTTGAAAGATTATCCTGATACAAAATCAAAAGAACTGATACTCTATTCAATACTTTCTGCCAAATACCAGTATGCAATCAATAGTATTTCTGAAAAACGTCGGGAACGACTTACAGCTGCTTCGGATGCTTATGATGAACTAAATGCTGGTTTCCCGGTAGGAGATTACAGCGAAAAGGCTTTGGCTATAAAGAAGAATATTTCCAAAGAATTAAATAATTAGTAACGAAATAAATAATCAAACATATGGATATCAAGAAGTTGAAGATTGAAACTACTACAATAACCCGTAATATGTCGGAGCTTAACGACCCAACCGAAAATATTTACGAATCAGTAGCTATAATTGCAAAACGCGCTAACCAGATTTCTCAGGAGATAAAAGAAGAACTTAATTCGAAAATTGAAGAATTTGCTACTCCAAGCGATAACCTGGAAGAAGTTTTTGAAAACCGTGAGCAAATCGAACTTGCAAAATACTACGAAAATTTACCGAAACCCACTTTGATTGCTACCAATGAATTTCTGAAAGATCAGATCTTCTCGCGCAATCCGATGAAAGAAAAGGAAAATACCTGGTAAATTATTTTACCATAGCGGTATGTTAAAAGGTAAAAAAATACTGATAGGAATTACTGCCGGAATAGCTGCGTATAAAATTCCCTTCCTGATACGACTTCTGATTAAAGAAGGAGCTGAAGTTAAGGTAGTGATGACGGCTGAATCCTGCGACTTTGTCACACCACTTTCTTTATCCGTGCTTTCGCAGAATCCGGTTTCAATAGAACCCTTCAATAAAGCTGACGGCTCCTGGCATAGTCATATAGAGTTAGGCAGCTGGGCTGATGCATTTATAATTGCGCCACTTACAGCAAATTCCATGGCTAAAATGGCTACCGGAATTACCGATAATTTATTACTGGCAACCTATCTGGCCGCACGTTGCCCGGTATTTTATGCCCCATCCATGGATGTGGATATGTATCATCATAAAACAACGCAGCAAAATATTTTCACTTTGAAATCTTACGGAAATATTCTTATTGCACCAAATTCAGGCGAACTGGCAAGCGGTCTTACAGGAATGGGGCGTTTGGAGGAACCGCAAAAAATTGTTGAAATACTGCAAAGTTATTTCACAAAAAATCTGTCTTTATCTGGAAAAAAAGTTCTGATTTCAAGTGGGCCAACTATTGAACCTATTGATCCCGTGAGGTTTATCAGTAATCATTCATCCGGTAGAATGGGAAATGCCTTGGCTTATGAAGCTGCAATGCGTGGTGCTGAAGTAATATTTGTTTCTGGTCCGGTTAATGAATATCCTGAGCATCCTTCTATTAAACTAGTTAAAGTGAGTTCGGCGTCAGAAATGTATGCCAGTTGTACCGAAGTGTTTCCAAAAGCAGATATTTGCATTATGGCAGCAGCTGTTGCGGATTATACGCCTCAAAATCCTGAACCTGAAAAAATCAAGAAAAACGAAGATACTTTAAAGCTAGACCTTGTGAAAACCAGGGATATTCTTAGGGATCTGGGAAAACTGAAGAATAAGAATCAACTCCTAATCGGCTTTGCTTTAGAGACAAAAAACGAAATTGATAATGCTATTTCAAAGTTGCATACGAAAAACCTTGATTTTATCGTTCTTAATTCACTGAAAAATGAAGGTTCCGGATTTGGCTTTGATACCAATAAAGTTTCCGTTATCAGCAAAGATAATACCATCAGCGAATTTGAACTGAAACCCAAGACCGAAGTTGCAGCTGATTTATTTGATATTATTCAGAAAGAAATTGTCTAAATACAATCATAGTATATATCCTTTATGATCCGCAAACTGATTATTTTTCTGATTATCTGTTTACCCGCTTTAGCAAAAGCACAGGAATTCATGTGCCAGGTATCTGTTAACTCACCCCAGGTTGAAGGATCTGAGAAAAAAGTATTTCAAAGCCTGCAAACTCAACTTTACGAGTTTGTAAACAACCGGAAATGGACTAACTATATTTACAAACCTGAAGAGCGTATTGAATGCTCAATCATGATTACCGTTACGGAACGTGTATCAAGTGATCAGTTTAAGGGTAAAGTGAATGTAGTATTAAAGCGCCCGGTATACAAAACATCCTATAACTCCGATTTGTTGAATCTTGTCGATAAAGATTTTGACTTCAAATATGTTGAATTTGAACCGCTCGAATATAATGATGATGCCTATACCTCGAATCTTACTTCAATGGTAGCTTATTATTTATATGTTATGTTAGGCGTTGATGCCGACTCTTTTTCGAAATTAGGTGGGACACTTTATTATGAAAAAGCAAGAGCAGCTGTAAATGCGGCCCAAAATTCAAGTGACCGCGGGTGGAAAGCTTTCGAAAGTCTTAAAAACAGGTACTGGCTCGTTGAAAACCTCCTGAATAACGCGTATTCTCCTTTCCGTGACGGACTTTATTCATATCATCGCACCGGCCTGGATCTGATGTCAGAAAACATGGACCTGGGACGCAGCGGAGTAAATGATTGTCTCGAAAACCTTCAAAAAGTTAACCGTGAAAAAACAGGTCTCTATATTACTCAATTGTTTCTTGATGCTAAACGGGATGAACTTATAAATATATATTCCCAGGCTGCTCCGATGGATAAAACCAAGATAGTGAACATGATGAAGGAGATTGATCCTGCCAATTCATCGAAGTATCAGCAGATCATGACATCATCCAAGTAAGCACATTCATTACAATTTCTTATATTTGCTTATCCAAAAGCTAAACAACCAGACATGCTACTGCATTTGTCAGTCGAAAATTTTATACTTATCCCGAAACTCGAAATCAACGTGCACAAGGGTTTTACCTGTATTACCGGTGAGACCGGTGCCGGGAAATCAATCCTTGTAGGCGCACTTTCGCTTATTCTCGGACAACGTGCCGACACATCGGTACTCAGGGATAAGAACCTGAAATGTATTGTAGAAGGAAGCTTTTTAATCGAAGGATATAATCTGAACTCCATTTTCGAAGCCAATGACCTTGATTATGAGGCTACTTCAGTATTCCGTCGCGAAATAAATCCACAAGGGAAATCGCGTGCTTTTATTAATGATACTCCTGTAAATCTGAATATCCTCAAGGAAATAGGAGAGAGGCTGGTGGATATTCACTCTCAACATCAAACACTGGAATTAAATGATGCAGCCTTCCAGCTTGGAATGGTCGATTCATATTCAGGAAAACCTCAAACGCTGGTTTTATACAGGAAATTATTTAACGAATATAATTCACTGAAAGCTGAGTTGGATGAGAATATCTACAAAGAGCAACAAAGCGTAAATGAAAAGGAATTCCTCAGTTTCCAGTTTGAGGAACTGGAAAAGGCTAACCTGACGGCAAATGAACAGCAGGAAGCCGAAGAAGAACTTGAAATCCTGACACATGCTGAAGAAATTAAAACCCGTACATTTTCTGCTCTTGGAATTCTTTCGGATAATGAACTGAATGTCAGTGACAAACTTTCGGAAATAAAACAACTGCTTGAGCAGGCTTCCCGTTTCAGTCACCATTTGTTGCCTCTGACCGAAAGAATTAACATAAGCCTTATTGAAATTAAAGATATTGCAAACGAACTTCGGGACTTCTCCGAACAGGTTCATTTTGATGCCGAAAGGATTGAGAAATTGAGCCTGCGCCTGGATATGATTTATCACCTGGAACAAAAACACAGGGTTCAATCTCTGCCTGAGCTCATTGCTATAATGAATGAATTATCCGATAAACTTTTTGCAATCGGATCACTTGAAACCCGCATTGCTGAATTAAAAGAAGTGTTGTCAAAAAAAGAAAGTGAACTTTTAGAAGCTTCTACTGTTCTTTCTAAGCAAAGAATGGCAGTAATACCAACTATTGAGACCGAAATGCGTAATGTGCTGGAAAATCTTGGTATGCCTTCAGCAATATTTAAAATTAAAAAGGAAACATTGGCGTATTTTTCAGCAACAGGAACTGATAAAATTACATTTCTCTTTTCTGCCAACAAAGGCAGCGAAATCCGTGAAATTCAAAAAGTGGCGTCAGGTGGTGAATTATCACGGCTTATGCTTGCGTTAAAATCTCTGGTTCTTAACCGAAGCTTACTGCCTACCGTACTTTTCGATGAAATTGATAGCGGTGTTTCTGGAGATATTGCCGGAAAAGTTGGCAGTATAATGCGATCAATGTCGAAGCACATGCAGGTTATTGCCATTACTCATCTTCCCCAGATTGCGGGAAAAGCTGACAGTCATCTGCTGGCATATAAAGAGGATGGTGGTACATCAACGGTTTCGAGTTTGAGAGTGCTTTCAACCGAAGATCGTGTAAACGAAATTGCACGGATGCTTAGTGATGAAACCATAACAGAATCAGCTAGAGTAACTGCCCGTGAGTTACTTAATTACAAAAATTAAGATTACTGTTTTTTCACTACCTTTAACAAAGTTTTATTTGCATAGAACTTGCCAGCTTTTTTAAGCACAGATTTCTATTAACCAAAGCAGCACTAAATAATAGTTACCTCAATAGAAAAATCAAAAATTGAATTATTAATTAAACCCAATACAATGGCTTACAATTTACTTAAAGGGAAAAAAGGCATCATTTTCGGTGCGTTGAACGACATGTCAATCGCATGGAAAGTGGCAGAAAAAGCATATGAAGAAGGTGCAGAGTTTGTCCTTACCAATACACCAATGGCACTTCGTTTAGGCGATACGGATAAACTGGCGGAAGCCACCGGTTCTATTGTTGTAGCTGCTGATGCTACCAGTATTCAAGATCTTGAAAATCTGTTTGCTAAAACACTGGAACATTTTGATGGTAAAATTGATTTTATTTTACATTCCATAGGTATGTCACCCAACGTGCGTAAAAAAATTCCTTATGATTCGGTGAGCTATGAAAATTACCTGAAAACAATGGATATTTCAGCTATTTCATTCCATAAGGTTATTCAGACAGCCAAGAAATTCGACGCATTAAATGAATGGGGATCAATAGTAGCACTTTCGTATGTGGCTGCTCAACGTACTTTATTCGAATATAATGATATGGCTGATGCCAAAGCAGCATTGGAAAGTATCGCACGGAGTTTCGGCTACATTTATGGCCGGGAGAAACATATCCGTATAAATACCATTTCCCAGTCACCAACATTGACGACTGCAGGCAGCGGTGTTAAGGGGATTGGCGGACTGATGGATTTTACCGAGCGGATGTCACCTCTTGGCAATGCTACTGCTGCTGAATGTGCTGATTATTGCCTGACTCTTTTCAGCGATCTTACCCGTAAAGTTACCATGCAAAACCTGTTTAATGATGGCGGCTTTTCAAGCATGGGTATGAGTGCTCGTGCAATGGAAATGTATAACAAAAGTCTCGATTGCCGCGAATGTCATGATCATCCGGATAATTGTAAAATAGAGGAATAATCGCTCTGAATATTTATTCATTACTACAGACTGCCTGTACCAAGAATTATAATCCTGGAATCTGATAGATGAAGATTCTATGTAATCCTTTTTTATGAAGAATTTAGGTAAACCATTGATCTTAATATTATCAATATTGGCAATCATAGGTTTCGGGTCATGTCATGATCTTAAAAAAAAGGCTGACCTGATCATTTATAATGCAAAAATATACGCGCCTGACAGTGTTATGAAGGGTGTTAATTGCATTGCAGTAAAAAAAGGAATTATTATAGCAGTAGGAACTGACGCAGAAATCAGGAGCCGGTATTGGGCACCGGAAAACATCAATGCTTCAGGTGCTACAGTTTATCCTGGTTTTACTGATGCTCATTCTCATTTTACTGGTTTTGCCCAAGGATTGCGATATGCCGATCTTTCCCAGGCTCATTCATTCGACGAAGTAATAGGTATTTTAAAAGGATACCGAAAACTACATCCCGAAGGATGGATTGTGGGTCGTGGCTGGGATCAGAATAACTGGCCGGGGAAGGCATTTCCTGACAATCAGGAGCTTAATAAGGTATTCCCTGGCATTCCGGTTGTTCTTACACGTGTTGATGGCCATGCGGTGCTCGCCAGCGAAGCTGCAATTAAAACAGCAGGAATTTCAATGCCTGTTAAAAAAGGCGAAGCTATTTTTAATAATGGTAATTTTTCTGGTATATTTCTTGAAAGTCTGGCAGATAAGCTAAGAAATATGGTCCCTTTGCCTACTGCTGGTGAAATGACTGAATACCTGGTTGTTGCAACCAAACTATGCCACGAAGCTGGACTTACTGCAGTAACAGATGCAGGACTCAATAAATCAGAAATACTCCTTCTCGACTCCTTGCAGAAAGCCGGTAAAATTACCTTGCGTATTGATGCCTGGCTTAATCCAACTGAAGAGAATTTCGACTACTTTATGAAGGATACAGTTTATCATACTCCATTTTTAAGAGTAGGCGCAATGAAAATGTATGCCGATGGAGCATTAGGATCACGCGGTGCCTGCCTGTTAAGTCCATACCTTGACGATTCGCATAACAAGGGAATCCTGGTGACATCACCTGTTGAACTTGCAGCAGTATGTAAACTTGCATATAAATATGGATTTCAGATTAATACACATGCTATCGGAGATTCAGCTGTTCGGATGGTGTTACATACATATGCTAAGTTTCTGAAGCCTGGTGATAATCGCCGATGGAGAATTGAACATGCCCAGGTAGTAAATGAAAATGATTTTGCTTTTTTTGCAAAGTACCATATTGTACCATCTGTTCAGGCAACTCACGCAACATCTGATATGGATTGGGCCGGGCATAGGCTTGGTTATGTGAGACTAAAGAATGCTTATGCTTATAATAGACTTCTCCAACAGAATGGCTGGCTGCCGAATGGTACTGATTTTCCAGTTGAAAGTATTGACCCTATTAGAACCTTTTATGCATCCGTTGCCAGGAAGGATGCAGATGGCGAACCTCTGGAAGGCTTTCTGATGGAAAATGCACTTTCACGGATAGATGCATTAAAGAGCATGACTATATGGGCCGCAAAATCATGTTTTGAGGAAAAGCGGAGAGGAAGCATTGAAGTTGGGAAAGCAGCTGATTTCACAATACTTAATACAGATATTATTAAAGCACCAGAAGCTAAACTGTTGATGACAAAAGTCCTTTATACGATAGTTGATGGGAAAATAGTGTATAAAGCCAGGTAACTTTTGTTCACGATATTGGTTTCTTACGGATTCACAAATCAAAATTCAAAATTCAAAAATCACAAATCACAAATAGAAAATACTCCCCTTCGGCTGGCTTTGACTACGCTCAGCCTATGTCACTCGGGTAATAATCGTAAATCATCATTCGTAAATCGTAAATCTTCATTCGTCAATAAAATTAACCTTTCGAAAGAAAAATACTGTGGTGTTTCGGCAATGTTGTCTACAACTGCTAGGTTGATTACTGAAATTAAAGTCGTTGATTAATCAGTTAGCTTGATCAATGATTTTTCAGCTACATTTTTCAGAACAAAAATTAATTCACTAAAAATCATTGCGGTAGCTCCCCACATAAATTCACCTCCAACTTCAAAACCAGGTGCAATGACCTGTACTCTGTTTTTGAATGTGATAGTTTTATTTACAATTCTGTCAGTGTTGATTTCCTTAAAAACATCTATTTCTATAACTCTTTGAACTTCGGTTGCATCCGGATGAAAATCAGGACGTTGAGTAGTGTAAGCAATGTAAGGGTTAATGACAAAATTACTCGGTCTAACATAAAACCGGCTTAATTGTCCCAGGATTTCCATTTGGGAAGGAATTATTCCTATCTCTTCCTCCGCTTCACGCAAAGCAGTGTGCGCAAAATCAATATCCGTTTCCTCTGATTTTCCACCTGGCATGCTTATCTGGCCTGAATGTGCACCATCATATTCATTTCTGAGAATAACCACGGTGTGCAAACGGTTTTTATAGGGATATAAAATAATGAGTACGGCACTCTCAATGGCATGTTCCGGAGTTATACCTATTTTAAGGTCGTTCACCCGCATTTCAGGCGCAAGTCGCAAATGTGCATCAACTCCCGGAAGAGGTAATGAAAGTTCAGTTTTCAGCTTTTCGAAAAAAGCTTTAGTAATAATATCAGATGTAAAAATAAAATTCATACTTTAAGAATAATTTTGTTGCAAATTAAACTTAAAATAGCTTGAATTTGTTTTATCAGAAAGAAAAATAAAATCAGATGAGGAATATTTGTTTTTAGGGATGTAGTATCTTTGCACCAAGAGAATTTGTCATGAAAAAGCAACAAACCAAACCTTTAAATTCAATTGATCAGTTATTGAACAGCAGGAATGAACTCATCCTTTTTAATGATGATGTGAATTCCTTTGATTTTGTAATCGAAAGCCTGGTTGAAGTTTGCGATCATGATCTTGCGCAGGCTGAACAATGTGCCTTAATTGCACATTTTAAAGGAAAATGTGGAATTAAATCAGGAACATTATCCGAATTGACTCCAATGAATAATGAACTCAATACCAGGGGAATATCCACTATTTTGGCTTAATTTACTTACTTGTATTATGAATAAGATTTTAAAAAACGTTTTTGCGCTTCTTTTCGGGATAATTATTGTGTCGTGCGCAACAGTTCCAATCACTGGCCGCAAACAGTTAAAGTTGCTTCCTGACAGCATGATAGCTGAAATGGGCCAATCAAATTATGCAACCTTTCTTAAAGAAAACCCGGCAGTTAGTCCTCCAACCAGGCAATCGTCAGAGGTTACTGCTGTTGGTATCCGTATCAGCAAGGCTGTCGAAAAATATATGAAAGATAATGGATTATCAAAGCAAATAGAAGGGTACAAGTGGGAATTTAATGTAGTTGATAGCAAGGAAGTAAATGCATGGTGCATGCCTGGTGGTAAAGTCGTTGTTTATACCGGCATATTACCGCTCACCAAAGACGATGCTGGCCTGGCTGTGGTTATGGGTCATGAAATAGCCCATGCTATTGCAGACCATGGAAATGAACGGATGAGCCAGGAATTGGCTGTGCAGGCTGCAGGGATAGGATTGCAGGTTTATATGCAACAAAAACCTCAGATGACTCAGGATATTTTCCTTTCGGCATTTGGTGTAGGTTCTCAATTGGGAATTCTGGGTTATTCCCGTCAGCACGAACTTGAAGCAGATAAACTAGGCTTGGTTTTTATGGCTATGGCTGGCTATGATCCCGAACGCGCTGTTACTTTCTGGCAGGAAATGTCGAAAGTTGGTGGCAGTAAACCTCCGGAACTCATGAGTACCCACCCAAGCGATGAACGGCGTATTGCTCAGATAAAAGCATTTTTGCCGGAAGCAAATAAATACTATGTAACTAAGCCTTAATGAGCAGGTAAATAAATGAAAATTTCAGATAAATATTACTTAGCTCAGGCTTTTTTCATCATCGGAAATTAAAAAATGCAGTCACGTTTAATAAATCACTGAAAGATAATTTTGAATCATATAAGTCCTGTCATTTAATTGTATAATTTAGCTGAGAATCTTTAAGCCGCGGCTTTACTAAAGATTCTCAGTTTTTAATTCTATACTGTCATGTCCTGGTTATTGATAATAATGCTTATTGTTCTTGGAGTAATTTTTTTACTTCTCGAAATTCTTGTTATTCCCGGCACTACACTGGCAGGAATATTAGGTTTTGCTTTGCTTTTTGTCGGAATATGGCAGGCTTATGCTTCAAAAGGCATTGTTGAAGGACACATAACTCTGGGAGCCACTTTGGTGGTAACAGTCATTACATTATATTACTCCTTTAAAGCCGGAACCTGGAAACGAATGGCATTAAAAACCACCGTTGATGGTAAAATGGATCAGCTTGAAGGAATTACTATTAAAGAGGGAGATACCGGAACTTCAGTTTCAAGGCTTGCACCTTCAGGTAAAGCTATGATAAACAACGATATCGTTGAAGTTCATACCTATGGAGAATTTGTCGATCAGGAAAATGAAATCATTGTTATTTCAGTTAAGGATAACAAAATTATTGTAACCACTAAAAAATAAAACACATGGATCCACTGTTTTCAATTATTGCCATTGGCGTAGCCTGCTTAGTCGGGTTATGGATTATTTTTTACTTTATACCTGTTGGATTATGGTTCACAGCATTGCTTTCAGGTGTAAAAATTTCCCTGCTGCAACTGGTATTTATGCGCTGGCGGAAAGTACCACCGTCAGTAATTGTATCCGCGCTTATCACTTCAACCAAGGCCGGATTAACTCTTTCACGTGACCAGTTAGAGGCTCATTACCTGGCTGGTGGCAGAGTAAAATCAGTAGTTAATGCATTGATTTCTGCTGACAAAGCCAATATCCCTCTGGATTATAAATCTGCAACTGCCATCGATCTGGCAGGTCGTGATGTATTTGAAGCAGTTCAGATGTCGGTTAATCCAAAAATACTCGATACTCCTCCTGTAGCTGCAGTAGCAAAAGATGGTATTCAGCTGATAGCAAAAGCCAGGGTAACTGTTCGTGCCAATATTAAACAACTTGTGGGCGGAGCAGGAGAAGAAACTGTACTTGCCAGGGTTGGTGAAGGGATTGTTTCCTCTATCGGTAGTACTAATTCACATAAAGAAGTACTTGCTAATCCAGATACGATCTCAAAAGTAGTTCTGGCTAAAGGCCTTGACTCAGGAACAGCATTTGAAATTCTTTCAATTGATATTGCTGATATTGACGTAGGTAAAAATATTGGTGCAATGCTTCAGATGGACCAGGCTAATGCAGATAAAAATATTGCCCAGGCACGTGCCGAAGAACGCAGGGCCATGGCTGTAGCCAACGAGCAGGAAATGATAGCCAAAGCCCAGGAAGCCAGGGCAGCAGTTATCCTGGCCGAAGCCGAAATTCCTAAAGCTATTGCTGAAGCTTTCCGCACCGGAAACCTCGGAATCATGGATTATTATAAGTTTCAGAATATCCAGGCCGATACCCGCATGCGTGATTCAATTACAGATCCTAATCAACAGCGTAAAGGTCAAACCGGTAAAAAGGGCGAATAAATACAGTTTGAAACTGAAATCGTTTTTTGAAAGCCCGGGCAATATTCCGGGCTTTTATTTTTTTAACCATTTTGGTTGTAAATTTGTTAATGGCACTAAGGAACGAAAGGAGAAGATATGAAAATGCAGGAACTGACAGAAAATAAAAGATTCATACTACTTTATAAAGAGCTTTTACGTTCGTGTAGTTACATTACAGACCGCAGCAACCGTTTATTGATAAAACAGGCATTTATAGAGGTACTTCGACATTTTGGTGATACTAAAAATACGCAGGGCGAATTTCAACTTGCTCACTCAGTTTCGGTAGCGCGGATTATTGCCGATGAAATGGGACTGGATTCAACCAGCATCCTGGCTGCATTGTTACAGCAACTGCCTGTTTCAACGCCTGTTGAAACTGAAGCATTTAAAAAGAAATACGGAAATGATACATTACACATAGTTCAGAAACTTCAGCAGATTTCCGGTATCAGGATGGATAAAATTTCCATCATGCCTGAGAATTTCATTCAACTCTTGCTCAGCCTTTCCGGTGATATACGGGTATTGCTGATAAAACTGGCCGACAGAATAAACCTGATGCGGCATATTAACCTGCTCTCTGCAAGTGAACAGAAGCAGGTTTCGGTTGAAACAAGCAATCTTTATGCTCCTTTGGCTCACAGGCTTGGACTGTATAAAGTTAAAACCGAACTTGATGACCTCGCCATGCAGCATACTTTACCCGAAGTATACCAAGGTATTAAGAAAAAAATTGAAGATACTGCACAGGAGCAGAAGAAGTATTTCGAGGAATTTATTGTCCCGATTCGTAAAAGCCTGCAATCTGTCGGACTCGATTTCGAAATAAAAGCCCGCACCAAAGCTATTCCTTCTATTTATACCAAAATGAAAAAGCAGGAAATCGAATTCGACGAAGTTTTCGATTTCTTTGCCATCCGTATAATTCTGGATTGTTCTCCCGAAAACGAAAAACCGGATTGCTGGAAAGCGTATTCGCATGTTACCGATATTTATCCGCCCAATACCTCACGTCTTCGCGATTGGATTTCAGCACCCAGGCCTAATGGCTATGAATCGCTGCATGTTACGGTTGAAGCTCCCGGTAATAATTTTGTAGAAGTTCAGATCCGCACAAAACGCATGGATGAACATGCCGAAAAAGGAATGGCCGCTCACTGGAGGTATAAAGAGCAAAAAGGTGTTAAATCATCTTCTGATGAATGGCTGCGGAATATCCGGTCCATGCTCGAAAATTATACGCCCGGCGATGATGAAATTGCTCTGACAGCTGGTATGAATGTCCATTCCGATCATATTTTTGTTTTCACTCCTGAAGGCCATCTTAAAAAGCTCCGCACTGGTGCAACTATTCTCGATTTTGCTTTTGATATTCATACCGAAATTGGACAGCATTGTACAGGCGCAAAGGTGAATAACCTTTTTGTTCCATTAAAACATGTGCTCAAAACAGGAGATCATATTGAAGTTATAACTGCCAAGAATCAGAAACCAACCATCGACTGGTTGAATTGGGTGACAACTTCCCGGGCAATTACCAAAATAAAGCGTATTCTCAAAGATGCTGAATTTTCTCAGTCGGAAGCTGGTAAAGACTTGTTAATGCGCAAATTGGGCCAGTTAAAAGTCGACTATAACGATGATATAGGAAATAAACTGGTACTTTATTACAAAGCTGTGAGTGCTTTGGATATGTTTCATGGACTTGCTGAAGGAAAGTATGATATTCAGAAAATTAAGGAAGCATTACTCCCGGTTGTTAAACCGGAGGAAGTCCGGACACTAGTAAAGCCTTTTACAAAAATTGATCCTTCAAAAAACAAAACGGATAAGCAAAAACCACTCATAATTGTAAATGATTCTACTCCGCTGGCAGATGTTAAGTTTGCCCGTTGTTGTCAGCCTGTATATGGCGATGAGATTTTTGGTTTTGTGACTGTATCGGAAGGAATAAAAATTCATCGTACAAATTGTACAAATGCATCCGAAATGCTTGAACGTTACCATTACAGGGTTGTTCAGGCACGATGGGCTGAAATTTCGGAACTCACATCCTATGTTGCTACTATCAGGATTAGCGGGAATGATCAGCCGGGCATTCTGAATGATATCACAAACGTCGTTTCCGGTGATCTGAAAGCCAATATACGGTCAATCAACCTGAATTCTCACAATGGCAAATTTGATGGCTCGATAATGGTGAATGTGGATGGGAAGGCACATCTTAACCTGATTCTCGGAACATTGGTACGGCTGAAAGGTATCCGAAAAGTGAGCCGGGAGAATTAAGATTCATCTTACGGATAAATAAATCCGATGTTGAAACTACTTTCTTATTTGGAAAGTATAACTTTGGCTTTTGGAATTCTTTCATTTTATGCAATATCCCGGGTATAATTCTGGAAATGTTATTTTATCTGAAGGGGAATGGTTCCCTTTCAAAATACATAATATTGTTCAACTTCAGGATGATGCCTGGTATTTTGTGCTTCAGGATATCAATGGAATGAAGCATTTCATGGCTGCCGAGAACTATAAATCTTATGGATTTGTTGTCGGAGATCAGATTCAATGTAAAATCGATAAGGTCAATTGTACCGGACGGGTATTCCTTGAACCAAAACATCCGGTTTATAAGGAAGGTGAAATCTATTATTTTGATTTTATCAGCCACTCTGATTCCGGCAATGAAAGTGTAATTCTGGTAAGAGAAAATTCCGGGAATATCGTAGAAGTTGTTGTTAACGGAACAAAAAAGGTTGACATCAATGATGAAAAAAGAGTCAGATGCAGTGTGAAAAGTATTGCAAAAGGCAGGCTGATTCTTGAAATTCTCCCAGATTACACTTAATTTATATTCTATTATATTAAGATACAGCATGTTAACAAGGTATGAAGTTATTAACAATTGTTCATAACTCATGTGTGAACAATGTGTAGTGATTTCCTGAAAAACACTTGACTTAGGGGGTCAAAAAGATGTAATTTTAATTCACCGGACGAGATCATGGTAACTGGCCCCGGAGAGGCTGCTGAACTTCTGAGAAGGAGGGAAGTACTGATCCCAGAGAAGCTAAAGTTTATAACTCGCAAGAGTAATTTGCAGAAGCCGATTTGAAAGCCGGAATGCATGAAAGAGTCAAAGGGCATGAAGCACCCTGAACCGATTGACCGCAAGGAATTGAAGAACAGGCGCACCGCAAGGTGTTTAGAGCACAAGGATGGAAAATGTGAATCGGCAACGAAACACATCGGAAACCTGAAACTGCTGAAAATCAGGTTGCAAAACCTGGCAAGTAAAAAGTTGAGACTCTCGCATCAGTAAGCTCCCGATGATACTCTGAATGCAGGGACGTAGCAAACAAAAACCGCAAGGCAATTGAATGTGAAATTCCCACGATCGCCGAAGCGCGGCACACGGCAGGAAAAACAAATCTGGCAACAGAAGAGTTGACCAAGCCGAAGCCAGAAAAGCAGGAAGCCGCAAGGCAGAAAGCCAATCAGGCGAGCCGGGGTTCCCAGGGATGTTAAAATTCCTGATACCTACAGGAGTTATCGAACCTACGGGCAAGATAGCAACAACGCTTCGAATGCAGGAACCGACAACGCGCAAGCGTGGCCACAGCCAAAATCCTGAGAGGGACAAGGTTTAAAGCCCAGAATCATCCTGAAAGCTCTTCCTCGTGAAGAAAACTACAGTTTGAAACCAGTGCCGGAAAAAACAAAGCGTGGTGTTCGCACCTACTTTGAACAACAACAGGGCATTTCTTTATGTTTTGCCAATCTGTAAATTCTGCGAAGCAAACGCCGGCCACAATCAACAGCTACGGCTGCTGAAAGTGAAATGGGGAACTTTCCGACAGGGATGTTCCCCATTGCTTTTTTATTGCCCTGACATTCGATATTTGGAACAAAAAAGAATGAAAAACACATAACATTAAACAAAAAATGAAAAAGTTGAAAAACACCGGATACTTTTACATTTAATATTTTATGTTTAATGTTATTTATTCCTTCCTTTTTAAAAGACTAAATGTTTCGTCAGCTCTCCATTTCTGATAACCGAACGAATTCATATGTTTGACCAACTTAACACTCGTATGCAAAAAACAATCCCGATCAAGGAAAGGTATATAGCCGTTATAAATTATTTTGAATCAGCAATGCCCGTTGCCGAAACAGAACTGGTTTACCAATCACCATACCAGTTGCTGGTTGCGGTAATTTTATCAGCCCAATGCACCGATAAACGTGTAAATATCATTACACCTCCATTCTATAAAGTATTTCCGGATGCGGAATCTCTCTCCAAAGCTCATGTGGATCAAGTCTTTGAACTGATTAAAAGCTGTTCCTATCCTAATAATAAGGCTAAGAACCTGGTGGGAATGGCTCAGACACTTGTGAGTGAGTTTCACGGTGTGGTACCATCAGATATTGATGAACTTCAGAAAATGCCAGGAGTTGGTCGAAAGACAGCAAACGTCATAGCTTCTGTGGTTTTTAACCTTCCGGCAATGGCTGTTGATACACATGTTTTCAGGATTTCGAACAGGATTGGTCTGACTACAAACTCCCGAACACCGCTCGAAACTGAAAAGCAGCTGGTAAAATATATTCCCCGGGAAAAGCTTTCAATTGCTCACCATTGGCTTATTCTCCATGGCAGGTATGTTTGTATTGCCAGGAAACCAAAATGCGAAGAATGTGGCATTAAAGATTTCTGTAAATATTATTCAAAACTGGCAGCAAAAACTGATAAATAATGGTTTAATAATACTTTCATTTATGAACCATTTGATGGTTTTTCTGTTTAATTATAGTAATTATTAGTTAAACAATCTGAATTTGAAAATATTATGACAACATTAAAACCCGGCGATGCAGCACCTCTCTTTTCTGCAACTGACCCACATGGAAATGTTATTTCGCTCGAATCATTAAAAGGTAAAAAAGTTGTTCTCTACTTTTATCCTAAGGACGACACGCCTGGATGTACTGCTGAAGCCTGTAATTTGCGCGATAACCATTCGGAACTTATTAAGCAAGGATATGTCGTTATTGGTGTAAGCCCTGATCCTATGGCTAAGCATGAGAAATTTACAGCAAAGTATGAACTCCCATTTTCGCTCCTGCCCGACACGGAAAAACAAATTATTCAGGCTTACGGCGTTTGGGGACCCAAGAAATTTATGGGGAAAAGCTACGATGGCGTTTTTCGTACCACTTTCGTGATCGATGAGAACGGAATGATCGAAAAGGTATTCACCCAGGTTGATACCAAGGAACATACTGCCCAGATACTGAAATCCTGATCTTATCAGAAATCGTATTGTAGTTAAAATTATGAACGTCAGGTTAATATGCAAATATTTGCATCGACGTTTTTTTTTGTTAATAAAAACTACTATGAAATTATAACTATATTTTTATATCAAAATGAAACTGAGTAAATTTGCTCAATAACGCTAAATCAAATTATAATGGCAAAAGAAGATAGCAACCAGGAAAAACTGAATGTTCTGAAGCTTACAATGGATAAGCTGGAAAAAACATATGGAAAAGGTACAATAATGAAACTTGGAGATCAGGCTGTTGAAGAAATGCCGACGATTTCTACAGGTTCATTGGGCTTAGATATAGCTTTGGGAGTAGGTGGTTTACCAAAGGGCAGAGTTATTGAAATATACGGACCTGAATCATCAGGTAAAACAACACTAGCCTTGCATGTGATTGCGCAATCGCAAAAGAAAGGCGGAATTGCTGCCTTTATTGATGCTGAGCATGCTTTCGATCGCTATTACGCGCAGAAGTTGGGTGTTGATATCGAGAACTTACTTATCTCACAGCCTGATAACGGTGAACAAGCGCTCGAAATCACTGAAAACCTGATTCGTTCAGGAGCTATTGACGTAATTGTAATTGACTCAGTTGCGGCACTTACACCTCGTAGCGAAATTGAAGGTGAAATGGGCGACTCGAAAATGGGTTTGCAAGCCAGGTTAATGTCGCAGGCTTTGCGTAAACTTACTTCAACAATCAGCAAGACAGGTTGTTGCTGTATTTTTATCAACCAGTTGCGTGAAAAAATCGGTGTTATGTTCGGAAATCCTGAAACTACAACCGGTGGTAATGCTCTGAAATTTTATGCATCAGTTCGTTTGGATATCCGCCGCCAGACCCAGATTAAAGATGGCGATGTTGCAATCGGAAATAGGGTTAAAGTGAAAGTGGTTAAAAACAAAGTAGCTCCACCGTTCCGTATGGCTGAGTTCGACATCATTTATGGTGAAGGCATTTCAAAATACGGCGAAATCATTGATCTTGGAGTTGAACGCAATATTATCAAGAAAAGCGGTTCGTGGTTCAGTTACGGCGAAACGAAACTTGGACAGGGTCGTGATGCATTGAAGAAATTACTTGCCGACAATCCTGAACTCTGTGAAGAAATAGAAACCCAACTTATTGCGGCTCTCAAAGCATAATTTCCAGGAAAAAACTTTGTAGCATATCTTTAAAATTATAAACTCCGGAGGATTAACTTCCGGAGTTTTTGTATGAGTCTGCTACTAATAGTTGGTATTTCTAATTATTTAATCTTCTGGATAAATATTTATCGTGAAAAAATAATTATCAACTGATTGTACCAACTATTACTGAGATTTTTATAGTTTAAAATTGAATTGAAAACATTAAACACAAAACACAAAATGTTAAAGTATTGCAAATCCACTTACTTTTTCATTCTTAATTTAGTATTATATGTTTTTCATTACTTTTTAGTTCTGGTTTAAATAGGTTAGGAATTAACCGAAATACTATTTCACGATACCAAACTTTTTACTGAGCAGTTCTTTTCGCATTATCTTAGCATCACAATTACATCCTCCGGCACAACCATGCTGGTTAAGTTTTTCCTTTGAAGGAAATAATGTCTTGAAAAGACTGAATAGTACAAAGCCAGCTGCAATTGCTACTATGATGTAGGTTATGATTTCCTGTATTTGCATACTATGTGTTAAATCAGATTTTTGATTGATGGGAAATAATGTATCACCGATAACCAGGAGATAAATAGGGTAAAAGCCAGCAACAAAATTGACCAGAATGCAGCCGGTATTTTTGTCGTTTTTTGCAGGTTAGTAGCATCTCCCGCCTTCTTTGGCTGTTTTATCGATAATACAAACAGTACAACCGAGGAAATTATCGCATCTGTAAAAATAATGACAGAATAAAAGGTGGCAAATGCATAAATTAATGTCTTGTTGTTAAAGTAAATTAATAACAAATTAAGTACCACAAATGTTCCGGCCCAGAATAGTCCATACATATTTCTTAATGATAGTATCATGATTATCAGTGCGATACTTGTCAGAATAAAAAGGATATACAGGTTATATCCCTTATAAAGTAAAAAAAGACATAGCCAGCCGGTAAGTGCAGAAACCGGGTAACCTGCCAGGGAGATAAGAGCCTGGGCAAACTTTCCTTTGGCTTTGGTAACAGTGGTTCCGGAAGTATCAGCAAACAGATTTACAGCAATTACTTCACCACTTAATAAAAGTGTGACAAACGCATGCCCGGCTTCATGGACCAATGTATTTACGCTTCTGAAGTATTTCCCCAGCACAGGAATCCTGGTGAGTAAAAGTGCTGTAATCAGCAGAATATAAAATAAGATCTGAGGATTTGAAGTAAGCCAGCTCATTATGTACTATCTAAAAAAAGAGTGAACCAATCTGAAACAACGCCAGTGAGCCAAGGTACGCTAAAGTAGTGGTATAAACAACTACAAAGGCTGCCCATTTCCAGTGTCCGGATTCACGGCTGATGGCCGAAACAACTCCGATACAGGGGAAATAGATAAGTATGAAAAGCATAAAACTTAAAGCAACAAGAGGTGTGAAAACGGGCTTTCCTTTGTTAACACCTGTTGTATAGTATTGATTTTGGAGTTTTTCAACCAATGGCTGAGTTCCTTTTCCAGAGTCTTCAGTTTGATACAAAACACCGAGAGTTCCAACTACAACTTCTTTGGCAGAAACACCAGTAAGAAGAGCTACACTCATTTTCCAGTCGAAACCTAACGGACGCATAGCCGGCTCAATAAAATGACCGATACGGCCAATAAAGGAGTTCTTTTGCTGGGCTATACGAATGGAAAATTCAAGTTCTTTTATTTTTGAAGAAATCTTCAGGTTAAGTGTATCCTTTATGTTTTGTGAGTATGTTATGGATTGGTTGTTAGTAGATATCTCGTTCTGTAAAGTTGAAATCTGCTTCTCAATCTGTTGTTTTTCATCAAAATGTACTGGGAAATATCCCAAAGCCCAGATGATAATGGAAGATACCAGGATAATTCCACCGATTTTCTGAAGATATTGCCCGGTCCTGTGCCACATATGCCGTACAATGCTTCGCATGGTAGGAACACGATAGGGTGGAAGTTCCATTACAAATGGCACATCTTTTTTCCTGAATATGGTTTTCCTGAATACAAGTGCTGATCCGATCGCTAAAAGGACTCCTATGAAATAAATCCCAAAAAGAATAGTACCCTGATAGGACTGAAAGAATGCCGTTATGAACAGAATATAGACAGGCAACCTTGCACTGCACGACATGAAAGGATTGATCAGCATGGTGATTAGCCTGTCGCGGCGGCTTTCGATGATCCTGGTAGAAAGAATTGCCGGAACATTACAGCCAAAACCCATCAGTAAAGGTATAAATGATTTGCCGTGCAAGCCAATTTTGTGCATCGCCTTATCCATAATAAACACAGCACGAGCCATATAGCCTGTATCTTCCATCAATGAAATAAAGAGATAAAGCAACAGAATATTCGGCAGGAATATAATTACTCCACCCACACCGCCGATAACGCCCTGGATCAGAAGATCTTTAAACATTCCATCAGCCATATTCAATTGGATAACAAGGGAAACTTCCTGTACCATCCATTCAATCCATTTCATCGGATAGTTACCAATTTTGAAGGTTCCATAAAAAGTTGCCCACATTAAGCCAATAAAAATGGGTATTCCCCAGATTTTATGTGTAATAAAAGTATCAATTATTTCGCTTTTGTGCCGCCGCGTCTGGGGGTTGGCTTTTAGAGTTTCAGCAAGTGCACCTGCAATAAATCCGTATTTGGCATCAGTGATCAGTGTTTCTGTATCTTCTCGTTGTTCAAGTTCAATCCTAGCCCGTTCACGCTGAACTGTATCGGTGATTTCACTCGCGTTTTTGAGTTTTTCAGATTTCTCTTTAGCATCCGGATCTTTCTCGAGTAACTTTATAGCCAAAAACCGGGATGAGATTTTATTTAAAAAATCATCATTTTCTGGAATACGTACTTTTTTCTGAACAGATTTAATCCCTTCTTCGAGCGAACTGCCATAATTAATATGAATATGCCTCGAAACCTGGTCGCTACCTTCGCAGACTTCAATAATTTTTGAAAAAAGTTCATGGATCCCTTTTCCCCGTGATGCAACTGTAGGAATAAAAGGAACTCCGAGCATCTGGCCAAGGTGTTGAAAATCTAATACATCGCCTTTTCGTTCCAATTCATCAAACATATTCAGGGCAACTATTACCCTGATATCCATATCGATGAGTTGAGTTGTAAGATACAGGTTACGTTCCAGGTTGGACGCATCTACCACATTTACGACCACATCCGGCATGTTCTCATTAATGAAATCGCGGACATATAGTTCTTCGGGCGAATAAGCTGTAATTGAATAAGTTCCGGGCAGATCGGTAATGATAAACTCATAACCTTCCTGTTCAAACTTTGCTTCTTTGGCATCAACGGTAACACCACTGTAATTACCGACCCTTTCGCGCGAATTGGAAGCATAATTGAAAAGCGTAGTCTTACCGGAATTCGGATTGCCTACAAAAGCAACATGTATGATTTTATTTTTAGCTGAATATTGCTTATTCTCCGAATCTTCAGTTAGGGTACCTGAATAGTTTATTTCCTGTTCTGTCAGGTTAAGCGGATCAACTTCAATAAGTTGCGATTCGCTCATCCGAAGTGTAACATTATATCCTAAAATATTGTATTCAACCGGATCCTGCAGTGGAGCCTTTTTTATAACAGTTACTTCTTTCCCGACAACAAATCCCATCTCTGTTATCCTTTTCCGAAAGGCTCCACGTCCTTTAACTCTAAGGATTGTAGCTTTACTGCCAGGTTCAAGTTCACTCAGATTCACAGGTAATTGTTATTAAGATCAAATAAATATTAATGCAAAGATACTATGTTTAAGTTATCCCCTTGCATTAAATATTTGAAATACTGAATTAAACAGACTTTAAATATAAAACATTCCAGCTCTTTATAAAATCCTAGGTTTAGAATTCTGCATAAGGTTAAGAAATAGATTCAGGTTGAGCGGAGTAGCTTTGGAATCTTCGTATGAACCTTGGGCTTGACCTTAAACTTAACCTCAACCTCAACCTAGGCCATATGGACTTACACCTCAATTTATATTCCTAAATATCACCAATCAATACAGTAATTCATCATCCTGCTGTACAGGAAAAGCCAAAGCGTGCAAAGCTGGCAGAACCGCCGCTATCCGTGCTCCCCAATGCGAAATAAATAAAGACTTACATTCATATACGGCATTTTGTTTGGCATAAGCCAGGTTTTTCTGATATAAAAGAACAAAATCTTTCAGATCCTGGTATACATCTGCCAGGTGTTCAGAAATACTGGCTTTCAACGGAATATTATCATTTGTTTCGTAAGACAATGTATAAAACTCATCTTTACCCGGAAACACAAAGAGAAGAGAATTATAAATGCTTTCCCACTGGTCCTCATTTACAAATCTTTCGCCTAAAAAATCTTCATCGGGCTCAACTACAGGCAAAATAGCTCCTTTTAAATAAAGCAGGGGACAAATTTTCGCATAGTATTGCAGAACCTCATCCGGATTATATTTTTCGGCTTTCTCTGTAAACAAACAAAATTCATTGGCAACTGTCAGCATATCAATTACATTGGCTGAAGTTGCCGGATCGGTGGCTTGAGTATTTGTCATAAAAAACTATGTTGTAATGATTAATTTTTAAAATGGTGTGAACTCAGACTTAGAAAAAAAGTTGCCACAGATTTCGCCGATTACCTTCGGTTAGATCGCTTCGCTAAGTTTCACAGATGAAAATACATTTTCTTCGGACAATATACACGCAGAAAATAGCCGAAAGTATTTCTAAATCTGCGTGAATCTGCACAATCTGTGGCAAAATGGATTTCTTAGGATATGAATGATTTTGATCTTTTAATTTGTCAAAGGTATTGATTTGAACTGTCATCCCATATAATCCCTTACATAAAAAAAGTGCCGCAAGGGCACCTTTTAATCAGATTAGGTGGGAACCGGTATTAAAGTTTCTTGATTATTATTAATCGGGCTTCTTCTGTTCCGTAATTTGTAAAGCCCCGATCCCTTCCCTTTTTTATTACAGTTGTATCATATAGTGTCAACTGAATTTTATTTTATCCTTTCAGGGCATCAGATAATGAAACTATTTTCATCCTTTCCTGGTTAATTCTGGCGTATTATTCTTTTTCTGCTTCGGCGCCTTCATATTATCAATGATATGCATTACAGCGAAAACCGGGTTTCTGAAGATCATTTTCGGACCTGCCCATTTCATCACCTGTCGCATCTGCTCACGCATTGCAGGTGAATAACAATGAACCGGACAATGCTTACAAACCGGTTTTATTTCGCCATACATGCAGGAGAAAAGTCGTTTTTCAGCATATTTTGAAAGTGATTCACATTCTACACATAAAAAGCCTTCGCTTTCATGGTTTGCATCGCAATACATTTTAATCATTGCATGAACAATAACAGATTCTCTTTCGCGACGGCTTTTTAGTAGGAACATGGCATTATAAATTATTCACGTATCATTGTCAGAAGCATGATGAATCTTTCATTTGCATTTACAGCATGGGGAACATTTGCCGGCATTATAATGCTTTGACCGGCTGTAAGTTGGTTAGGTTTTCCACCAATTACAATTTCGGCACTTCCGGCCATAACCTGCACCAATGCATCAAATGGTGCTGTGTGCTCGCTCAGTTTCTGCCCAGTGTCAAAGGCAAATAATGTGATATTTCCTTTTTCTTTCTGAATAATTCTTTTGCTCACAATTCCATCAGTCTGATAACTGATTGAATCAGCGAATGCAAAAGGAGTTCCGTTTTCCATTTTTTCGTTTTCCATTTTTTTGTTTGATTAATAGTTAATAGAAAAAAGAAAAATAGAAAATAGTTTTATAGATAAGTAGTTAGGTATGGTTTAAATAATTCATAATGATTGAATTATACTTCTTTGTTTTAAACCATTTTCTATTTCACCATTTTCTATTTTCTCCACTTACACCCATTCTTCATTCAAAATATCACCCTTAATCCCAACAACAATTTTCTTGATTGGGATATTCCGTCCTGATTGCTGAACAGCCATTTTAGCCATTTGAATCATCCCTCCGCAACATGGAACTTCCATAATCGGAACTGTCAGTGTGTTGATTTTTGCATCCGAAATCATTGTAGTCAGTTTTTCGAGATATACGTCTTTATTCGTATCCAGTTTTGGACAGGCAATTGCCAAAGATTTATTTTTCAAAAGGCGGTTATGGAAATCGCCCATGGCAAATGCCACACAATCAGCAGCTAGAACCACATCAGCACCCTGGAAATAGGATGCCATCGGATTTACCAGGTGAAGTTGTACCGGCCATTGGCGAAGTTCGGACGGGGCAGCAGTGTCAACTGTTGCAGCAACAGTTGAAGAGGCAACTGCGTTAACTTTGTCCATATCAATGCGAAAATCAATTGTTTTGGCACTTCCGCATCCGCAGGCACTTTCCTGTTCAGGTTTTACGTGATTTAGGGCATCTTTCATTGTAGGGAAAATTAAAGGTGATGTAACAGTTTGTTTTATTTCGGCTCCGGGGCTGAGATCGATGTTATTGGTTTTGATATATGTCACAGCCTCCTTCAGAAACTCATGCTCATTGTGATCGCGGAGGTGTTCGAGATGAGCAAGGATGGTGTTTCGGCCTTGTTTCACTATAGTTTCCATTACCACAGTTTCATTGTAAGGCTCTGCTTCGCGTTCAATTATTTCTATAGCTTCTTCAGGGCAATGGCCTAAACATGCGCCAAGTCCGTCGCAGAATAAGTCACTGATCAGGCGGGCTTTGCCGTCAATTATTTGTAGTGCTCCTTCATGGCAATTCGGAATGCATAATCCGCATCCGTTGCATAATTCTTCGTCAATCTGAATGATTTTTCTAAGCATACTTAATGTCTTTTGTTTTAAGGTCTGATATTTTTGTTTTACCTAAGTATTCAACGAATTCTTTGGTAAGTTTATCTGGTTTGCCGCCAAAAATGCATTCAATAAAAGGACAAAGGCTTTCTGTAATGCCGCAAAACCGACACTCCACATTTCCTTCAATTAACTGATAGATTTCAAGCATTGTGATCTGATCAGCTTTCTTCTTAAAAGTGAAACCGCCACCTGGTCCGCGGTTTGATGCTAAATATTCATTTTTAGCCAGAACCTGCAGGATTTTAGCAAGATGATTTTGCGAAACATGCAGAATTTCAGCAATCTTTTTTGCGTTTAGTCTTACTGATGAAGAGGAAATGAGAGCAAGACTGTGTATTGCCAGGGAGGCTGCTTCCGAGATATGTACCAGTTTGCTCACGCTATATAGGAATTAAGGTATTTGAATGCGCAAATATACAAACTATTTTACGATGCACTCAAAATGATTAAAAAAAGTTTGCAATTTGCTTGAGGATAGGGGCAGTCCTGTTATTCCATCAGGTCAGCAAGTGTGTTCGTTGATAAATGATCGCGGAAGGTTTGTGTCATTTTGGAAACAACTGTCCCCAAAATACACTTTTCAAAGGGACAAACCTGTTTTTCGTGTGGACAGCTTATCACTTTTACCTGTCCTTCGATAGCTTCGTAAATCTGTAACAAAGTAATATTTTCAGGCTGCATATTTAATTTAAAACCACCTGACGGACCGCGGTTTGAGAATAAAAATCCTTCTTTGACAAGCCTTTGCATGACTTTAGCAACATGGTGACGTGAAGAACCAGTGATGTCAGCAATTTTCTGAACATTGATAGTTTCCCCTGCACGGGCAACCAGCACCATGCCATGCATGCCGATTGATGCGGCTTCGGAATATGAAACAATTTTAGCCATTCTGTTATATAAGTATTTAATTGCTCAAATGTCGGTATTATTATTTTACTTTCAGTATTGCCAATGCAATTTGAAGCAATTCTAAATAAGTATAATGGAATGGTTTTTGATTACCCTCAAATAACTAATATTGATAAACTAATGCGAACCTACAAAACACTATTTATTACTTCAATCAGCTTTCTGTTATTTTTTACTTCATGTGATGTTATGAAGCAAGTTTCGCAAATTAGCAATCTTACCAAATGTGAATTCAGGCTTGAGTCGGTGCAACAATTGAATCTTGCCGGAATAAATGTTCAAAACGTTAAAAAAATATCGGATCTGAATATGTTTGACGCTGCAAAAATAGCTTCGGCATTATCATCACAGCAGTTTCCGCTTGATTTTACGTTGAACATTGAAGCTAAAAACCCTAATTCATCAGCTGCCGGAATGACCCGAATTGATTGGATTCTTTTAATAGATGATATTGAAATGACACGCGGAATACAGGATAAACAAGTAACCATACCTGCAAACAATGGAATTGCAGTTATTCCAATGCAAATGCATGTTGATCTGCAAAAAGCGTTGACAGGAAAAAGTGCGGATGCTGTCATTAATTTTGCTATGAACCTGGCCGGTAGTGGAAACAAACCGACACGATTTACTCTTCAGATGAAACCTGCCATTACAGTTGGTGGATTTCCAATCACTTATCCCGGATATTTGAATGTAAAAACAGAATTTGGAATAAATTAGAAATTATTAAAACTTGGATATTATGAATACTTCTAAAATACTACACTACATAGCTTTGATTCTTGGATTTCAGGCTTCAGCTTTTTTCTTATTTTTCCTGATTTCGGATGGAGTCGGCGATTTAATCGATGGCAAATATAGTGTGATACCTATCTTAATAATGATGATTTTCACGGTAATTGGATATATATGGGCTCTTTCGAAGCCAAAACTTGGAAGCCTGATCATGATTTCAGGGGGTGTAGTTATGGTACTTTACCTCATATTTCTGGGAGGAGTAGTAGGTATTAAAATGGCATTGATTTATGGATTGCCGTTTATTATTCCTGGTCTCATCTTTTATTTTGTGGGAAATACTGAAACCGGTACTCATCAGGATAACGATATTTAGAAAAAACCCCGGTAGTGATATCGGGGTTTTTTGTTTCAGGTATTCGGTTATAAATAGTAACATTTGATAGGATAGCGTTTTGCCCTTTGTTAAATCACTCTAAATTTGACAGATAATAATTCAAAAGAATTTTGCAAAAAAGAAGAAACTGCATTAGCGTTAACAGTGAAATCCCGAAAAATATTACTCCCATGGAGAATAAGTCAAAGATAAACAGGTTCTCAAATTTCCCTTTAACTAAAATTTTTATTGGCCTGGTTGCGGTTGTAGTTGCAACTGGAGCTATACAAGCTGGCGCACAGGCAATATTAAAATATACATCGATAAATGAAGATTTTCAAAATCTGACAGTGGCGATCCTGACTGCAACAGCAGCTATGGTCACTTATTATTTTCTGTTTAGGTTTTATGAAAAAAGAAAGATTGATGAACTTTCAACTTCTCACTTTTTGAGTAACTCGGTTACCGGTTTTTTTACAGGTTTCCTGTTCCTTTCCGTAGTAATTCTTGTCATGTATTTGGGGAAGTCATACACAATTCTTTCTTTCAACCCGGTTTCATTTCTGATTCCTGCGTTGGCAATCGGGATTTCAAGTGCTGCTTTCGAAGAAATTTTATTCAGGGGGATTATATTCAGGATTACGGAAGAAAAGCTGGGATCAGTTTGGGCGCTGATTATTTCTTCTTCATTCTTTGGTTTTGCTCATCTTGCAAATGAAAACAGTACTATTTTTTCTGCAGTAGCCATCACCATCGAAGCCGGTTTATTTCTTGGCGCTGCATATATCTATTCGAGAAATTTATGGCTGCCAATATTTATTCATTTTGCCTGGAACTTTTCGGAAGGTGGAATTTATGGCGCTATTATTTCCGGAAGCGGGCTGGAAAAGAGTTTGATAAATAACAAAATCAGTGGACCTGAGTTACTCACCGGCGGCGCATTTGGCCCTGAAAACTCTTTGCAGTCTGTCATCCTGGGTTTACTAATTGGGATTCTGTTTTTATGGATGGCAAATAATAAAAATAATCTGGTGAAACCTTATTGGAAACAACCCAAGATAGATATCTCAAAGAGTGAGACCTGAAAAATGTTTTTCAGGCTTTTGAATTTTCAATAATTTCACCCAATTCCATCCACAACAATGTCTTTTCATCAATAAGCTGATTCAATTCATTGTATTTAACTGAAAGATTTGTGAAACTTTCAGTCGATTCTTTGCCTGAATTCATTCGTTCCATAACCTGGTCCTTATCTGTTTCCAAATGATGGATTTCTTTTTCAAGAGTTTCAAAATCTTTTAATTGCCTGAATGATGGTTTCGTTGAGGGCTTTTTCTCTTTAAAGGCCTGTTTATCCTCTTTGCCAGGTTTTTCGATACGCTGAGCCATTTTTTGCTCTTTCATGCGCCATTGGTAGTAATCGGTGTAATTGCCGTAAAAGTCCTTGATCTTTCCCTGGCCTTCGAATACAAAAACATGGTCGCAAAGTTTATCCAGCAGGAACCGGTCGTGGGATACAATCACAACGCAGCCTGCAAAGTCCTGTAAGAACTCTTCAAGCACCTGAAGGGTATAGATATCCAAATCATTGGTTGGCTCATCAAGGATCAGGAAATTAGGGTTGCGTATAAGTTGCAGCAATAAGTATAAACGTCTGCGCTCGCCACCGCTTAACGCGCTGAAATAGGCTTGCTGAACAGGATATGAAAAATCAAAGTGCTGCAGGAATTGCGAAGCCGACATGCTGCCTTTCTCAAGTTTTATTTCTTCAGCAACATCTTTAACAATATCAATGACACGTTTATCTTCCTTAAGATCCAAACCGTTTTGAGTGTAATAACTCATTACCACAGTCTGACCAATTGAAATTTTGCCTTTATCAGGAGTTAATTTACCCGAAATCAGGTTGAGTAAGGTTGATTTGCCGGTACCATTCAATCCAACAATTCCGATTTTTTCGCCACGTTTAAAAATATAGCTAAAGTCATCAACCGCTTTAAAGTCGCCGAAGTTTTTACTCAGGTTATCTATTTCAACGATTTTGCCGCCAAGACGGTTGGCACTAACTCCAAATTGTATGCTTTTATCTTCTCTTTTGAACTTTGCTTTCGTTTGCAGATCATCAAATGATGATATTCGTGCTTTAGATTTGGTTCCCCGGGCTTTGGGCATACGGCGAATCCATTCCAATTCCGTCTTATACAGGTTTTTTGATTTTTCTGTTGACAGATCTTCTGATAGTTGACGTTCAGCTTTTTTCTCAAGGTAGTAGGTATAATTACCTTTATAGGTTATAATTGAGTTTTGATCCATTTCCAGGATGGTATCACACACATTGTCGAGAAAATACCTGTCGTGGGTTACCAAAAGTAAACTGAGTGATTCGCGCGAAAGATAATCCTCCAGCCATTCAATCATCTCAAAATCAAGATGGTTGGTTGGTTCATCCATCAACAGAAGGTCAGGATTACCGAGTAAAGCACGAGCCAGAGCAATTTTTTTTCGCTGTCCGCCCGAAAGCTTACCAACGCTTTGTGACAAATCATTGATAGCAAACTGTCCAAGTATCTCCCGGGCCCGTGTTTCGTAATCCCAGGCTCCTGAAGCATCCATTTCGGCCATGCTATGGTTTAAAAGCGCATCACTTTCAGGTCCCGGATTATGTTTAAATTCTTCGAGAGCGAACTCGTAATCATGAATAACTTTGATTAAACCTGTGCCGGTTGCAAAAATAGTATCAAGAATAGTTTTTGATTCGTCAAGTTGAGGATTCTGTTGCAGGTAATCGATCCGAAGATCGCGTCGCATCGTGATATTACCTGAATCAGGGGCTTCGAGACCTGCCAGGATATGCATTAGTGAACTTTTACCAGTGCCATTACGGGCAATAAGAGCTACTTTCTGGCCTTTGTCGAGGCTGAAACTGATGTTTTTGAAAAGGACTTTTTCGCCGTATGCTTTTGATAAATTATCAACCTGGAGATAGTTCAATGATGGAAAATGTTAGTGAGGAAACCTTTTGCAAAAGTAGGAAGAATGAGGGAATATTACCGGATGAAATTGCAGAGACTATGTTTTTATAAGGTTAGCATGAAATAGATTCAAAAAAAAAAGCTTCCTCACGGAAGCTTTAGTAATAGTTTTTGATGCTGGTTTATTGCATCTTCACATTAATTGCTTTTGGACCACGACGATCCTCAACAACCTCAAAGTTCACCAGGTCATCATCTTTAATTTTGTCGATCAGGCCGGTAACGTGTACAAAAACTTCTTTTTGAGTTTCATCATCAACAATAAAGCCGAATCCTTTTTGCTGATTAAAAAATTTTACTTTTCCAGTAGACATTGTAATGGGTATTAGTAATTATTTAATTGATAGTTGAACACAAAAATAAGATATATTCTGAATAATTTATACTTTTTAGAAATAATTTTTTAATACATTGAAATTCAGCATCATGTACTTAGATTATTTAGGTATCCAAGTAAAAATGATCTCAAAGTGATTAAAAAAATGTCAGGTTTTACTATTTTAAATCAGTATTTTAAGGTTATTTTTCCATCAGCCAATCTGCAGTTTTTTTTGCCTCTTCGGATGTGTTTCCACAAAATAATGGGTCAGCTTTAAATCCAAAACAGACTTCAGGGCGTGATGGATCATTAAAAATAGCGCATTTTAAATCATCCATTAATTGAACGCACCTAATACCGGCCGGTTTGCCCGAAGGCATTCCGGGTATTGGTGAACTGATTGAAATATAGATGCAACAAATTCCACAGCCAGAACGACATTCCATTGTTTGATTGGGATTTAGGATTCAGGTTGTTTCGGATTTTGATTTGGGAATTGAGATTTAAAACATAAAACGCCAAAGCAGTTGAACATTGAACGAATCAAACATTCACCATTTTCCTTTTAATCATTAAAGCTCAGGTCCCGCAGCGACGAGTCGTTTTCCTTCCTCATTATCTGTATATTTTGCAAAATTATCAATAAACCGTTTAGCAAGGTCTTTTGCTTTTTCGTTCCAAATAGAAGCACTTTCGTAAGTATCTCTTGGATCCAGAACAGCAGGATTAACTCCATGCAATTCGGTAGGTACTTCAAGGTTAAAGAAAGGAATCATTTTTGTAGGTGCATGATCAATCGAGCCATCAAGGATAGCATCAATAATCCCACGTGTGTCTTTAATGGAAATACGCTTTCCGCTGCCATTCCATCCCGTATTTACAAGATACGCTTTTGCTCCGCTTTTTTCCATGCGTTTTACCAGCTCCACTGCATATTGGGTAGGATGAAGGGTAAGGAACGCATTACCAAAACATGCCGAAAATGTAGGCTGTGGCGAAGTTACACCTCTTTCAGTTCCAGCTAATTTTGCTGTAAATCCTGAGAGAAAATGATATTTAGTCTGCTCATCAGTGAGTTTCGAAACAGGAGGCAATACGCCGAAAGCATCGGCAGTGAGGAAAATTACTTTACTTGCATGTCCGCCTTTTGATACAGGTTTTACAATGTTTTCAATATGATTAATAGGGTAGGAGACACGAGTATTTTCCGTTTTGGACCCATCCGTAAAATCGATTGAGCCGTCATCATGAACAGTAACATTCTCAAGCAAAGCATCACGCCTGATAGCATGAAAAATATCTGGTTCATTCTCTTCACTGAGATTGATGCATTTTGCATAACAACCTCCTTCAAAATTGAATACGCCTGCATCATCCCATCCATGCTCATCATCACCGATAAGAGCCCTCTTTGGGTCGGCAGAAAGAGTGGTTTTTCCTGTTCCTGAAAGTCCAAAGAAAATGGCAACATCGCCGTCCTTTCCCATATTAGCAGAACAATGCATAGAAGCAATTCCTTTTAATGGCAGGTAATAATTCATCATCGAAAAGATGCCTTTTTTCATTTCGCCACCGTACCAGGAGCCTCCTATGAGTGCCATCCTTTCGGTAAGGTTAAATACCACGAAGTTCTCTGAATTCAGACCTTGCTCTTTCCAATCAGGATTGGTGGTTTTTGACGCATTTTGTACAACAAAGTCAGGTTTGAAATCTACCAAATCCTCATCCAAAGGACGGATGAACATATTTTTTACAAAATGTGCCTGCCAGGCAACTTCTACAATAAAACGAACCTTAAGTCTTGAGTCGGGATTTGCGCCACAATAGGCATCCATCACATATAATTCTTTGCCCGACAACTCTTTCTGGGCAACCACTTTCAGTTGATTCCATACATGGGTTGTTACCGGTTTGTTATCATTTTTCCCAATTGTTGACCACCAGACAGTATTTTCAGATACTGAATCCCGAACAATGTATTTATCTTTAGGCGAACGACCTGTGAATATTCCTGTATCAACATTTACTGCTCCAAGGTTTGACAGTTTACCGCGTTCGAAACCCATGAGAGAAGAATCCATTTCATGTTGAAAAAGATCTTCATAGGAAAGGTTGTAATAAACCTGTTCAACTCCTTTTATTCCGTATTGTTCAAGATCGATATTAATTTCGGGTCTGTTTACTGCAATAGCCATAAGATAGTTAAGTTTAGATGGAAAAGTTTAAGTTTACTTTTTAGAAATACGCAGGATTTAAAAAAACAAATATTTTTCTGGTTTTTTGTTCGGGCAGCAAATATATAAAAAAAGGCAGTAAATATAATCCTGCCTGCTTTTTCCTGATAAATTCCTGCTGATGGATTATTTCATCAACTTTCCGTGCAATTAACAATGATAAAGTGCGCTTTTAAAAAGACGGATTCTCATTCTTTTGTAAACAAAAGAACACCATTTTGCCCGCCAAAACCGAAAGAGTTAGAAATTGCTGCTTTGATATTGACAGCCCTGGCAAGGTTAGGGATTATATCCAGATTGCAATCCGGATCTTTGAATTCATAATTTATGGTTGGAGGTAAAACCCCATGATGAATTGCAAGCACTGTTGCCGCAGCTTCAATTGCACCAGCTGCTCCAAGGGTGTGGCCAATCATAGATTTTATTGAACTGACAGGAATTTTTATATCGCTAAAAGCTTTTTTAATTGCCAGAGTTTCTGTTTTATCATTCACTTTTGTGGAAGTTCCGTGAGCGTTTATATACCCGACATCTTCCGGATTAAGTCCTGCATCCTTAACTGCAAGTTGCATAGCTTTTGCTGCAAAAATTCCATCAGGTTCAGGCGCTGCAATTCCATACGCATCCGAAGTCATCCCAAATCCACTGAGAAATGCCAGGGGTTTTGCTTTTCTTTTTTCGGCATGTTCCAGGGTTTCAAGAACCAGGACACAGGCGCCTTCGCCCATTACAAATCCATCCCGGTTAAGATCAAAAGGACGACTGGCAGTTTCCGGATTCTCATTAAATGATGAAGAAAGAACACCCATACTTGCATAAGCGTCAAGAACCATCGGGGTCATAGTGGATTCAGCACCTCCGGCCAGGATAACATCTGCCATGCCTCCGCGCAGAAGTCCGAGTGCAATTCCAATTGAATGAGTTCCGGTAGTACACGCTGCCGAAACACCAAGGTTAGGCCCATGAATACCAAGTGCCATTGCTGCATTACAGGCCGGCATATTAGCGATAACCCTGGGCACAGTTAATGGATTAACAGAACCAGGTCCCATTTTCAGGAAGCGGATGTGCTGATCTTCGAGGTTAGTCATATCACCGGCAGCCGATCCGATAACGCATCCGATTCTGTCCCTGTCTTCGTTATCCAGGTCCAAACCAGCGTCTTTCACCGCTTCAATTGCCGCACTTGCAGCTAATTGTGAAACCCGTGCCATTTTCCTGGCTTCTTTGCGATCAAAATAATTTTCAGGATTAAATGTTAAAACTTCAGACGCGACCTGGCTTTTATGGCCTGTTGGATCAAAAGCTTGTATCCGTTTAGTTCCTGATTTACCCGCCAAGAGAGAATTCCAAAAATCAACACGATTTGACCCGATGGAGGTAAATACTCCAATACCAGTTACTACAACTGCTTTATTTTTATCCATTATAGTTGTGAGTTCAAAATGAAATTATCCGGAATTACGCAATGGTTAAAGTGCAAAAGTAGGAAAACTCACCTAACCAAGGTGTTTTTTGATATCCTTGTTAAAATTTTCCTAGTTTACTATATTAATAAATTTATGCTGAATAGAAGGAGATAAATACGTTTAAAAATTATTTTTTCTTTTTATCCCGGCCCATAAATGTTTTATCACCTTTAGTTTTAGGCTTTTTATATTTCAATGCCAATTCCCTTTTGTAGGATCCGCCTTTATTAGTTTTTTTATTCTTATCCTTCTTCTCGTGAAAACCCGGAGCAAGAACGATCTTCTTTTCGTTACGAAAGGGATTCTTTTTGTCGCCGTCTAACTCCCGTTCTTCAGGAGTTTTTTGGTTCGAAAAAGCAACTTCGTCAGGAAAATCAACCAATGGAATGGTGTACGACATCAATATTTCAATACGTTCCTTGGCTTCTGCTTCTCTTTCCGTATAAAACAATACCGATTTACCTTGCTGTTCGGCTCTGCCGGTTCTGCCAATCCTGTGAATATAATTTTCAGGAAATTGTGGCGTATCAAAATTAATTACATGGGTGATCTTATCCAGGTCAAGACCGCGGGCCATAATATCAGTTGTTACCAATATCCTGTTTTTCCCGTTATCGAATTCTTCAATGGATTTGAACCTGTAATTCTGGGTTTTATTTGAATGTATAATCCCGGTTTCGGATGCATGCTTTTCCTGTAAGGCCGCGAAGACCCTGTCGGCATTGTTTTTATTGGAAACGAAAACCAGGACTTTCGTAAATTCTTTCCTGTCGGCAACCAGGTGTGAAAGCAGATTTACCTTGGTATAAAAATTCGGAACTTCGTAACACTGCTGTGAGATATTATCAAGCGGTGTGCCGCTCAATGCAATGGATATCTTGGCCGGAGTAACAAAATCATCGTCAATCAGGGCAGCTACTTCTTCGGTCATGGTTGCCGAGAACATGATATTCTGACGACGTGACGGTAGTAGTTCAAAGATATTGGTCAACTGGAAACGGAAACCAAGATCGAGCATTACATCTACTTCATCAATCACAAGTTTATTAACGCCTTTCAGCACTAATGCCCCACATAACGCGAGATCATACAAACGCCCGGGAGTAGCTACCAAAATATCGCAACCCTGTGCGACACGTTGCTTTTGTGTATTGATATTTACACCTCCATATACACCCAGTACCCTGAAATTAGTATATTTAGCAAAGCTTTGAGCCATTTCGGCTACCTGGATTACCAATTCCCGGGTTGGAACCAATACAAGAACTCTTGGATTAAGTTGTTTCGAAAATTTTAAATCCTGCAATATAGGAAGCATATAGGCCAGGGTTTTCCCTGTGCCGGTTTGCGCGATCCCAACTACATCCTTGCCTGAAAGAATTACAGGGAAAGCTTCGGCTTGAATGGGTGTTGGAGTCTCGAATCCCAGGTCGGCAACTGCATTTTGCAAAAGCGTCGATAGGTTTAAATCTTTAAAAGTATTCATTAAGGGGGATTAGTTCAGTAGGTTAATAGAAAATAGTTAATGGAAAAAGTGCGGATTTTTTCAAATCGGAGAGAAAGAAAAATAACTCAGGCTTATTTTCTATTAACTTTTAGCGCATCAAGGACTTGAAATTGACAATTCCTTATTTGATAAAGTGCTCAAAGATACGTCTTTCCAAGCATATGGTCACTATACGGGAGCATTTCATATTCATAAATCATGGATTATGCCTGTACTACAGGGACCTTTTTGCTTACTTTTTTAATTATCCACCCATCATCACTAAATTTTTCAATATAATCATAAGGGATAAAACCATACCCATTCTCACCCCATTCCGTTCCCCAACAATTTTTGAATTTAAATAACAGAGTCTGGTCATCAAATCCAACAAGGCAGATCGCATGCCCGCCAATAATGCTTTCTTTCCGGGCCGGCATTTTGATCAGGCCGGAGCTTTCTTTATAAAAAGATTCATATATTGAAATACCGATAATTACAGGCCCAAAGTCTGATAAAGCATCTTTAATTTGTTTAAGGGTTTTTACCGGAGCCACGTCATCAACAAAATAGTGGATTACTTTCTCCGTACTTTTGGGTGGTTGAACAGCAAATTTTGATACTTTATACGGCCAGCTCTCTTCTTCGACTAAACCATTGGATTGTGCAACTTTTATTACATCCTTGATAAAAGCTCCTGCATCCAGTTTCACTGCATCTCTTATTTTTCTGGCCTGATAATAGATGAATAAAGGGCTTAAAATCACCTTTATGTTCAATTGTTTCAGTATAAAATATTCCAGGGTATAAGCCATAGCAAAACCGACCCCTGATCCCAGGTTTCCCTGGTTTCTGACAGGGTTCATTAAGGAAGAATAATCAACCATAGCCGCGACCACTCCTGCAAAAGATTTTTTCTCCTCCTGAACGCCTTCTCCCAGCGGACCTTTCAACATTTGTTTAGATTCTTCAAGCTGTCTCAGAAAATCCTGGAAATCTTTCTGTTTCTTTTCAACAAACTCATCAAATGATTTTTTATTTATTGAAATTAATTCATTCAACTTTTCATTCCCATTCGATTCAATCTCCCTGGCAATTTCGTCAATCTGCAGATTTGCTTGAATGTATGCATCGATCTGCCTGCTGCTTTCGTTTTGTATCAGTTGCGTCCCTTCCTGTATCATTTTCTTCTTCAGTTCCTCAACAATGTATTCCTTGATCTTAAAATACCCAAACAAAATTGCAAACAAAACAGCCAGACCACCTATACTTATCCATGTAATCAGGTATGATTTTGATTTCTCGAAAACCTCCCTTGCTGTCATTTCTTCTTTTAGTGACTTGTAGGCAGATATATTATCATTTTGCTGCCTGATAATATTCAGCAACGAATCTTTGCTTACAGAATAGGAAGTATCGGTAATTTCCGCACTTTTTAATGATTCAGCAATGCTCACCTTTAAAAAGCACCCTACAGATACAAGTACTAAACAAAAGAATAAGATTATTTTTCGTTTCATACATCGGCTATAATTCCGGAAAATACTTTTCTTAACAAGTCGTTCGAGGTAAATATAGCAAAGGATTGAATTTCAGGCCAGGAAACATGAATATATGGCGAATATATAAAGCTGGTTTACAGTTCTTTCTGTTCTGTATTAACAAATATACATAAAATATGTTTGCTTCAAGATAAAGTTTGAGCAGGAACAGAAGGATAAGATTTATGCTCATCGGTTTATGGATGTAGGAATTAGCCTTCAGAATGAATATTTAAAATTTATTTTTCAATAATTCCAATTTGGCAAATTTAAATTTCATTTTGGCGTCACTGAGTATCCAATAGATTACTCCGCTTATTAAAGCGGCAAAAAAGCACCATACCGAGGTCAAATATTGGGTAAAAAATATAGCAGTTACCAGGCATGAAAAAAACATCAGAATTCCCATCATATGCGTTCGTTCGATACTTGAAATAAAGAGAGGCGTAAGTGTGGCAATAAGGTAAAGTATAAAAACCGGGATAGCTATCAATTTAGGGAAATCGGAATTATACATGATGTGATAGCCCATAATTTGCGGTGTAACATTCAGAAATATTAAACAGCAAGTGTAGTAGACTGAAACTGATAAACCGGTAATAAATAGAATCCTGATAATTGTTCTTTTGCGGGCATTGCTTTCCATCATGAGTATTGACAAGGGAATAAAGGCCGGCCACAATACATCAGCCATAACTAAAAACATATGAGTTGCAATTTTCTGAATGGCCGCGTATTCCGGGTTTGGTATGGTTAACCATAAAACGCCTTCGGTAAACTGTTGCAGGCCGAAAAACAGAGGGATACTTGCAAATAAAAGCTGGGAGGGTTTATGAACCTTTGTTACAACGGCTATTCCGATAGCTGAAATTATAACACCTCCTGCGAAACTGGCTGTTGCTGAAAAACACATAATTTATAGTTTAAAATATAAGTTTATACTTATCCAAATATTAAAAATCTCTGGTATAGAGATAATTGTGTGGTAAGGTACAAACAATTAACGAGTGTTAGATTTATTTCATCTTAATAAAGCTTTCTAAAATCTACAACTTGTCTTAATAACACAGAACAACATGCCTTCAAGGCTTTTAAACAATGTTGTTAGTTTTGAAATAACATTAGTTGATGAGAGCTTGATGATTTTCACATAATAGCCTTCGTAGTTCAGGAGATAATATGATCTGATTTTTGCTTAAAAATAACTTTGTCCAGTCTGGCGTGAAGCGTTATTTCCACAAAATATTAAGCTGCCCGGAAGCTTTCAGGTAGTTGAGCCAGTTATTCCATAACTGCTTTTTATTCATTTCGTATTCATTCTTAAGGCTTTGGAGATCAGATTCATCAAGATTCAGTGTCGATGCGGATTCCTGCCCTTCTGTTACACGGGCCTGGGTTATGTTAATAGATTCAATACTGAGGGCAAGGTTTTCTTCCTGTGTTTTTAGTTGTGACATTACACGTTCCATTTTCAATTTTGAGGTGTAGGCGTCCTTGGCGTAAAGAGATAATTTATCTTCTTTCTGCTGAGTATACTGGGTAGACTGTAACTGCAGTACCTGTATGTTTTTTTTTACATTTTCACCAAACAATATAGGGTATTTTAAATCAAGACCAACATAACTAATTCCAAACCAGGTATTTGATTCTGTTGGGTTAAAGTTGTTTGTGTATTGATTGGCTCCTATAAATCCTTTCAAACTTAAAGTTGGCAGGTGTTTCGCTTTTTCGGACATTACTAGTATGCCTGTGAGTTGCGCCTGTAAATCCAACTGCTGTAATTCCGGAATAGATTCAGGAACAAGACTTAGGCCCGAAGCACTCATGTTATATTGTTTTATAAAACCGGTGTCTATTACAAAATCTGATTTTTCAATAGCTGTCTCGCCTGTTAAAAATAACAGGTACACTTTATCTTCGATCAATTCGGAAAGCGCATCCATTAAAAGCTGCACGGCATTGTTATGGTTAATCAGCGACTTATTCAGATCAGATTTTAACAATCGGTTCTCAATAAATTTATTATAAAGTATTTTATAGCTGATAAACGTTCTGTTGGTATCGGCAATAGCTGATTTGATTTTTGATTCCTGCAGGCTTATTTCGATAAACGTTTGTGCTATTGTATAGGCAAGTTCATATTCCGATTGCGCCTGCGAAGCCGCAGTAATCCGTTCCTGTAATTTGGCTTCATCAATATGTCGTGGAATGGATAAATCAATCAATGGCTGTATAGCTGTTACTCCGGCCGTTTGCGACCAGGTAGTTCCAAACTGCAGACTCATTGTGGCATCAGCAGGATAATCCGGATTAAAAATGCCGATGGGCAGAATAGACGTCTGTAAGATTGGATTGTAGAGATAAGTATACTCCAATGAAACTTGCGGCCAGTATTTTTTATATAACGCTTCGGTCTGAAGCCTTCGGATTTGCAGGTCGGATTTGCCGGCCTGGATATTTTTACGGTTCGAAAACCCATTGTTGATAGCCTGATTTAAAGTCAGAATATTCTGGCTTTGAGCAGGAACAGTCAATGTCAATACTATTGCCAGTACAATAAATGAGCTTCCTTTAAGTATAAAGCAAATTATGCCATTGGTAATGACTTTTCTAAACTGGCATTTAAATAAATGATTAACTGACATGGGTTTGGTTTTTTTGAGGAACTCGGATTTTAAAAGGCTTATTATTCATGAAGATCATTTTATGACTATCTGAATACTGTTGCAGGTTCAACACTTCGTATCCTGCTTAACGCAAATGATGCTCCGCTCAACGATATCAGGCCTATTACAGAGAACATGGCAAGTAACATTAAGGGGGAGAATGAGAATATTAAACCGGATTTTTCAACACCTCTTCTGAATCCTTCAAGCAATAACAGACCAGTTAAAAAACCAACAACAGAAAAGAGTAAGGCCTGCGTCAGGATTAAGCGACTGATGTATTTATTACCCGCGCCTATTGCTTTTAATGTTCCATAATCTTTCAACCGGTCGAGTGCGGATGAATACATGGTCAGCCCGATGATGAAAAACCCGGCGATTAAAGCAAAGATGATCAGCGTACCGGTACTTAAAGCTATACCGCTGCTCATAAGTATTTTCATTACTGATGACAAGGCAAGCTTTTTGGACGGCCATGCCCGAACTCCATAAATATTAGCGTTGATATCGGCCACAACCTCATCCACATTCTGACCTGGTTCCAGGTTGACCAATACCGCGCTGATGTTATTTACCGATTGATTTGAATAGAAGCGGGCTCTTTCGATGGTTGTGACGCAAAAGCTGCTTCCGAAACCCCGGAAATCCTTTGTCTGTAAAGCAAAATAGGCTCTTTTGCCATTGATTTCAAAATCAGTTCCTATGTCAATGTTGCCACCCAGGTTTTTCTTTTCAAAATATTCGCCGCTCACAGCGCCGTCCATCTGCAAATCGGAAGTGTTTCCCGCTGTAATTTTATTTTTATCCAGTACAGCCAATAAGTGGCTGGAATTTACACCAATCAGTGTTATTGCACCACTTGTACCATTTTTGTAATTGCATGCAGCTGCGGCGATTATCAGCGGAAAGGTTTCTTTAACGCCTTTTACGCCTTGTACTGCCCTGAGATTACGTACATCAAGCCGTCCTAACTGATTAACATCATTCGTTTTACTGTCTACAACCCAAATGTCGGCTTTTACATCTGTTGCCAAAGCACCCATCAGGCCCGAGAGAAACAAGAAAGTGCCAAACTGCTGGCCTATTAAAAATGTACTTATAAGAATACCAACTATTACTCCGATGCTTTTAGCCTTATCGAACCGAATAAACTTCCATGCAATTTTAAACATAGTTTTAATTTTTAGGATTACGGGAGATGTCAATAACACATTCAATCCTGGCGTTCAGCAATAATTTTTCAGGCTGGTCGAGCATCATTTTAATGGTCCTTACGCGCCGGTCTTCTTTTTCACCCGACTGGTCGGTGAACAAGGATTTCTTTTTCAGGAAGGAATAGGTAAAATAAACAGTTCCGGTCGACAGAGTATCAAGAGAACCTACATTCCGGATCCATCCTTTTTGACCTACAGCAATTTTTCCGGCATACATTTCATCAATCTCGCATACTGCAATTGTTTTACCTTCGGGGCTGATCTGAGCAAATGATTGCTTTGGATCTACTGAACCACCGGCTAAAACAGTCAATTCCAGTATTCTTCCATTTACAGGTGATAAAATTATTTTCTGATTCCGTTCCAGTTGTGCTAAATGCAGTGCGGCTTTCGTCTCATTTAACCGGCTTTTTGAAACATCAACAGCGGCCTGTAACCTATTGAAATTAGATTGAAAGGACTTTAAACTTGTATTTGCATCATCTACTGCCTGTTGTGTTTCAGCTCCTTTTGCCATTAATCGCTGCATTCGCTGAAGTTCGGAGACGGCATTTTCATATTTTGCCACAAATTCACCTACGCTGGCCTCATCTGCTTTTATCTGGGCTGCCTGCGTAGCCACTTCGCTGCTCAGTTGCTTTACTTTTGCATCTTCCAGCTGGTGATCCAGTTCTAAAACCGGTGTACCTACACTAACTGAATCGTTTTCGCTTTTCAATATCTTCTTCACAATACCATTTACAGGCGATGACAGTTGTATAATATCCTTCTCCGGTACTATCATACCAACACCAACCACCCTGTCGTTTGCTAATTCGAGTTTTGCTTTTTCAGCCGCAGCTTCCTTTTTTTTATCTGCTTTATTGCATGAAATAAAAAATAATGACACTATTAAAACATAGAAACCTTTTTTCATCACTGGAATTTTTATTTATGAGTAATTGCCTTTGCCGCTGGTTTATTAACTATAGCGCCGTCAAGCACGTAAACTATTCGGTCGGCAAAGGGCTCAAGTCGTGTGTCGTGTGTAACAACTACAACTGCCTTTCCTTGTTTGGCAAGTTGTTTCAGTTCCTCCATCACAACACCCACACTTGCTATATCGAGCGAAGCAGTTGGCTCATCACAAAGCATTATTTCGGGGTTTATTACCAAAGCCCTCGCAATAGCTACACGTTGCTGCTGTCCGCCACTCAGATCATTCGAAAGGTTCTTCATACGATCACCCATACCTACTTTTACCAAGGCAGCGGTTGCTTTATCTTTTGCCTCTTTATCAGAGGCACCTTGAAGTATCAATGGCATCATTACGTTTTCGAGAGCAGTAAGAGGGGCTATTAAATTGAATTTCTGAAAAACAAAACCAATTTTTTCAAGCCTTATATCAGCTAGCTTCTTTTCACTGAGTTCGTTTACTTTTATTCCGTCAATCCATACTTCTCCAAAGCTCGGGTAAATTACACAGCCGAATAGTGAAAGCAGAGTTGTTTTTCCGGAACCGGAAGGGCCAAGAATAAGCATCAGTTCCCCGGATTTTAATTCAACAGAACTTGCCTGCAAGGCAGTAATTACTGTATCACCAGCTTTATATTCCTTACCGGCATCTACTACTCTTGCAACAATTTTTTTTTCGGTGTACATCAGTGTGATTTGTCTTTCAAATATGTCTTTTAAGGCTCTTGCAAAGGTTCCTTGTTTTCTTGCTGTCAGTGTTACACAATTAAATAAATGATTTGCATAATTCACACATCACGAGGATGTTGAATTCTAAGAAATGATAATGAACAGTAAGCGTTAGGGTGCAGTAGGACAAAATAAACGTGGATTTATTTATTGCCTGTCGGCTTAAAACATCACATAAAAAAGTCTAACCAGGGGTGGCTCTATGTGATAAATGTCAACATTCAGGATTGTTTGCTGCTCATTTGCATAAAACAGCTAAAGATTGTGGATATGAAAAGTGGCTGCGTCTTCGCTTCATGGATGAAACTCTTGTTTTCTGCCAGTTATTCAGGATGCGTCGTTCTTATTTTTTTGAATCGCCATCAATGTTTTTTTTGTATCCAACCTTTTAGTTTTCATAAATTGGCTGAGATGTATAGGGTTGAAGGAGGTTTTCAGAAAAGCCACAAAATCAAGATATATTGATTGGTTCCCTAAAACAAACTTCTTCCTGCGAGGTTGAGCAGGAAGAAAAATGCAGGAAAAAAAAACAAACTCGCCTGGCCTAATTTTAACTCTCATTTTTCAGAATAAGATTGTATTTATTCTCAAGTTTCTGCATGTCTTTATTGATAAGTTCATCTACAACCCGAGCATACTTTTTTGTCATATTGATACTCGAATGTCCAAGCATTTTCGAAACAACTTCAATTGAAATCTGGTTTGAAAGTGTCACGGTCGTGGCAAATGTATGCCTGGCCGTATGCGTGCTTAGGTGCTTCTTTATACCACAAATTGTCGCGATCTCCTTCAGGTAGGCATTCATCTTTTGGTTCGAAATCACTGGCAACACTACGCTGTTCGCAATGCAATAAACGTTTTCCCGGTATTTGCCGATAAGTTGCACTGCTGCTTCTACCAGTGGGACAGTGCAGAGATTCTTTGTCTTCTGCCTTCTTTTTTTCATCCAAAGCTTTCCGTTCCGGTTCTCCAAATCGGAATATTTTAGGCTCTGCACATCAACAAATGCAAGACCGGTAAAGCAGCAGAAAAGGTAAGTATCCCTTACCACTTCAAGTCGTTCGATCCCGATCTGTTTGGTCATCATAATTTTCAATTCTTCCTCCGTCAAAAAGGCAAGGTCCACATCATCAAGCCGGTATTTGATTCCCACAAATGGATCTTTTTTTAGCCAACCATTAGCTAAGGCAATCCGCACAATCTTCTTGAAATTCTTGATGTATTTCACTGTAGTGTTGTTGCAACATTTTCTGGTTGTTTTCATGTAGTACTCAAATTCAGTCACGAACATATGATTCACTTCTGAAATCCTGCAATCAGGTCGTTTGTACTTTTTCTGTATGAACGCTTTGACATGCTTGAAGCAAGTTTGATATCGTTCTACGGTTCCAGCAGCAAAATCCTTATTCACAAGACCTTCAGCCCTGTCATTGTGCTCCTTGAAAATTTGCAGGATCGTTTTCTCTTCAGCTTCAATTCCCAAGTAGGTGTGTTTGAGATCAATGGCAGTAACGGTTCTTCCATCTTCTTCCAATTCTCTCTTTTTAACAAGCAGGTTAGCTCTTATCAATCCCAGGTAAGAGTTTATCTCTTTAGCCTCCTTAGATCCGCCGGTCGCTTTGCAATCGTCCTGGTTCCAGCAGTCAGGATCGATGTATCTGCCGATGGCAAATTCAGCCCTTTGTTTGTTTACTGTAATACGTGAATAGATGGGTGCTTCCCCCGTTTTTAATTTCTTTCCCCTGTTAATGTAGTAGAGGACAGTACATGTAGCTCGGCTCATTTTGTGTCATTTTAGGTTAACAAAAATAGGATTATCGAGCAATAAGTTAAAACGCATCATTCTGCTAATCAGCGCATAAGAACCCAAATCGGCGGACATTGGTAGCTTTTGAAAATGTCCGCCGATTTAGCAACTCCAAATATGCTTTTTTAGACATTTTCACGCTTTTCCCTAAAATCAAAAACCACTGTAAATCAGTTGTTTACAGTGGTTCGCGTTAAAATGCTTTCTTAAAAAGCGGAGAGACAGGCTCATTTAACCTCCCTCTATATCCCTTATCTGTATTGCATTATAGAACAATTACCACATCCTTCCAACGATCTTCCAACTCAGGATTTTCCTTCCTGTTTTTGCTTTGGCGGCATTGTTACGTACTACAAATATAGTGAAAAACTGTGAATTTTATTCATCTGATTCAGCTATTCAGGAATATATTTTAAACAAATTATTGTTAATATCTTTTGCCTTCTATTGCTCTTTTTTTCTTTTCCTTTCAACTTGACTTTCCTAATTTTATACATTGCAACTCTGCTGATATTTCCAAAATTATTTCTTGAAATGTCAAATTATTTAGGCCTCGTGTAAGCTCAGGTTATTATCTTGTTATCCTCTTTCAATCATTGTTATTAAAAGCCTTCTAACTTTTTAATATATCAATATGCTATCCGAAAATCAACCTCTTGTACTAGTTCAGTTTGAAGAGCACCCTTTTTCCAGATCGCGGAACAGAAGCTCTTCTGATCATGTCATCCTCCTTACCGCCGGTTTCACCATGGCGGATTACTGCCAGGCTCTCTTTAATAAGATCCTGCGCATCGGACTATCCGATTTACCCGCCTTCCTCGAGTACCAGTGCAAGCTAGTCAAGGACCCTGAAAAATGGCTCAACACACTTGAAAAACTTGTTAAAGATAATGCCTGTTCATTCAACAACGAAGATCTTCGCCACCGTCGTTCCAAACTGATTTCTGAATTTGGTTTTCAACGTAAGGATTTAAAAAGCATATTGGTTAAAAAACGCACTGAGGATATGAAAGTAACCGTCAGTGGTTTTTCTGTCGGTAAGGAATACAATTTCTCGGAAGTGCATGCATTCAGTGACTCACTCAAAACCTTTGAGGAAAGGATCACTTACCTGCATGGTCAGATATATGACTACAACCAGGACCAGAACAAATACATAAACCCAAAACAAGACTCTTTCGATGTTCTTTGCCAATCCGAAATTGATCGTCTGAGCAAAATTGAAGAAATACGACATAAAGAAGCACTGAAACGGAACCTCGAAAACGGCAATTCGAAGCCAGTTTTTAAAAAGAAGATCAATGGAAAGCTCAATTATTTTATTGATATATTCTACAGGCTTATGCGTGAAATGCTTGTCGATGGCAAGCCTTATCTCGATTCCTCTGACAGGCAGATAGCCGATGAGATATCCGCCAACTACATCGATCGGAACGGCAAGGAAATTTCCGTAAAATATGTGCTTACAATCCTCGAAAAAAACAGGCCGGAGAAACGTCCGAAGCG
>CAIRMR010000038.1 GCA_903879715.1 uncultured Bacteroidales bacterium
ACAGCAGCAAATGGTTAATGCCTGTGGTAGCATTAGTCAACAAGCCAAATTATGTTTAGTACGTTACGCTTAACCATCAGCTGCTAAATCCCACCGCACTTTCCGGTTGTACAAGCATACAAGTCGGTGAGTATTCTGTTTACAAGTCAGTTCTACAAGTGACGGGCAGCAATCTGAGTACCCAACCCACTTGCCATGTTGCTGCAAGCAATTGTCCTCTTCCTCCTCTTACGTCCTCCTTGTTTCGTCACCTTTCAGTCTGGCAGGTTCGGTCGTTATTCCGGGGACGCTTCCCGGCGCTCCGCCGCGTTTATGCTGAGCGCAGCCGAAGCATCAGCGACCCCTTCATAACTCCCACGCATAAAGCAAAGCCTCCTTCGTCGGCTAAGCTTTTAAGAATGCTTCACCAGCCAGCCGTCAAGGATGCCTTCACTGCGTCGTCCTCCATCGTCGTCATCGTCCAATCACTTTCGCAAACCCACAGCAGCACACCTGTCTGGCAGCCAGGTTACTGCCCTCGCACCTTTTTTCGGCTCGCCGGACGCTTCCTTCCACACATGCCAAGCCACAGCGTCCGTCAAGCACGAAAATCCCTCACAACGTAACCCGTCCGTCCATCCAGGCAAGCTGCTAAAACCTTCCCACTTCCCGGTTAACGAGCATCTTTAGCTATTAAGCACCACAAGTACAATCGGTATTTGTATGTGCAGCTCCCTCCAGTCAGTCATATGCACAAGCCACAGCGTTCAGTATAAATTAAAGCATATACTATTACCTTTAAATGAAACGGAGCTAACTCCCTGCAATGAAGCCAGCTCCGAATATGCTAAAAATGAAACGATTCTAATTTCCAGCAATGAAGCCAGATCCGTATATGTTAAAAATGAAGACACAAATATAATAATTTTATAAATAATCAGGGAAGCAAATACTTTGATCACTACCCAGGCAGTATTTATTCACCGGCAATGTCTTGCTCATTTTTTAAATGTATTGCCGTCTCATTTATACTGCCCTGCGCTGCCCTTTTCCTTCAGCATTATCCCATGTAACAAATACGACACCACCTGATTTTATTTAGAGCTTGCATATTCATTGCCTCCGTCCAGATTATTTTTGATCTAGGACAAAAGAGGACATTTTTTAGAAAAAGAAGGAAAACAAAAAAAAGGAAACGAAGATACTATGGTACTCAGGAAATTCAAGTGCTGGCCTGCAGCATCATGTTTCCCTTTACCTATCCTAATCTCTCGCTGCAGTCCAGGCTGAGCCGCGTTCGTTTTTTTTTAAATAACCTGATTGGCTCATTCCGATCAGGTTATTTCATTTAAAAAAAAGCCGTATCGCGCACTTGATTTTCCTTGCGTGCCATTAGGGAAGGATTGCTTCCTTTTTTTCTTTTTTCCTTTTCTTTTTTTCCTAAAAAATTTGTGGAAGGGGCGCTAAAGGAAAGATCGGAATAACCTCCAAAAAACTTTCAATATGCAGAAAATCACCACTTACAACCCCGACCAGGTGCGAAGCCCTTTCGCCTTTTTCATCCTCAACAAAGGCATGAACAGCGGCAAACCCCTGGAGCAACCCTGCCCCAATTGTTTCACCTTCAATGCCAAAAGCCAGGAAGAAAAGGACCATAATTTCTGGCTCTGCTTCGGACTCTGGCAATCGAAAACATTTCACCCGTATCTATCCGGGTCCGTGATTCCCTTCATTCATCTTCGTGATCTGAACCAGGTAATTAACCACGCATCCGAAAAAGCCCAGTCCAGCATGGCCAATTTTCAAAAAACCGTCGAAGCTCTCAAGATTCTCGATCAACACGAAAAGAACTACCACCGCAATCTCCTGCTAATTAGCGAAGCTAAAAAGGCACTTTTCGCTAATTACCGCACCTGTCCTTCCTTTTATAGATAATCTGACTCGCCCCCCTCTCTTTTCTTCAAAGAGAGGGGAAGGGGGTGAGTTTTTTCAAACCATAAAATCCAAATCCCATGACACAATCCGAAATTATCAACAAAACCTTCCGGTTTGTTTACAACATCCCTTCAGATTTTATCGAACAAATATGGTCCGACACCCCCTGGATGGAAGTGCACCTCAAAGCCAAATTCACTGGCTTCTGCAAATCCGAAGGCTATGCCTCAGCTAATGCCATCCTAAAATTCTTCGCCTCCCTCGATGAATCCAACACCGAAAAATTCTGCACTTATGCATCCACCTGGATACAAACGCATTAAAAAATCCGTATTTCACCGTATTTAACGGTAGTAATTGCGAACGCAGTGAAGCAATCTTAACCCTAATCTTAAATCTCTATAAAAATGAAAAAGTACTTCAACGATCCTCGCCCTCTTACCGTCATGTATACCGGCAAATGTGCAGAATGTGGAACAACTCTTAAAAAAGGTACAGCAGCATATTATTGGCCATCTGATGGCAAACTCTATTGTTTATCATGCGGAGAATCTGAGTACCGTCAGTTTCTCTCTGCCGTAGCTGATGAAGATGTTTACAATCAAATCGGCAATCCATTCGCCTGTTGAACAAAAAATCATCAAACTTTCAGCCCAGTGTTCCTGGGCTTTTTTCTTTTATGACATTTTCTTTAATCGAATGTTGCATCAAATAAAAAATTTTGTATTTTTAAAGCAACAATAAATCAGTTAAATTCAGATCAAAAATACCTTTCTCTTTAAACTGAATAGTAATTATATTGAACATACAGAAAAAGAATTATAACATAAAATATCTTTTAAAAACTATCTGTAATTTAGAATAAAGTATCAATTTGAGCATATAAACCATTAAAAAGTTAGACAATCAATAAAAATCAGTAGAGTAGAAATTTATAAATCTTATAAAATGAAAAAAATAAAATTAATTTTCATCCTATTACTATTAGTAATGTTCTCAAGTTGTAATCAGATAAAACTAGAGAACAATGAAGCCATTGATTTAATAAAAAAAACCTTAGAATTACCTAAAAGTTATAGTGAAGAGATTGGATTAGGTTGGGGCGCGACCTCTTGGCTTGATGCCTTGCAGGAAGATGGATTAATAATATACAATATTGAATATCATGGTGCCTTAACTGATCCAAGTTTGTATTTATTCCCAACCGAGACTAGTACACCATATTATTTAGGACAAGATTCAGGTTCGGGTAAATACATGTTTAAAACGAATGATTTGGAATTTGATCAGATAACAGGAATTTCTATTCAAAAAGAATCCCAAACAGCTATGGTACGATTTAGTCTAAAAGCAACAAATATTACTCCGGTTGCACGTACTTTAAGCAAAATAAGCTACATCAAATATTCTTTAGATAATCCAATCACTGGTGAGCTGATTTTTAAAAAATTCGATAGAGGATGGCAACTCCAATCAGATCAAAACAAAACTAGTAATGATATGGTAAATGAAATTTTAAAAGGAGGAAAATAAAACCTTTTAGTTTAAACATATATTCTTGGTAACACTTTTTGGGGAATATCATAAATGCTTAATTATTCATTCAACTTTAAAATTAATGATATGAAAAAACAATTCACTTGGATACAACTTATTTTAACAATAATCGCGTATCAAGTTCTTCAGAATAATTGTAATGCTCAACAAAATACTCTTAATGACAAAAATGCTCTTCTTTCTTTTATGAAAGTTAACAATTATTCTCTTGATGAACAGTTCTTCAGAGCATATTTAAAAATCACTAAACCAAGTGAATACCAGCTTAATCAAAATGACGAATTTGGATATTCTAAATTTTATAACAGTAGCAAAACAGAATATTCAAATGATTTAGAAAATTTTGATTTTACAACACGTTATGTGATAACAAAAATTATTGATTTTGGGACATATAATTTTCAAAAACAGTTCTTTCCATTATTAATTGAATATCCTGAATACTTTGGACAATTAAACCCAACGAATATTCAACCATATAGTTACCATAACTTCAAAGCCAAGGTTTTCAACGCTTCTTATATTCAAAAAGAATTAAAAATGGGCGAAACTGAAGCTGCTGCATTTACTCAAAAAAGAAAGGCATCAAATGGAGTCATAAATAGAAAAGTTTTGTCCAAAATAGAATATTCTATTATGAACTTAAAAGACGAATCGGACCAATATGTTTTGACTTTATATATTCATAAGATTTCTATTTTTAGTGATGCAGGCATTTTACAAATCATAACACCAGATGTTGATTTCTATGATAAAGTAAATGGCATAAAAATCAAAGATGGGCAAGAAAAGATTTATTTTGATACTAACGGGTTAGAACTATCAAAAGAAAATAATTCGGCAGCAAGTTTTTATCGAATTATTAATTACAAAGCCGGAAAAATAGATAATCCTGTTATTGATTATTATAATAGTGGAAATAAGAAGATGATAGGTAATTTTTCTGTCAACTTGCAGACTAATAATGGTTCATTTCAATGGTTTTACGAAAATGGACAATTAAGCGAACAGGCTAACTATGTCAGAGGAGTAAAACATGGTATGTATGAGTCCTGGTATCCTAATGGAGACAAACAGGAAGAAGTAAATTATATCTATGATAAAAAGGATGGCTGCGATTATATGTGGTCCGAAGATGGTAGATGCTTAAAATCCGGAACAATTTCTAAATGGACATATTCTGATAATTATTTTTCTTATTATGAAAACGGGAAACTTGTAGATTATTCAAAGAATTGTCCAATTATTAAAAGAAAACCTCAATATTCATCTGCGAATAATGTGATAATAACCGAAGATAAAAGCCATACAATTATAGATATTGATGGGAATGTTTATGAAACTGTTACAATTGGTGCTCAAATATGGATGACAGAAAACCTTAAAACTACAAAATACAATGACGGTAAGAGTATTCCAAATGTAACCAACGATTCTAAATGGAAAAATGATAAAACTCCCGGCTATTGTTGGTATAACAACGATGCTACCTATAAAAGCACATCTGGTGCTTTATACAATTGGCACGCAGTAAATACGGGTAAACTTGCTCCTAAAGGCTGGCATGTTCCCTCTGATGCGGAATGGACAACTTTAACCAATTACCTTGCAGAAATAATATCAGCCGGTCAAGACATAAATGCAGCTGAAATTCGGCTTTGGTCAAGTCCAAAAACGGATGCTAAAAACGAAACTGGCACCACCCGTTTGGGTGGTTTTCGTAGCAACAGTGGGATGTTCAGTAATATTAACAAGACCGGTTTGTGGTGGAGTTCAACAGAAAATGAAGATGATGATTCTTGGGTTCGATTTTTGAACTACGGTTATAGTTTATTAGGTAGGGATGGTAGCTTCTTCAAGGAATCTGGTTTTTCTGTCCGTTGCATTAAGGATTAATGTTACCAAATCTTTTTCATTCAATGGGTGATAAAGCCAAATATAGATTAAAACTCAAAGAAGAAGACCACTAAAAAAGTTAACTTTAGGAATAACAAGTGGAATCCAGAGACCATAAAAAAAACGGGGTGCACCTGAAAAGCCTATTGAATAAGAAATTCCAAATTTAGAAAAATGAAAAGTCAAATTTTTTCACATCTCGCATTGTTTCTTCTATTTAATTATATTCTTTGCTCCTGTAACCAATCAATTGATTCAAAATATATTGGTAGCTGGATTGATAGCAATACAGAAACAATAAATATAAGAATTGAAAAATCAGGTGATATTTTTTTAGTTGCCTATGAAAATAGCAATAAATCATATGCTGGGAAAATAGTCGACGGCATTTTAGAAATAAGTGGGGAATTAGGAAATATAAGAGTAATTGTTAGTGAAGAAGGAGAATTAATAATAGGAGGCGATAGTTTTATAAAAAAGGAAAATTCATTAAAATATGGCTTGCCAGGCAAATGGGTAAAAGATGAAATTATTGAATTTGATATTCAATATTCGGATATAAATGACCAATTTGTTATCAAAATCAAAAATTTTGACAGAAATACAATTATAACTAAATGTTACATTGAAAAAGGGTGGCTTCAGGTCTTTTATGAAGATGAAAGTGGAACAGGAAACTATTGGTTAAAGCAAGATTTTAAAAACCAAAACAAAGGATTATGCGGACATAGTTATGAATCAAAATATGGAGGGAATGCAGTAGGTGGAGGAATGGCGGGGGAAATGAAAAGGATCAGTGGTTAAAACAATTCTTACAGTGCAATAGTTGGGATTTAATCTTACAATGCATTAAAAATGATTAACAGTTAAACTGACAATTTGAATGAGTATTTTTTCGTTCACAATCCCCTCATAATACTATTATTGGAGGGGTTGGAACACGTAAAAATTACTGCCAGGAATAATCCTATTCAGTAATTAGAAAGTGTAAGTGCATATCTAATTCCTTACACTTTTATAGTGAGTAATACATTTCTCATATCCTGCTACCCATATATTCCCTCACACCCTCCCCACCTTCACCATCCTCTTCCTGTTCACCATCACCTTCGCCAGGCAAACATACCATCCGATGGCAGACTAAACTGCAAATCCTGTGGCGAATCCGAGTATCGACAATTCCTCTCAGCTGCAGCTGATGAAGCTGTTTATATGGGCACTGAAAATCCTTATGCATGCTAAAAAAAAATCATCCCTTTTCAGCCCGGCAGTCCCGGCTTTTTTATAATCAAATAAGCCCATTCAGTACAAAAAACCACTATATCGAACCGATTTGTGCATTTCTTTGTATATTTACATATGATATATATCAGCTTGGTTTACTTTTTCTCGTTCATTTTAAATAAATATCCAAATTAACGTCAAAATCTAAAGCTATGAAGAAATCTACCTCTATCCTTTTCCTTTTCCTAGCTATGTTTCAAGTTCACGCACAGGACTATATGATTAGTTTTGCAGGGACAGGTGATACCACTGTTGTCAGCAATGTAAAAGTTTATAACTTAACAAGCGGTGATTCTGTCACCCTGAAAGGGGGTGATATTTTACATCTGGCCCCATTTGTGGGAATTGGGAAGTTGGACAGGAATAATGAGACTATGCAGTTATATCCAAATCCAATGGACGGACAGGCATTCCTGACATTCTTTGCTCCGGAGAATGGCGATGCGCTTATCCGCATTGTTGATTTATCTGGAAAAACTGTTTATCAGTTTAACAAATTGCTCTCACCCGGAACTCACAGTTTTCGTGTTACTGGCGTAAGACAAGGCATGTATCTTTTAAAAATTACCGGTAAAAATTATAACTATTCCACAAAATTGGTGAGTATGAACTATCAGAACAGTAATGCTGGTATTGAATATACTTCTTCCATTAAGAACACCAAAGAAAACCATCTCAAAAATGGTGAAGCTATTATAGATATGAACTTTACAGGAGTTGACCGCTTACTCTTTATGAGTACAACAGGCAAGTATAGCACTGTTGTGACCGATGTGCCAACAAGCAGCAAAACCATATCTTTCAATTTTGCAGCATGCAATGATGCTGATAATAACAACTATGCAATAGTTACCATAGGCACACAAGTATGGATGTTCGAAAACCTGAAAACCACCAAATTCAACGATGGCACTTTCATACCGGAGGTAACTGCACCCTCTGCCTGGGCTGAATTAACAACACCCGGCTATTGTTGGTACAACAATGATATTTCAAATAAACACGCCTACGGTGCCCTGTATAACGGGTTTGCTGTAAATACAGCTAAACTCGCGCCCGTAGGCTGGCATGTGCCTTCTGATGCTGAATGGAAAACACTTACAGAATATTTAGGGGGCATGGACATTGCCGGTGGCAAACTAAAAGATGCAGGCCCTATCGAATGGTTAAGCCCCAATGGCGGAGCCACTAACGAAACCGGTTTTACAGCTCTTCCGGGAGGCCAACGTGAAATAGAGGATGGTATGTTCTACGACATTGGAATGGCCGGAGCCTGGTGGAGTGCTACAGCCAACGATTATCCGTTTATCGGCTGGATGCGGGGCGTGAACTACTTGGATGGCGCTTTAGACAGAGACGACGAATATGGGGCAGCGGGATTCTCTGTTCGTTGCCTGAGGGATTTTGTTCCCACTAACATTACGTTTGTAAATATACCTGCCGGATCATTTACAATGGGCAGCCCAATAACAGAAGTAAATAGATATGAAGATGAAACTCAACACCAGGTTACGTTAAGCGCTTTTAGAATGAGTAAATACGAGATAACCAATGCAGAGTATGCTATATTTCTAAATGCTAAAAGTATAGGCGAGAATGGACTATATCCTGCCGGCACTTATCCAAACGATACCTTAATTTATTCAAGTAAGGGTGGTAAATATGATTGGGGGTTACATTACACCAATGGTAAATGGATACCTGTGGCAGGTTACGAGAGCTACCCTGCTAATTTAGTGACCTGGTATGGTGCGACTGAGTTTGCAACTTTTGTTGGAGGACGGTTACCTACTGAAGCTGAGTGGGAATATGCCTGTCGTGCTAATACTGCAACACCCTTTAATACTGGTGCTTGTTTAAGTAATACCCAAGCCAATTATGATTGGGCATTCCCATATGGAACTTGTACAAACACAAATACAAATGCTCCAAGCACAAACCAGAAAGTAGGGATGTACCCGGCAAATGCTTATGGATTGCATGATATGCATGGTAATGTCTGGGAATGGTGCAGCGACTGGTATGGTAATTATTCCATTACCCCTCAAAATAATCCTACCGGTCCCTTAACAGGCACATTACGTGTCCGTCGGGGAGGAAGTGGAAACCGCGACGCAAAGGGGTGCCGCTCTGCTATCCGAATTGGAAACTACCCTAATGTTCCCGGTGCTGGTTTAGGATTCCGGATTGTTGTTGCGCCTTAAGGTAAAGACAAGTTGCTCCCCCGTTCGCGCGACTTATTTCAGTCGCGTGTGCTTAGCCATTATTCACTATTCGTTATTCGTTATTCACTCCCTAAACCCTCCCCACCTTCACCATCCTCTTCCTGTTCACCATCACCTTTGCCAAACACACATACCTCACCGCATCGATCCCATGATTGAATTTATCAATCGGTTCATTGGTTGCTTTTCCTGCCTGGTCCTCTTTCCATTTATAATTCTTAAACTCCCTTATCAGGTTTACTGATCCTTTCGTAATATGGATATTATACCTCTTCATAATATCTAGACCGGCTAAAATGCTGTCCTTTCCTTTGAAGGTCGCCAACACATTAAATCCCTCTTTCTTAATCTCGTAAATGCACTTCGGCTGGTTATCTGCGATAATTTCATCCGTCCATTTCAAACCCAATTCACCTATCCACCGGGCAATATCCTGGTTAGTCAGTCCCCGGTTATAAATCAATTCATCAAGATAAAGATCACCACCGCACAAACCTACTTTTATTAACGCTGTCGGGTCATTGCTAAAACCGAAGTCCATCCCGTAAACCACCCACTTGCACTCGGTTGGGAATGCTTCGCACTGTTCCCAATTCGTAAAAATCAAACCTTTGATTTGTCCCGGGAGCCCAAGCCCATAAACCCGCCAGTAATTCTCATCAACATATTTCAGTTGCTCAATTTCTTTCACTACTTCTGCCGGCAGAAACTCTTTATTGTCCAGGTAAGTAGATTGAATAAATGTGCAATCCTTCCTCGGAATCACAAGATCGTAAATCCAGTGCTCATCCATACTCGGATTGTAGTCAATAAAGATTTGTTTTTCTGTCCTAATCGACAGCTGAATCCAATCTTAAAGACTCAATTCATTTGCTTCATTGATAAAAAGATAGGTCCGCTTTGCACCCCTCTTTTTCTGAGGCTGGTCCAGGCTAACGAACTCAAACAGGTTCCCGTTGAGCATGTAAGTATTCTCAGTCTTATTGTGGAATTTCTCATCATACAATTCCTCATTCTTCAGTATCTCAAAGAAATCCCTCATTGCCGACGCTTTCAGCGACGGCATAGTTTTCCGGACAATGGTAAACACAGCATCTTTTTCCTCATTCGCTTTAACAATGATCAAAAGCTGAAGGATCGAGTAAGTCTTTCCCGACCTGCTCGATCCCTGGTTAACCACAATCTTTGTAGTCGCTGCCTGATTCTTCCAGAATACTATGTCTTATACTGAAATAGGTTGACCATTTTTCGTGGTTTTCTAAAAGGTAAATTTAGAGGTTTCTTGTCGGAACATTGATAAGTTTTTCAAAAAAAATCCCGAAGGGGTTTTG
>CAIRMR010000039.1 GCA_903879715.1 uncultured Bacteroidales bacterium
ACATAATCGATAAGAGCATTCGTGCTATGGAATACAAACCGTATTCATGTCGTCTCCTCTTTGGAGACAAGATTGACAAAGACAATGGCTGCCCCAAACAGATCCGATATTACGGCAAAGACGGGAAAGCCCAAGAAGATATTGATTTTTCCGGACGCCCAGAGAAAAAAGGACTCCCCCACCGACATATGTGGCGGCACGACCTCATTGCGCGAGGAATTAAAGACACTAAACAAACAAGACCTGAAATTGAATTAGGCGACGCGTTCAAAGAACTCTGGGAAAACAACAAGTGTAAAAACTACGATTACAAAAACCACACGTTCAAAATGTTCAAAAAAAGTGATCTCTGATGACCGATCCTACCAGTCCCCCGGAACGATACACCTCATACCATAACCCAGAGAAACCATTCTCGATCCTCAATGAAGACCGGACAGATATACAACAAAGATGGTTGTGTCGTGAGTTTGAGTATAACGGTCTTACTTACGGACTCTCAGTCTATAGTGGTGAATTGGCAACCTATGGCCCAGCCCTTAAATATCTGATGCCTTGGGATGATAGAAAACGACAAGTCCTTGCGACCTTCACCGACTTTTCCACCTTCATCAAGACATATGAGATCGAGGGGAGAACGCTGGAATGGATCTTGGATCATCAGCGGGAATGGAAATATAAAATGACTGCGGAACACGTGGAATGGAATGCGGGTGGGTTTACCTTTGCGTTTGTCTATAAGAAAATTCCGTGTTGCATTCATGAGTATCTCTCCCAAGAGTGGGCTGCTAAGGTTGGGTGGATAGAGGGATATTATATAGATATAGGGATAACCCAGAAGGTTTTATTTGATGTGGCGCCCTATTCACCGTTGACACCTGGAGCAGAACACTGGACACACGATTTTCTCAAGGTAACAGAACATAGCGAAGAAAGTATTAAGTTAGGGCCGTATGCAACGATGGGTGAACTTCTTGATGGCATTCGATTTGGGGAGAAAACACTTCGTGAGATTTTCGATACCGAATACGATGACGCCACGACATTGTGCGGATGCTTCGGGATCTAATCAACCAACGATATATCACCCGGACTCTTTGGTGGATAGAGTTGTGATGATGGGGTAGCTGGTAGCTATCGGTGGGGCCTGACTACTTCATCTAGGTATAGGTAAAATTTTAAAATATTTTGGAAATAGATTTGAAGAATGCATTTGGTTAGTGTACCATGCATTACGTAGGAGCGGTGGGTATTATCTGCTACTTCCTACCGCATGAGGGTGGATTTTCTACGTTTTTTGTTGAGTTCGATCCAGACCAGTTCTGTTGTTGCTTTTACTGAGATTGTGTTCCAGAGCTCTGGGAACTTTCTTTTTAGAGCATCATCCATGAGTTTCGCCCCCATTTCACTTTTACAGAATTGTGGAGTCGTTCTATCAAGGTATTCAAGTATTGCAGCTGCCATTGGGGAATATACTGATATGCGTGGGTTTCTGAATCCGATATCCATCGCCGTTTGGATAAATGCAGTCTCGTCTCCTTGAGATTGTTGAGCTGAGGGTTGTTGTGTGCACGGGGGAATTGATGGGGTGGATGGCCTTGAGAAAAGGGCATCGATAGTATCCGATGAGTAGGGGCTGTTTGCCATGATCCGCGTTATTGGGGTTTTTTCATTGGTTTGACGAGGATTTGACTTTCGGCTCATTTTAACAACACCTCGTTGGCGAGCTCAGCATAGGCATGTGCTCCGGGAGATGTGGGTGCGTGCTGATAAATACATAGTCCGCTTGCAGGAGCTTCAGCTAACTTAACATTTCGAGGGATCTTGGTGGAAAAAACACGGTCTTTAAAATGGCTAATGACATCGTGAACAACCTCTCTTGACAGATTTGTACGATCATCGTACATTGTCAGAAGCACACGTATAGTGGGGGCTCTACCGAACCGTTTTCCTAACAATCCCAGCACAAATTCAAGCTGCTCAACACCTTCAAGAGCATAATATTCACATTGAATTGGAATAAGAACCTGATCGGCAGCAACTAAGCCATTGAGAGTGAGCGTCCCCATATTGGGG
>CAIRMR010000040.1 GCA_903879715.1 uncultured Bacteroidales bacterium
TGTTATGTTTTCCATCGCTGTTATGTTTTCCATCGCTGTTATGTTTTCCATCGCTGTTATGTTTTCCATCGCTGTTATGTTTTCCATCGCTGTTATGTTTTCCATCGCTGTTATCAATACATTGTGAAGATAAATGATGTTTTATGCGGTTGTTTTGTACATACGCAATGGTATTGCTGAGCTGCTCTTCTGTTACAATTTCCTTGCTGCCAAACTTTTGTGTCCAAAGATGAAATTGGGTGGTTCCCCTTTCATTCTCAAGCCGTGTATTGACATCCAGCGATGGAGCATTCTCCATCGCTGGATTGGGAATTGTACGCCCCATGGCAATATTGCAGGCGCGGGCACTCATGCTTTTTATTTTCTGCATAATGGATGGCAGTTCCTCATCCTCACATGCCATTACAATGTGCATATGATCGCCACAAATATTGTAAGCCATTACATTCAGCTTGTCTTCAATAACTATTTTAGCTATTGTTTCCGTTACAATAATTTCTTCCTTTTCGGATAACCATACCGGATCGCCTACCTGAACATGATAGTCGATCATCCGTTGCGAATATCTCGAATTGTGTGTGGCAGTAGTAATATGCCATGCCTTTTTTGCCTTTTCAGGAAAAACCCTGGGAAACTCCTCGCGCCAGTTAAATGCTTTGTTACCTGCTACAGCCGGATCATCAATCAGTGAGTTGCCGCATTTGATATTATTGTTTAAATCGTTGAGTTTGCGGTTAGGCTGGGCTGTGCGAAGCCACAAAGAGAGTTTGGCTATCTCAACACTCTCCTCGTTGATATCAACTCCAAAGAGGTTGTTTTCGAGAATATTCTTTTCGAAATCACTGAGTACCATGGCATCGCCGAAAAGCTTTGCCTGTAGTTCGTCGATATACTTATGTTCATTGATCAGGAAATCGAGTGCCTGGTTCAGGAACGCCCCCGAGCCACAAGCCGGATCGCAGATGGTAAGTTGTAAAAGCCAGGTGCGGTAGGCAGTAAGTTTATCAAATAAAGGTTGAATGGTTTTCTTTGAGCGTTTACGGTCAGTGATATACTCTTCCTCAATCAGCCCGATTTCTGCTTTTTTCTCAGTGCAAAGTTTACCAACCGTATTATCGACAATATATTTAGTAATGTATTTTGGAGTATAAAAAACACCGTCCTTTTTGCGTTTGCTTTTTGCTTTATCTACCTGCTGCCCTTCGAGTTGTGCTTTTATTTCGTCCAGTTCGTTCAGGGAGTTTTCAAAAATATGGCCTAAAATATTTACATCTACTTCACTTACAAAATCGTAAGTGGAAAGTTTCATGGCGTGCCTGTAAAGCAGCTCATCTTCAATTTTCAAAGCATCCAGCAGTTCATCGGTTTTAAATAAACCACCGTTGTATGCAAACACATCGTAGCGTTTTCCCTTAAAGCCGGTATTGAGGTATTCAAAATACTTTTTAAACCTGGCATACAGGGCTATTTCAACATCACGATCCTGCAAATCGCGCCAATCATCCAGTATAAGCCTCACCGAATTAGGCGGCAATAATTGCCTGTCCTCGGCAAAAAAGAGGAACAGGAACCGGTCCAACAGCTTTTGTGATTTTTTAAAGAGTGTTAACGGATCATGATCCGGATTAAGTGCCACCAGGTTCTGATGCAGTTCGCGTTTAAACAGGGAATAATCGTTGTACAGGTTTTTGGTAATTACATCTTCCTGGCTAACGGATTCATCTTTTATCCGCTTAGCCAGGTTTTTTTCAATATTTACAAATGCCAGGCAAAGCCAGAGAAGTTCAAATTCTTTTTCGGTAAGAGTAAACAGGTTAAACTCTATATTCTCAATGGCATTATCAATATAGATACGCAGCTTTTCGAAATTGGAAGTGATTACATAAACGCATTCGGGCTGGTTGTTTTTATAGCCAAAAGCCTGGGCTTCGATACGGTTTAGGTCAGTTGTTTCGGTTCCTTTAAGTTCAATAACTGCTATTACGCGGGGAGCATGCTCCCCGCGTAATAGCAGTATTGCACCATCGGCTTTCTTGCTATCCTTTACGTTTTTGTATTCAGTTGTAATATTGAAACCAGGGTTTGGATTTTTAGTATAACCCAGCACATTTACAAAAAGGTCAATCAGGAACTCACCCTGGTACTGTTCTTCCTTGCTATTGCGGATATTCTCCTGGATCTCAGGATTAAGAAAGTGAGCAGAGAACTTTGCATATGCAGTTTTTATAGCCTGGGAATCCTGGGCTTTAAAGTGTTTGTTAAGAACAGAATTCTGGAAGAAGTTCATGCTGATATGGAATTCAATGAATATATAGATTAACAGACTGGTAAATATCAACAAATATAAGATAGTTCTCAGGTACAAAGCATCAAAAAAGATGACTTTCTTTTAACGGAGATGGAGTTAAATAGTTTTGCTCAGGAATACTTGAATTATCATGATATTAATCATTTAACAGAAATTCCTATTGTTTCAGAATCCCATTATTATAATTACACAAATATTATTCTTCTGTTATCAAATCATTAAATACCAGATACATAGCTTTGATATTCTGATATTTGGACAAAATCAAGAGAAATGAAAATCAATCAAAAATATACTCAGGCTGATAAGAACAATTCAATATGAACAGGATATTTCCTATTGTGATTTAATAAACAGAAATCAATTTAATGCGCCTAAAATTATTTTAAAACAAGGTAACTTCAAATGTTTTCTCCATTCAATAATTGCTCAAATAACTGCAAAAACCGGCTCACATGGAAAGCATCCATTAATCCATGATGTACATTTACAGCAACCGGCATTATCATTCTTTCGTTCCTGAGAAAATACTTACCAAAGGTTATTTTAGGAATACTATCTTTATAGTGGAAGTTTTGAGGATGAGTTACTCCTGTAAATCTAATCCAGGGAACAGTTGAAAAATGAATTACATCAAGCCTTCCTGTACTCTCGTTGGCTCCTAAGCCCGATGAGCTTTTAATCCTTTCAATTTCTATTTTAGCCAGATCAATGAATTCATTTAATGATTGCGTAAAAGGAATAAATGAAAAGGAAAAAGTAGTATCATCCCTTCCTATTGTAGTGGTAACGTGTATTTTATCGAAAATTACAATTTCGCCGTTTCTGATCCTGAATCGGAATTCTTCGGTTTGGTTCACTGCAGCTATCGCCTGATAATGACAGTATAAGGAAAACGGCAAAGATTTGTTTTTGCAAATCTGATAGGCATTGGTACAATCAATTTCGGCCGTGATCCCGAAAAAGGGTTCGTCGAATTGGTTAAAAAAGGCAAAGTGTTCCCTTCGGTTCCAATTTTCAATATTCAGTTGTGTAAACATGACTACAGAATGTTAAGTACTTCAGTTAGCTTTTCTACAGTTATAAATTTGCTGTTATCGGTCTCTTCATGATCATTTTCGTGCTGCCAGGTTGTATGATAGGGAACGTGAATTGCTCTGGCTCCAATATTTATAACTGGCAGAATATCCGATTTTATTGAGTTCCCGATCATTACAAAATCCTGTGGCTCAATATCAAGGCGCTTTATAAGTTTCCGGTAGTTGTTTTCATGTTTATCGCTCATGATTTCGATGTGGTGAAAATATTCTATCAGTCCCGATTTTTGTAGTTTTTGTTCCTGGTCTAATAAATCGCCTTTGGTGGCTAAAATCAATTTGTAGTGTGGTTGTAATTTCTGCAAAACCATTTCTACACCATCAAGAAGTTCAATAGGCAGATTAAGCTGGGCTTTTCCAATTTCGATAATTTTACTGATCTCAATAGCCGTAATCTTATTTCCCGACAATCGCAAAGCGGTTTCAATCATCGATAAGACAAATGATTTAGCTCCGTAACCATACAAGGCAAGGTTCCTCATTTCAGTTTTGAACAATTCGTCGTTTATCTCATTTTCAGCGTAATAAGGTGATACAATACGGGCAAACTGCTTCTCTGTTTCCCGGTAAAAGGGTTCATTAACCCAAAGGGTATCATCGGCGTCAAATCCGATTATTTTTATACTTTTCTTCATATTTCAATTCATATCAATTATTGCAATCAGGATTACCTGTCTAGCTTCACATTAGCTTCAATTGATGGATGTGAACCCTATTATTCGCGGTAGTTTTATGTTTTGGGATCAATACTGTATTTTGGAGGTAAATATACAACACTACTGGCCGCCCTCTCAAACCAACCGCTAACTTTAATAATTAGATAATCTCAGATTTAGGGCTTAAGCAGTTTCTTTTCGGAAAATTTTATTTTATAAAAAGAGCTTCAATCTCCTTACAGCTATTTACAATAAAGTCAGGCTGATGCGATAAAAGTTCTCCGGATGAGCCATATCCATAGGTTACAGCAATAGTTTTCATCGAATTGTTCTTTGCTCCGATTATATCGTGTTTCCTGTCACCAACCATAATTGAATTACTTGCCTGCAACCCAAATGCAGAGATGACGTAAGAAATAATTTCTGTTTTGTCTGTTCTTGAATTATCAAGGTTACTCCCGACAATTTCGTTAAAAAAACTCTCGATTTTAAAGTGCCTGAGAACTTCAACAGCAAATACGGTGGGCTTTGAGGTAGCAACGAATAGTTTATAATGGTGCCCGCATAATGATTTCAGCAATTCCTTTACTCCAGGGTAAATCTTGTTTTCATAAATCCCTTTCATGGAAAAATACTCCCGGTAATATAACATCGCTTTGTCAGCCTGTTCGTTTGTGAGATTATACCTTTTCAAAAAAGATTCTCTGAGTGGTGGCCCGATAAAAGTATCAAGTTCGGCTATGAAATTTTCTTGTAAACCAAGCTTATTGAGAGCAAACACTATTGAATTTACAATCCCTTCTTTGGGATCGGTCAAAGTTCCGTCGAGGTCAAAAAGAATATTGTTAATCTTATCCATCATCTTTCTTACAAATTGAGTATCGCAAAAGTTCAGGTATTATCTCACAAATGTAAGCATTTCCATATGGGTCAGGCTTTTGAAAAAGGCCATTTACCTTGCGATAAATGGCCTTTTACGGATTTTTATAATTGGAGGCGCTACTTCACGTCGCGCCCCGACTATAAAACACCACCTTCTTTTTTTTACAAAATGTAACGTATCCCCAATTGAATCTGCCATTTCGAACGGGTCGAGAAGTCATCAACATAGGAATCCTGCAGGTTGGTATCAAATTGGTAATAAGGTACGTTGTTATTATCTAACCCATTAACTTTTATAGGATTGGTAGTACGTAAAAGCTGACGCACACCATAACCTGAATATAAAAGGTTGCCCAGGTTCATAATATCAAGTGATACCTGAATGGTGTTCTTTCTTTCTTTCACATTGAAATTAAAATCCTGCATAAACCGGAAATCGATTTGTGAGAAAAATGGCAAAGTAACTCCATTACGTTCAGCATACTGACCTTTGCGGGTTTTCAGATATGGATCCTGGTCAATAAATGCGCTAAGTGCTGTCCATTGAGCTGCTGCATTTTCAGCAGTAATTCCGTTGCCCTCGGCATCTATAGTTCCAAAGTTAATCTCTGAAGCGTTGGCAGGTACATACAACAAATCGTTGTTTACGATAGCATCCTGGTTCAGGTCGCCGGCATAGGTATATGAATACCGGTTTCCTTTGCCTACTTCGATAAACATCCCGAAAGTAGAAGCTGTTGATTTTGAATTGTAATCTGTTGTATACATCCAACTCGAAATTATACGGTGTTGCAAACCATACCTCGACCATGAAAGCTGTGGCAGATTAGGATTGCCAACAACAGGATTGCGTTGAAAAGCATCAGCGGCAATTTCAGCAGGAATGGAAGTATAATCCTTTGAGTCCTGGTAGGTGTATGCCAGGTCGATATGCAAACCTGAAGTCCAGTCTCTGGCTATTTTGCCTGTCAGACTAAGCTGATGTCCTTCTTTAACATTATCAAGAACTATGTAACCTGCGTCCAGAAAACCAATGTTGTCAGCTGATGAAGCATATATGTGAGTTTCGTTGAAACCACCAAAAATGGCACGGTTATCAGCGCCACTCAATTTTTCTGAAGGAGGCAGCATATCATAGTTACGATGTACTACAGCGTTGATATCTTTTCCATAGATCGCTTCGAATGATGCCATCATACCTTCGCCAAATTTCCAGTCGACGGCTAAGTCTGTTTTCCAAACCTGCGGAAAGCTAAAGTTTTCAGCGGTTGAATTAACCTGGAATGTGTAACCAGTGAAAATACCGGGGTTTGATGCCTGGTTGCCCAGCCATACAAATGGAATACGACCGGTGAATATACCGGTTCCGCCGCGGAGTGTTAAGCTGTTGTCGTCTTTAATATCGTAATTAAATCCAACTCTTGGCGACCACATCAGTTTCGATTTAGGCCATACCGCAGGATCGAGTTTAACTGAGTTACCATCTTCATCTACCCAACCTTCAAAATTGGCAGCTTCCTGTGAAGCATCTGTAACTGCCAGATCTTTCAGATAGATTGGTATATCTATTCGTAGTCCCATTGTCAGCTTGAACTTATTGTTCACCTGCCATTCATCCTGGCCGTAAACACCTAGTTGTGCTACATCAACGATGGCCATCTGGAAAGCTTTTGCATTTGCAGCAGTTACTTCAGCATTATAATCAACAGTAGCTATTGTTGTTTCTAAAAAATTGCTGACACTGCCATAGGTATGCCACGGATAGTAGAAAAGGTTGAAAGAATTTTCGAAATGGAATTTCTCGAAGTTAACACCAGCTGTTATTGTATGTTTGTTCTTGTAGATGGTTACGTTGTCAGTAAACTGAAACACGTTTTGTTTAAGCAAATTGTTAGTTGAGAACATTTCTGAGCCTGCAGAAATAGCTAAATTACCATTGCTGTCGAAAATATCGATAACAGGGAAAGGAACAGATTTTGGTTCACGGTGATCATCAAATATAGTATATCCAACCAACAGTTTATTAGAGATTTTATTTGTGATCGTCGAGTTTAACTCACCAACAAATGAATGAATTTTATTGTAGATGGTATAGGATTCATTTTCAAACGGAAGGCGATTGCTTGTAGGTCCACGGCCTATAATAGCTTCAGGATGGGGAAGGATATCTTTCCATGCGTTGAGCATATTATAGCGGACAACCAGTTTATGATCTTTAGAAATATTATAATTCAGTTTTAAGAGTAGTTTATCGTTCGATTTCTTGTGGTTATATCCCTGGTAGGCACCAGCTTCGTAACCCCATTCGTTCAATAAATGGTCATGAACAGCTATAATATCAGCTTCATTCACACTTGTAACATTAGGCTGACCGGTATTGCTACCATTATCCGCGACAAAACCATGAGCTAATTGGGTGGCACGTTCCAACTCCGCGTTTACAAAGAAAAACAACTTATTCTTTATAATCGGGCCGCCGATACTTAAACCAGTCTGGTTGGTGCTGAAATCAACATTCGGCGCTTCAACGCCCCTTATTTTATCACCGATCATTCCCTGATTCCTGAAAAATGTATAGGCAGTAGCTTTAATCTGGTTTGTTCCTGATTTGGTAACCGCATTTATACCAGCACCTGTAAATCCACCTTCGCGAACATCAAAGGGAGCTAAGGATACCTGTATCTGTTCAATAGCGTCAAGCGAAACCGGTTGTGCGTCCGACTGACCTCCTGGTGTGGCATAATCCAGGCCAAAGGAGTTGTTGAAAATTGAGCCGTCCAACGAAAAGTTATTGTACAGGTTATTTCGCCCGCCAAAACTGTTTCCGTCGCTTTGCGGCGTTGTACGCGTAAGGTCTTGCTGGCTGCGGGTAATGGTAGGCAAGGCTGCGATCTGTTTGCTTGCGATATTGGTCATCGCACCGGTTTGCTCACGGTTGAGGCTCTTTGCCTGTATAACCACTCCACCGATTTCAACAGCGGTACTTTTCATGACTAATTTTACCGAAGCTGTATTATTCAACTGCAGATAAATGCCATCCACTGAGCTTGTCTCAAAACCAACAAAGGTTACCATAACTTTATAAGGTCCCCCAACGCGCATATTTCGTATTTCGAATCGCCCGTCGTCCAAAGTAACTGCCCCATATTCAGCTCCGCTTGGAGTGTGCACAGCGAGTACACTGGCCATCATTACAGGTTCGCCTTTTTCGTCAACAACAGTCCCTGCAAGAGATGAAGTTGTTACACCTTGTGAAAACACTGCTCCGCTAATTGCCAGGAATAGCATCCATAAGAATAATCGTTTTTTCATAGAGATTTGGGTTAATTTGGTTATAATCGCCTTAAAAACAGACGATAGCTGGTTGGGTTGATTGGTTGAATTACAGCAAATATATAACAGCTTTATATGATTTTTAAAATGTGATATTAATAGTTATCAACAAATTCACATATATACTTATCATTCAATCTTAGATGTAATATTTAATGTAAAATCAATTGCTATAATAGAACCATATTATTATACTATAAAATACCTAAAGTATTTTTACCTCCTATTTTTTTAGTGTTAATATTCGAGCGCAAAACATTCAAAAAATCGTACAGAGAAATCCGATCCTTCTATTCACGTCATTGAATAGTTTACTTAATAGCTTTTCTTATTCTAATAGCAATGCTTATCGGAACATATGAAAAGGATAGAATGCAAAAGATACTTCGTGTTCCTAATGTAAAACAGAAAAACCTGCCGGTAAAGCTACCGACAAGTTTGCGAAGAAGCCTATGCAGAAAATTTCCTTGCGTGATATTTGTTCTTAAAACTAAGGACTATATCAGCAGCAGTATTCTAAAAACTAAAAAAACTTTATTCCTGAGTTAAGCAGCACATTGATCAAATTTCCGTATTCTTCGTCGTATAGAGTTCTCATACAGTGCAATCCGGATCAGGCGGGAAAGATTAATCGGTTTCTCAAAGTATGCAATTATATATTCAGGGTTTATCTGTGTGTACATTGTAGTGACCTCCATTACTTGTTAAAATATCAATGTTGATAACGTTGCCGCTATTAACTGATTTTCCAGTAAAATTTATTTTTTTTTCTTGTGAGCCAGGCAACCATTGGTTCCCATATTCCTCACGCTCTTTAAATATAAAGACTTAGTACAGTCTTTTATATTTTTGATTTATTCTGTAAAGATACGGATTCAATGTTAACTGAATATTAAGAAATAGGAAAAATATTTGATGAAGAACTTGAACATGCAGAATATTCAGATAATTTACCATAAATAAAATACCAGAGAAAGACCTTACTAATTCAGAAACAGACTGCCAGATTATTGAAAATTATTTGTTAAAGTCCTCAAATTGATATTTTTACGGATACTAAAGCCGATCTCCCATACCCATTCACCCCCGAACCATGATACCGGTAATCTTGGTTCAGAAGGTTTTGCAGACGTAAATCAGCTTCCAGGAAACGCCAGGTGTAACCCATATTGAAGTTAAAAATATTCCATCCCGGTGTACCACCTTCAGGAATGCGGTTATCGTCCTTGTCACCCTGTGCCAGCCGGTCCTGTTTTGCGGCTGCCTGCCACTCGATGTTGCACCACCATTCCAAATGCCTGTATTCAACAGCAACACGACCGAAAAGTGGCGGAATACGGCGGACAGGTTCATTTTTGGTAATATTCTGCCCGTAAGTATACGTTAAGCTACCTGCCACCGACCAGGCAGTGTTGACAGCATAATCCAAAGAAGTTTCAAAACCCTGAATATAAGCCCGTTCCACATTTTCTTTCTGATACACAGCATATCCTTCGATGCTGTCGCCCTCCACCCTGTTGCGGACAATAAGGTTGTATAATTCATTGCGGTACAGGAAAATTTCACCTCTGAGCTTTTCACCCTGGTACTTGTAACCTAGCTGGTATTGAAACGATTGCTCCGGTTTCAGTTCAAAATTGGGTGTTTCATACCTGAAATCAACAATTCCCAGGGTACCTAAATCATCGATATTGGGAGCGCGGAAACCTGTATTAGCTGATATAAAAATATTGGATGTTGTATTCAGTTTGCACAAAATGGCTATGTTCCCAACCAAAGCCGAAGGCGTTAGTGTTGTTTCACCTATGGTTTCATCATCAACATTTATGATATAGGTGTTGAAACGGGCACCGGTTGTAAAAATCCATTCAGGTAAATCAAAAGTATGCAGTGTAAAAGCAGCTATACTGGTCATGGTAGAAGCATCCGGATATAATCCACGTTCCGGAACAGTGACATTATTTGATAAATCTGTATCAATACGTGTACTGTTAACCAGGTCGTTATATATTTCAAAACCACTGTTGGCTGACCAGACTTCCCCATTTGTGGTTAAAGCTTCCGCAGAAAAGGCCAGCGACCTGACTTTGTCATTTTCTGCCCGCAACGTGTTGGATCCGTTTTTGCGGCTAATTCTACCCTCTTCGGTATTTTGCATCGAGGCTGTGAGAGTGGCTGATTTCCAAATGCCGGAGTTCAAGTCCTGGTTCAGCTTGGCATAAGCCAGCTTCCGGTTCTGAGTATCCATTTTATTAATTGCATAGTTTTCGAGTTCAACCTTATGGTAAACATCTACATCCGCCTGATGCACATCCTGATATGCAATAGTAAGGATTGTAGATGGTGTAAGCCTGATTTTACCTTTCATATCGTAATTCAGTTCTGTATATCCGCTAGGCGATTGACGTCCTGTGGTATCTCCACCCAATATATCGCCAAAATTTCGCCATGATACACCTCCTGTAAATGTTGCTTTTTTGCTGCCAAAATCCACTCCGGCATGCATGGTTTGTTCCATACCCTGCGTAGCAAAACGAGTGAAGAGATTACTTCCCCATTCAGGTTTATCTGTTAAAACGGCATCCCTGCTAAAGGCCTGAATGGTTCCACCCATGGCATCGGAACCATATTGCACCGAGCCGCCACCACGCAGAACTTCAATTTTATCAAGACTAAAAACATCAATCGTATTAAAATACTGGTTTGGCCCGTAACGCACCGTAGCATTGCTGAGCCTGATGCCGTCAATTAACAACAACGTTTGGTTTCCGGTTAATCCGCGTACGAAAGGCGAACCTCCGCCATGGTTGGTTTTTTGAACAAAAACGCCTGGTGTTACTGAAAGGGCTTCGGGTGTGGAGCGAAGCTGGTTTCGCTCAATCGCCTTGCTCTTTAACACTTCTATGGCTTGAGCTGTGTTAAAACGAAGTGTTGAATGACGGTTGGCTGTGATAACAACCTCCGAAAGCGATTGGGGTAAAATTGTATCGGTCTGTAAAATTGGATTTAAACTTTGGGCACTTAAAAAGCCAGTAAATTGGAACAAAACCAGAGCAAATACCATTTCAGAGAATAGAAATACCTTTTTCATCCGGCAAAAATATATTTTTCACATTAAACAAGTATAAATAATCTTTCTCTTTTGAAATAATGAGGCAATTTTTTCAATCATTCCCCTTGTCAAATGAGGTATTTTCTCCTTACGCTATATGAAAGACAGGTAATTGGAGCATTGAATTATACCGGCTCCATATTTACTATAAACTGGTTTTCAAAGAACTATAATCTCATATGCAAAACATTATATGTGTTTTGATGTTAATTCATATATAGTATTAACCAAAAACCATAAACCATGAAAAAACTAATTACACTGGCGTTGGTTATTTTTATGACCATACGAATCAATGCACAGGAGAATCCGAAGCAATTGTATCTGTTATTTGAATTTATGCAGGTTAATGATGAGCATGAGTCTGATTACTGGCAGGTTGAAGAATTCTGGTCGGGAATTCACAAGCAAAGGGTTGCGGACAAATCAATACTGGGTTGGGATATGTGGTCGATTACACCTTCCGGGGTGAAGCAGGGCAGCCAATACATGACTGTAACTCTTTTTGCAAGTCTTAAGGATATGTTGCAGGCAGCAATCTCGTGGGATGTTAACACGTATGTAAAGAAAGCCTTTCCCGATATGAAGGAAAAAGAACTCAACGCTATGTTCGACAAAACCCCGAAGTCGCGTGACATTGCTCACCAGGTTTATACTGAGCAGGTTGATAAAACAAGGGACTCTTTCGAAATGAAAATAGGTACCATTGCAACCCTGGATATTATGAAACAACTGGATGATGGCTATGAAAAAGCAGAATCCGAAATTTTTAAACCCTGGCACCAGGATCTGGTCACCAAAGGTAAAAAAGGTTCATGGGAGATGCTTCGTGTTATTTTACCCGCAGGTAATGAAGCTTACGGAACACATTTAACCGTAAGCATGTATAATGACGCGGCACAGTTAGCAGCATTTATGGAAAATGCGGATGGCGGTGACATAGACTTAATGACAAAACGGGCTGTTGCCGAAGGGTTTAAAACCCGCGAATGGAAAGAAGTGAAGATTGCTACTTTGCAAAAAATGGTGAGGTAAATTGAATTAGAATACAACTTTCGCCAATTATTTATTTAAAATCCTGGGTCCTGACGCACAGGATTTTTTTTGTGAAAAAGCTGAAATTTCTTACGTTAATAATGGATATGCATTTCAGGATGCGTAGTAAATAACTCAGTGATCATCTAATAAACTGCTGTACCAATATCCCGAATCTTTAATTATCCGCTCCTGGGTTTTGAAGTCTACATAAACAAGTCCGAACCTGGGTTTGAACCCTTCGGCCCATTCAAAATTATCAGTCAGGCTCCAAACAAAATAACCATTTACATTCACTCCTTCGCATTTGGCCCGCAGAACCTGTCCCAAATATTGCTTCAGAAAGCTAATCCTTTTTATATCATGTATTTTACCCTCAAGCAGAACATCCGGAAATGCTGCTCCATTCTCGGTTACTATAATCTCTTTAAATTTTTTATACTTACTAAACTTCACCAGCATCTTATAGATAGATTCCGGGTAAACTTCCCAGTTCATAACGGTTGTTTCAACATTTCTCTTTTCTGCCCTGATTACCTTGGCCTTCATCATGGGTGTGAAATTGGAATGGGATATCATTTCACGGGTATAATTCTGAACACCGATAAAATCCATGTCGAAGGCAAGTTTACTTTCGTCACCATCCTTAATAAATGGCTCCAGCCGTCGGAGTAATTTCAGATCGTTAACCGGATAGCCCAGTCCGGCAAGGGGTTCGACAAACAACCGGTTCAACAACGCATCAACTCGGTGAGCAGCCATACCATCGTTTATTGATTTTCCGAAAGGCTCGACATATGAACATGAAAATGTAGTCCCAATATGAGCATCTTTTACCATAGACCTGACTATCCTTCCACCTTCGGACTGGCACATAGCCGAATGATGTGCAGCCGCCAGGAAGTTGTTCAGTCCTTTACGGCCCGGCGCATGAACACCTAAAAAGTAACCGGCACCGGTATACACCATGGGTTCGTTAAGTATCATCCAGTTTTTCGCTCTATCACCAAAATACCTGATGCATAACTCCACATAATCACCAAACCAGCCAATAATATCCCTGTTTGTCCAGCCGCCTTTTTTTTCGAGTTCATGAGGCAGATCCCAATGATATAAAGTAATCCAGGGTTCGATGCCCATTTCGAGGCAAAAATCAATAACACGATTATAAAATTCAATACCTATTGGATTTACCTTGCCAATCCCATTCGGAATAATACGACTCCACGAGAGAGAAAACCGGAAATTAGGAATCCCGAGTTTAGCTATCAATATAATATCATGGGTATAGCGCCTGTAAAAATCGCAGGCTATATTCCCGTTTTCACCCTGGAATGTTTTCCCTTTCGTGTTCGAAAAAACGTCCCAGATAGATTTGCCTTTCCCGTCTGAATCCCATCCCCCTTCGGTTTGATAAGCAGCAGTCGATACTCCCCATTTAAAATCGGGACCAAAATCCTTTCCTGTATAATTCATCTTCTCAGCTTAGATTTGCGCCACTATCTTTTTCAGGATCAGATTTCTGAATTTCTTAACTGTATATTGTTTATCTTTTGTCTTGGCAATCTTTTCGGCATCTTCCTGCACTGTAAGTATTGAATTGATTAGTATTTCCGTATTATCCGGATAGTCAACCTCCACCGTTGATCCGTTTTGAATCCAGTTCATTATTTTGCCGACATTTTCAAGTTTGAGGCTTTTCAATACGGGAACTCCCATTTCTTTTAATGCAGCAGCATTACAATGCTGTTCATATTGTCCTTTCATGGGAATAACCATAAGTTTTTTCTTCATAAAAAGTGCTTCGGCAGGAGTTTCGAAGCCGGCGCCACATAATATTCCATGTGCTGAAGCCATACTTTCAATAAACGCTTCATTATTAATTGGCTGAATAGTAATATTACGGTATCCCACCAGCTGTTTATTGTGTTTTGAGAAAACCTGCCACTGCGTGTCTCCACATTGTTTCAAAACCTTTAAAATCCGTTTATCATCATAGGCTGGAAGGTAAACCGTATAATGCCCATTATTTTCAATGTTCAGTTCTCTGACTTGTTTGCGTACAACCGGGGTGAAAATATTTTCGGCATATGCTTTAAAATGAAAACCGTATTTTGCATCCGAAGGCGCGTAATTCTTTAAAATAGCTTTTCCTATAATATCTGAATCTGCAGGCTGCGGAGCTTTTTTATTTAAAACTGCTGCCTGGTGGCTAACAGAGATGCACTTCACATTTTTAATGTAACAGGCCCATGCCGAAACAGGTTCAAAATCATTGATAACCAGATCATACTCTTCTACCGGAAGGCTGTTTAACTCAGCAAATAATCGTTTTATATAATTCTTCTTATACGTTTCTACCAGATCAATACCACCATTTGCTCCAAAAATAAAGCCCAATCCATTAAACCGGTACTTTACAGGGTACGGTAACTCAATATCAGCCTGGGTTCCGCTTATTAATAAATTGACTTCATGATTCTTCTGAAGTATTGGAATTATATCCCTTGCCCTGCTCAGATGCCCGTTGCCTGTTCCCTGAATTGCATATAAAATTTTCATCTGTTGTTTTTTGATTTTTTACGGGTCAGATGGAATATGCCATGATGAACCCTAATATCTCCTTCGGTTGGTGTTTTCAAATCATGGCTATTTCATGCGTTCTTATTTATTTTTACGGGTTGCATGGAATACGCAATGATTAAGATTAATAAAGTCATTGGATTCTTTTTTACAATCATGGCTATTTCATTGCCTCATCATATTAAATTCCTGTAACATATTATCAAAAAGCTGATCATTCGTCAGCTCCGATATTTCTTCTTCTATTTCCTGAATCATTTCAGCTTTATCTGCCTCATTAAACCTGTATATTGACCAATCACCATCCACATATTCAAGAGCTGATAAATTTTCGACCCAATCGCCAGAATTCAGATAGGTAATGTGACCTTCAGAATTGCTGATTTCCCTGATTTCGGGGTGATGGATATGGCCGCAGATAACAAAATCGAATTTATTGCTGATGCCTATATCAGCGGTTGTCTGTTCAAAATCATTAATAAACGAAACGGCGGATTTTACACTTTCCTTGATCTTTTTTGATAACGAAAGTTTCCCTTTGTGAAAAACCTTTTCGGAAATGAAGTTGAAAAATCTGTTTATAAGAATCAGAATATCGTAACCAACTGATCCTAATTTCGCCAGCCACTTTGAATGCTGCATGGTCACATCAAAAACATCACCATGAAAAATCCATGCTTTCTTACCATCAGCTAAAGTTATAACCACCTTATTTACAATACTGAGAGAACCCATTTTCAGCCCTTCGAACCTCCGGAGCATTTCGTCGTGATTTCCGGTAACATAATAAGTTTTAATGCCTTTACCCATCCAGTTGATCAGGTGCTTGATCACTTTCATATGGCTGTTGGGCCAGTATGTTTTACTGAATTGCCATATATCAATGATGTCACCGTTTAAAACAACTACTTTAGGTTTAACGCTTTTTAAATAGTGAAGGAGTTCTTTAGCGTGGCATCCGAATGTGCCCAGGTGAATATCAGAGATTACAAGTATATCAATCTGCCTTTTTTGTTTCTTCATATTCAGTGTTTCAGTGTTGGATAGAAATCAGCAAAAAGCGACACAAGAATCGTTGACAACATATTGACAGCCTTTAGATTCAGATTATGCAATCTGTGAAATACAGGAAAAATCATGTGGAAACCCCTGGTACCAAAAGAAGAAACCTCTTTGGGGATATTGCTTTTTACATTAGGTATCATAATTTTCGGTTTCCCAAAAGTATTACGCTCATTTAAACAGAATATCAATGGAATATTATCAATATGTTAAACAGGCAAAAAAAGCAGAAAATCGAATTGGTTTATATTTATTCTAATAGATTGATAATAAGCAGTATACGATCAACTGATATAGCCAGTCAGGAATTTATAAATAAATCAGATTTGATAAATTCCGAATAAGCATTGCTTCCGTTTACTGAATTAAGCTCCAACTTAACATTAATTTAATATAGCCGTAACATTGGTGTAACATACTCACATTATTTTTGCATCATAAATAAAACCAAAGATTATGAAAAGAATATTAAGCATTGTAATAATCGGAATCGTACTGATGATAAGTAACAATGTATTTGCTACCGGCGAAGATGCTGTTGTTCCTGCCAGTGCAAAAGCAAGTATATCAGGAAAAGTATTAGACATAAAAACAGGCGAATCGCTTGCAGGTGTTGCTATTTCAGTTGAAGGAACAAACATTAAAGTGTATACTGATCTTGATGGTTCATTTACTGTTGATGGAATTACTCCAGGCAATTACAACCTTGTTTTATCTTTGATATCATACAAAAGCAGTCTGGTTGAAAACATTAAACTCAATCCAAGCTCAAAGGAAAACATTGACATCAAATTGGACGCTGTAAGATAATTATAATCCAAAAATATTTCAAAGGCTGTGCTTGTTAAAAGTACAGCCTTTTTTATTTTTACTATGACTATTCTATTAATATTTCAATATTTTTGCGCAAAATAATACACATGCTACCAAAAGCGCTGATTATCATTCTTATTATTACTTCCGCCAGCTTTATCAATGGATTTGCACAAACGACCGACCAAGCAGTTCAAAGCATACACTTACCCAAAATTGATGGTTCGCTGAAAACCAAATTTGAATATGATCTCGAAAGCCAAAAAATGCGTTTTGAAGTGCGCAATGCGCGTTTTGGTGCGAAAGGAAATCTAAACCAATATTTTGGGTACCGCGTTGAGGTTGATTTATCGGACGAGGGTAAAATTAAAATGCTCGATGCTTATGTAAAGGTTACACCAATTGAAAAACTGGATATATATCTCGGTCAGCGGAAAGTACCTTTTGGTTCTGATTATTTAAGAAGTCCGGTTGAAGGCCTTTTTGCCAACCGCTCATTCGTAGCAAAATATGTAAATGATGGCTTACGAGATATAGGATTAGTAGTTAACTATCAGTTTAAGTTCCATATCCCCTTTGATGTTTGGGTAGCTGCAATGAACGGGACCGGGAACAACAACCCGCAATGGATTGACAAACCGAATTATGCAGCAAGATTAATCATTGAGCCTCTGAAAAATTTCAGATGTGTTGGAAACTATTACCAGGGATCAACCATACTCGAAAAGGATATGACCATGTATGGAGGAGAAATGCGTTACCAAACAAATAAACTTCTAATTGAAACAGAATTTCTTAAAAGGCATTACACCGATACAAGCTCTTTAGCTCATGACCAGTTTGGATTTTATGTTCACTCGTATTACAATTTCTTCACCGGGGCTGAAATGATTCAGATGATAAGTCCGACTCTCAGGTGGGATTTTATGGGTAAAACAGAACATACCAGCGAATTAACCGCAAACCGAATAACCACAGGTGTTAATTTCGGTTTCGAGCCAAAACAGTTTAAAGCTGAGATAAGGCTCAATTATGAAAAATATTTAAAAAAATCTCTTCCGGCGCATTTCGACAAGTTTACTATCGAATTTATTGCAAAATTCTGAACCTGAGATTATGAGCTATATGTCTGGTATATAGCTGTTTAATAGCATGAACTCAAAACTTTAATTGGAACTATAGTTTCGTTCACTGCTTAACTTTCCATCCTCATCCCACACACGCCAGGTACCTGTTTTTTCACCATTGCTGTAATACATTTCATAGCGAAGCGTTCCTTTTTCGTCCCAGATACGCCAGATTCCGTCCTTTTTATCATGGCGGTAATTAGCTTCAGCAATTTTTGCGCCTGAATTAAAATAAGTGTACCAGATACCATGTTTCTGACCATCGAGGTACGATCGCTGCTCTTCTAATTTCCCGTTTTCAAAGTATATTTCAGTGATGCCGTTTTCGCGGCCATTCGTTATATTTTCAATAAGTTTTATAGTCTTGTCAGGCCAGTACTCTGTATATGTGCCGGTGTATAACATGCCATTTTTGTAATAATAGCCGTTACTGTATTCAAGTGCCTGGCTGTAAACGCTTGTCATAATCAACAGGAGAACAGATAATAATACGATTTTTTTCATGTTAGTGATATTAGTCAGTTAGGCATTAACAACATTCGCGCCGTAATGCAACAGAGTTACAAATTTACTTCTTATTAAAATTGAGAACAACACCCAATGAAATTAAGCTTCCGGGATTATATTCCAGCGTTGATTGTTCCCGGTTAACTGTAGCTCCATCCAGATTCTTGTATTTAACAAATTGTTTTTCGACGACTTTCTGGTTCAGTATATCCTGGATACCAGCTTTAATCTGTAAATAATCTCCGATACTTTTGGTTATCGTCAGATCAAAAACATTTCGAGGCATTTCGTACACATCAGGTGTATCAAAACCAACAACAACAATTCTTTTACCAATCACATTGTAAAGCAGGCTTATCATCAATCCATTATCGTTATCCTGGTAATAAAGGCCGAGGTTTACAATAAAGGGCGACTGTCCTTGCATAGGACGTTTGGATTCGGCTGCATAAAACTTGGTAGTGTCGAGACTGATTTCGCTCTTAATAACTGATGCATTTGCTACAAGCATAAAGTTTTTGAAATATTTCAGGAAATTATCCTTCTTACCCAGGCTCTCGAGTGATTTTCGTATTTCGAGCTCAACTCCATAGTTTTTAGCTCCATAGGCATTCTGAAAAGTAAAATCCTTACCACTACCGGAACTAATTTCGATTGTTTCGATTGGTTTTTTAAAGTCCTTGTAAAACACTCCAAAAACAAAAGTTTCGCTCGGCGAAGGATAGAATTCGTACCTGAAATCGTAGTTATTGATGGTTGCATTTTCAAGATCAGGATTACCTCTGACCAGTTTCTTCAATTCAAAATCATAAAAAGCAAAAGGAGCTATCTCCCGAAACTCAGGGCGGTTTATAGTTAAGCCGTATGACAAACGCAACAATGATTTTTCATTAAAATTGTAGCTAAGGTTTGCCGATGGGAAAAAACGTGTTTCATCAATACCTTTTTTCACTTCCTCATTGGAGTTGTCACTCGAGTAACTGTTCATTTGCTGCTTGTTTTTCTCCATACGTACGCCGGCATATAAATTCAGTTTAGGTGTAAACGGCAATTTAGCAGCTAAATAAGCAGCCATCAAATCATTGGTAGCTGTATAGGAATCACTCTTATTCGTAGTTTCGTCAAGTTTAATGCCGGTGGTGGTGTTGATATTGGTATCAGCAAAAATTACATCAACAGGCTCATAAGGAAGTCCCCAGTTGAATTTAGATGTGTTTGAAATAGCATATCCTATCAGTCTTGCATCAAAAGCGCGGTCCTTTTTCTCAAGGTACATACCAGCCTTCAGTTCAGGTTTAAAGTTGCCGAAAGTGAACGTATTATCATAATTAAAGTTAGCGTTGTATACATGCTCCGTTAGGTGCTGGTAAACACGTCCCGACAACTCAGGAGAAGCAGAAAATGAAAAATTAACTCCATACTGATCATAATATTGATTATCCGGATCTTCTACAAGGGAGCTTGTCAAACGTTTCAAATCAGGCTGATCCCTGTCGGCATACGAATATCCTAAAGTCCAGTTAAAATGTGATTGATTGTTCCTGAAATTGAAATCACCAGCCAGTTGCCCGGAATACATGTTCCTGCTGCTGAAACTAAGTTCTTCAGAGCGAATGGTAAGTCCGCCATAGTTATCGCGGCCATTCCGGTCAATAACCTGGGTGTATCCCTGGTGGTTATATAAGTTACGGAATTCAATTTTCTGGTTGTTGCCAAAAACAAATAACCAGTTGCTTAATGCCCCGATTTTAGCGGTAGCCTTGCTGCGTATATCATTGAAATAATAATTGGTATCCGATCTGTCCTTAACTGTGTCATACTGCTGATAATCGGCACGGAATACTTCATCCATATCCTGGGTATAACTGTATGTTAAACTGTTTATAGTTCCAACCGAAACTTTTCCAACCAAAAAACGTCGGGTAAGTCCAAACTGGAAACGCTGATCCGGAATTGCGGTGCTTACAGCCGGTGTCCATACTTTATCCAATTCTCTTCCCAGGCGTTGTCGTTCATTTTTATCTGTAACTTCGTTAAGGTGTTCAGGAAAGTCAGCTGGCAAAGCTCTTTTACCATCGTCAAATCCTAACCATTCATATTTACTCATCCGGTAATTGTTGAAATCCTTAAAAGTAACTCCAGGCCTGTAAGAAGTTGAATATGCAACAGAGAAACTGTTTTTGTCCGCGTTATTTTTTGTAAATATTTTAATGGCTGCTCCTGAGAAATCAGCTGGTAGTTCTGGTGCAGGACTTTTAAAAACCATAATATTCTCCAGCATCGAACTGGGAATTACATCAAATGAAAATGCTCTCACATCAGCTTCCGAACTTGGAGTTGATGCATTATTGAGCCAAACTGTATTATAACGCTGGCTGAGTCCCCGCACCATTACAAACCTATCATCCATTATAGTGATACCCGGCACGCGCCTGATAACCTCGGAAGCATCGCGGTCCTGTGATCGGTTTATCTGCTGACTCGAAATGCCACTAACTACAAGGCTACTCATCTTCATTGACGAAAGCATTGATATTTCACTGCCGCCAGTCTTGCTTTTTGCTGAAATCACCACCCCTTCAAGCGCAACACTGTTGCCTTCAAGATCAATATTCAGATCAAGCATTATATCCTTAACAACCTGAACCTTTTCAATGATTTGTGTTTTATAGGAAATATAAGAAATAACCAGGTTGTAACTCCCGGGAGCTAATCCTTTAATCAAATAATTTCCATCGAGATCAGTTGTTGATCCGGTGGTAGTACCTTGTATTAAAACCGTAGCGCCTACTAGTGTTTCCTTGGATATTTTATCGGCTACAACACCTTTTATACCTGTTTGTTGGGCAAAGCCAAGCGTGCTATAAAAAACCAGCAGTATTGTAATGTATCTGTTACTCATCAATTTCAAGATTATTTTCATATTAACTGAGTGCAAAATTCCGATCTTAATATTAACTAAATGTTAATTTATTGTTATGATTAAGAAATTCGCTCTTAACATTATAATAATCTGATAACCAAACTAAAAGCAAGTATTCATAAAATCAGGCTATTAATAATTTGTTCCAATATCCTTAATGTTTAGTTAACATGCCTGAAGGGAAGAGAGATTAATTTTGCGATAATTCTAAATTTAAAAAAAATGAAAAAACTAATACTCATTAATTTTATGCTGATTTGCCTGGCAATGGCCGGCTTTAGCCAAAAAACAATCAGCGATTCCTTCTTTGACCATGTAAATTACAGAGGAGCTTTCGGAACAAATGATGATTGGACAGCCGGTTGGGCAAACTGGGATTGCAAGAATACCGCATATGGAACACCAGATGTTACCGTAGAAGGCGAACTTCTCTCAAGTACTACCTGGACCGCTAACCATGTATACCTTATTAAAGGGTTTTATTATGTTCGCACCGGAGTTACTTTAACTATAGAGCCTGGCACTGTTATCCGCGGAGATAAGGATACCAAAGGTACTTTATTGATCGAACGTGGAGCAAAACTGATGGCAGAAGGCACTCTGAGCCAACCCATAGTGTTTACTTCAAACTCCATTTCAGGTGAACGTTCTTATGGCGACTGGGGTGGTGTTGTTCTTTGTGGCAAAGCATCTATTAATGTTCCGGGCGGAACTTCAATCATCGAAGGAGGCCCTACTTCGGTTTACGGTGGCGGAGCAACGCCTGATGATGCTGACAACAGCGGAAGTTTGAAATATGTACGTATTGAATTCCCGGGTATACCTTTTGTTCAGGACAAAGAAATTAACGGACTTACCTTAGGTGCGGTTGGTAGCAGTACCCGGCTTGAATACATTCAGGTATCATATAGTGGTGACGATTCGTATGAATGGTTTGGCGGAACAGTAAATGCCAAGCACTTGATTGAATACCGGGGATGGGATGATGATTTTGATACCGATTTCGGATACAGGGGTATGATACAATTTGCAGTTTCTTTAAGAGATAAGGATATTGCTGATCCGGGTTCAGGATCAAATGGTTTTGAATCTGATAATGATGGTTCAGGCTCCACTAATACTCCTGTAACACAACCTATATTTAGCAACGTTTCTGTTTTTGGTCCTAAGTATGATATGGCTACTGCAACAAACTCCAATTTCAAACGTGCCATGCACCTTCGCCGCAACACCAGGCTGAACGTTTATAACTCAATATTCTCGGGTTTCCCAACCGGTTTGTTTATTGATGGTACTGCTGCACAGGGTAACGCAACCGCCGGTGATATGAAACTGCAATATTGTGTTATGTCGGGTATGGGTTCATTTTTTGTAAGTTCTTTCGAACGTAACTTCTTCAAAACACCTGCTTTTGGTAATGATACATTAGCTACCAATGATTTGCTGATGGTTACTGATCCATTCAACCTAAGCCAGCCTAACTTCCTGTTGAAAGCTGAATCAGAATTGAACTCGAGTTCGATATGGGATAATACAGCTTTGAAACACGATCAGAAGAAGGCATTTGCAGCCTCTGTTTACCCGAATCCCGTTTCGCAAAATGCTACAATAAATCTTAACCTGGAAAAATCGCAAAACGTTGCAATAGCATTATACGATATACTCGGTAATAAAGTAGATGCAATCGCCCAGAAAGAGTATTACGCAGGTAACAATGAAATAAAATATGATGCTTCGTCATTGCCTAAAGGAATGTATTTCATTCGGATCAGTGACGGAGTAAAAAACAGTTCGGTGAAAATGTTAGTTAAATAGAGCTTTCGTTTTTCAACTTATATATAAAAGCCGGCTCCTAATTGAGCCGGCTTTTACTTTTAAATACACACGCAACTCAAATGACTAATATGATTATTGTCAGGTTGTCATAGCCCCGCAACGACATAAACTTCCCACACATCGTTGAACCCGCTATTTAAATAATGTACGACGTAATACAAGTAAAATCAAGTTTCCCGGGTTCTTTTAAAACATTCTCATATTCATCGACTTAAACCATTTTGATAATGTTTTAGAAACATCTAGTTAACAATTTGTTAACATACAAGAATTAATTTTGTATAACTATTTTAAGCCAAATCAATTCTCCCCAAACAATGAAACTTGACAGAATTTTTAGTTTCCTGGTCCCTAAAGACCGCAAATTTTTTCCTCTTTTTAACGAAGTAGCCGACAACCTTGTGGTAGCTTCTGAACTTTTCATCAATTTACTTGGTGAAGCAGATTCGGGTAAAAGGATGGAATATATCAAAGCAATTTCAGATGCGGAACATGTTGGAGATGATTTGACCAGAAAACTTATGAACGATCTGAACGCAACTTTTATTACGCCGTTCGAGAGGGAAGATATTCATGTTTTGGTTGATAAAATGGACAGTATAGTTGATTTACTGCATGGAGCGTCGAAAAGAATACATATGTACAACTTATCCGTATTTCCAAAAGAATTCATGCAGATCGCAGTTATTATCCACGCTGCAGTTTTGGAAATACAACTTGTTTTACGAAATGTGAAGAATGTGAACGACTTCAAACTTTACCATAATTCTTGTATCAAAATAAGCAACATGGAGTCAGAAGTTGATGATATTTATCAATCCTTTCTGGCTAACCTGTTTGAAAATGAGATGAATGCAATTGAATTGATTAAAAAACGTGACATCCTTGCGGCACTCGAAAAGGCCATTGACAGATGTGATGATGTAGCCAATGTATTTTCGACACTAATTGTAAAAATGGGTTGATTAACCGATCGGTTTCCAACAACGAACATCTGAAATAAATTGAAAATACCTTAACCTGTTAAACTGCTACAAATGAGTTTCACTCTATTAATTGTAATCATTGTACTTGCCCTAATCTTTGATTTCATCAATGGTTTTCATGATGCGGCAAATTCAATTGCTACTGTAGTTTCAACTAAAGTACTAACTCCTTTACAAGCTGTAATTTGGGCAGCTTTTTTTAATCTGGTCGCGTTTCTGATTTTCGAACTCCATATTGTGGACACGATTGCCAAAACTGTTGATACCTCAGCAATTAATTTATATGTCATTCTTGCAGGTCTTATTGCTTCAGTTATATGGAATTTATTTACGTGGTACCTTGGGATTCCGTCAAGTTCGTCACACACTTTAGTTGGCGGTTTTGCAGGTGCAGCTGTGGCTTATGCTGGCTGGGATGTGATACATACGGGAAAAATTTTAAAAATTGCTGCATTTATTTTTCTGGCACCATTACTTGGTATGATATTTTCATACTTTCTTTCTATTGCGTTGCTATGGATTTTTAAGAATTTCAATCCCTTTAGATTAAAAAAATGGTTCAAGGCAGGGCAGCTATTATCATCGGCCCTGTTTAGTTTGGGACACGGAGGCAATGATGCGCAAAAAGTAATGGGAATTATTTCGGCAGCGCTCCTGGTTTATTATAATGGTGTTGACCCATCTCAGATACCCCACTGGGCCAATATAACATTTACTTCGGCAGGAAAAATACATACCATCCCGTTTTGGATTGTAATTGGTTGCCATTCGGCAATTGCTGCCGGAACGCTTATGGGCGGCTGGAGAATTATTAAAACCATGGGGGGCAAAATAACCAAACTTACTCCATTCGAAGGAGTGGCTGCAGAAGGTGCGGGAGCTTTATTGCTTTTTGGTACCGAAGCATTTGGCATCCCGGTAAGCACAACGCACACAATAACCGGTGCTATTATGGGAACAGGCCTCACAAAACGTATTACAGCCGTTCGTTGGGGCGTAACCATCAATTTGTTATATGCATGGCTGCTTACAATCCCGGTATCAATGGTTATTGCGGCTTTAGTTTATTATCTGTTTGTACTATTGGGTTGGACTACTTAATGAGTGACTTATTCTGTTACCATATACATAACTATTTTTAGTTTTATTAATCAAAGTACTATTATAGCCTGATATTCAGAATATATTTTTTTCTCATGGAAAGTAATTCAGCAGTAATAAGTATAAAATAATGTCGTTGCAAGAGTTAGATTACACTTACTCAGGCAGCAATTGGAACCAATAAGCAAACTTCCCTCTAAAATATGTCCGTGCATTTTTGTTGAGTAAGCGTCATTCGGAAATTGGGGCTAAAGACACGAAAATACGTTTTCAATAACATGATGTTATAGGTTTTCCAGTAAAACAGCTAAAACAAAATGTGTTTGGATATAAGCTTTTATTCTCAAATTGTGTGATTGAGAAGCAAAAACGATTACTTTTATTCAGAAAAAAACGGATTCGTCTGGGATTTTGCCTGAGTCCTAATTTTCTGTAAATCAGCATATCCGGATGTATACACTTTCTAAACTTAACAATTATTTAACATTGGAGTAATTGGTAAGTAATACTTGAGCAGTTACTTTACATAAATTTAACATAGTTAATAGTGCTATAAATCATGAAGAAAACAATTTTACTACTCTTTGTATTACTAACTGCAAATCAAATATTTGCCCAAAAATTCAAAATCAAAGGCAGTGATACGGAGCTTCCTCTTACGCAAAATGAAGCGGAAGAATACATGAAGCGAAACAAGAATGCGAATTTGATGGTAACCGGTGGTGGCTCAGGAGTTGGTTTGTCCGCTCTTTTGAATGGAACTACCGATATTGCCCAGGCCTCACGTAGCCTGAGGATGGATGAAAAGTTAAAACTTAAAAACGAAGGAAAAGGATACAAAGAAGTTATAATTGCATACGACGCAATAGCGGTAATTGTTCATCCTTCGAACAAAGTAAGCCAGCTTACCCGTGAACAACTCGAAGATATTTATACCGGCAAAATCACAAACTGGAAAGATGTGGGTGGCGAAAATCTGAAGATTATAGCTTATTCACGCGAAACCAGTTCCGGCACTTTCGAATTCTTTAAAGAGCATGTACTTAACAAGAAGAATTTTGCACCTACTACTTTGCTTATGCCGGCAACAGGTGCTATTGTTCAGAGTGTAAGCCAGACCAGAGGTGCAGTTGGATACATTGGATTGGGATACCTCGAAAAAACAGTGAAAGCAGTACAAGTTTCGAATGACAAAGGTCTTACTTTCGTAGCTCCGTCGGTTGTTTCAGCTAAAAACAATTCCTATCCGATAAGCCGCCCGCTCTATTACTATTACCTGACTTCGGTTGAGAATACGGTAAGTTCGTACATCAAATTTGTGCTTTCTCCGGCAGGTCAACAGATTGTTCTAAAATCAGGCTATGTACCCATTAAATAGTCCTGATACATTAGCGATATAGCCCCATAAAAATAACTAAGCGAGTATAAATAAAGGTTAAGGCTAAGGTTAAAGAAGAACAGGAAAGACCTCAATCTGTCACCCTTAGCGAAGTCGAAGGGTCAACCTTAACCTCAACCTCAACCTAAGTTACATAAAAGTATAAGGTTTAACCTTGCCTGATAAAAGTCAACGCCAAAATAAACATTGAGGCAGTTGCCAAAACCAAATGACCAAAGCCAGAAGAATATACGAGAAGATTGTTACCGGCATACTGTTTTCAAGCAGTACTATCACCAGTCTTACGGTTATACTTATTATTGTTTTCCTTTTCAGGGAAGGGATAGGGCTTTTCAACAGCACACCAACCGAGAAAAATTATGTTATTGCCGTTAGCCGCCAGAACACTATACCAATCATCACATCCAATGAGTTAGCCGATATTTTTAACCAGGATATAACAAACTGGAAACAACTTGGAGGTAGAAATGATAGCATTGTGCGTTTAACATTGAACGATCTGTCAGGAATTTTTACAGAAGAAGAACTTGGCCCTGATCTCGAATTTTTCCCTCAAAAATTAAATGAATTTGTAAAAACCACGCCCGGTGTAATTCTATATCTTTCAAAAGAATATCTTCCGAAAAATTTTGCAGGCAGGATTATTCCTGTTAAAAAAATTACACTACTGGATTTTATTTTCGGAAAGCATTGGTACCCAACTTCGTCACCAATACCACAGTTTGGGATCTGGCCAATGATAGTAGGCACTTTAATGGTAACCTTAGGTGCCATACTGTTCGCGCTTCCTTTTGGGATGGCAACTGCCATTTTTATGTCGGAAATTGCTGGTAACCGTTTGCGTAATATAATGAAACCTGTTGTTGAACTGCTGGCAGGGATTCCATCAGTGGTATATGGATTCTTTGGACTTGTAGTACTGGTACCTCTTATACAAAGTCTCTTCGGACTTGATGTTGGTGAAACTGTGCTCGCCGGAAGCATTGTATTGGGCATAATGGCTTTACCCACCATAGTTACTGTAGCCGAAGATGCTCTTCATGCTACACCGCAGTCTCTCAGGGAAGCAAGCCTTGCCTTGGGCGCTTCTGAATTGCAGACTCTGGTCAGGGTAGTTATACCTTACTCAAAATCAGGAATTTCCACAGCAGTAATTCTCGGTACAGGCCGTGCAATAGGCGAAACAATGGCAGTTTTAATGGTAACCGGCAACTCTACACATGTTAATTACTCATTTCTACAACCTACCCGCACCATTCCAGCCACTATAGCGGCCGAACTTGGTGATACATCGTTTGGAGGAGTACATTATAATGCATTGTTTGCACTGGCAATCGTTCTTTTCCTCTTCACTATTATAATTAACCTTTCTGTGGAGGTAATCAAAAACAGGAATCAAAGAGTTAACCAACGAGGTTAATTTCAAGTGAAACAAATATTCTAAACTCTACGTCTCACCTTAAAGCTTTTAAACAACAGATAAAATAATCACAAAGCTTTCAATTAATTATGAATTTCCAATAGCCTCATCTAAATTGAATACAAAACAACTCAAACAAAAAATAGCCTTTACCATCTTCGGAATGATGAGTTTCGTAGTCGTGGCAATATTGGTTATTATACTGGGGTTCATTGCAATCAGAGGTATTGGAGTTATTAGTTGGGAGTTTTTAACTACTGCGCCGAAAGAAGGAATGACCAAAGGAGGGATTTTCCCGGCAATAGTTGGAACCGGTTGTCTGGTAATCGGTAGTATGGTATTTGCTTTCCCTGTGGGGATACTTTCGGGAATATATATACACGAGTACCTGTCGGAAAATTGGCTGAAGAAATTTTTACGCATGATGACCAATAACCTGGCGGGCGTCCCATCTATTGTTTTCGGGTTGTTTGGGATGGCACTTTTTGTGAATTATCTTAAATTCGGGGATTCCATTCTAGCAGGATCACTTACACTTGGCATACTCGCCCTGCCTGTTGTGATCCGGTTAACGGAAGAAGCATTAAAAGCAGTTCCGGATGGACTTCGGCTGGGAAGTTACGCATTGGGAGCCAGCAAGATACAAACTATCCAAAAAGTAGTTCTGCCTGTTGCTTTCCCAAATATACTTACTGGCCTGATCCTCTCGATAGGCCGAGTCTCCGGTGAGACTGCGCCAATTTTGTTTACTGTGGCTGCTTATTTTCTTCCACGGCTTCCGGAAAGCATCAGTGACCAGGTGATGGCGTTGCCTTATCATTTGTATGTATTGGCAACGAGCGGTACCAATATGGAGGAAACCCGGCCTATGGCTTATGGCACTGCATTGGTACTTGTTTCAATAGTTCTCATTATTAATTTATCTGCCAGCTTGTTACGACGTCAGATACACAAAAAGACTAAAATGCATTAAAAAGTTCAACTTTGTTCAAGGTTCAAAATTGTTCTAAATATAAATCGAACCTTAAGCTTTATCCAAATACATCTAAAACACCATGAACATTTGAACCCTTAAACCTTTGAACCTTTGAACCTTTGAACCTTTGAACCTTGAACCTTGAACCTTTGAAACTTTGAACCTTTGAACCTTGAACCTTGAACTTCTAATCCCCAAAGACTAAAGCCTACGAATAGATGACGCACGCGGAAGTAAAAAATATAAATGTCTGGTATGATACTATTCATGCTTTAAAGGATGTTAGCCTGAAATTTGAGCCAAATACTGTTACAGCGCTGATAGGCCCGTCAGGTTGCGGAAAGTCTACTTTTCTCAGAATGTTTAACCGCATGAATGATCTGATTCCCTCATTCCGTATGGATGGTACTGTTATGGTAAACGATCAGGATGTTTATTCAAAAGAAATACGCATCGATGAAATCCGGAAAAATGTAGGGATGGTTTTTCAAAAACCAAATCCGTTTCCAAAGTCAATTTTCGAAAATGTAGCATACGGACTCAGGGTAAATGGGAGTAATAACAAAGCATTTATTGAAGAAAGGGTCGAACGATCGCTAAGGCAATCGGCTCTTTGGGATGAAGTTAAAGATGTATTAAAAAAATCAGCACTGGAACTCTCGGGTGGGCAGCAACAACGCCTTTGTATAGCCAGGGCACTTGCCGTTGAGCCAAAACTTATCCTGATGGATGAGCCTGCAGCATCTCTCGATCCCATTTCGACTGCACGTATTGAGGATCTTATTTTTGAATTAAAAAAAACTTACACTATCATACTTGTTACACACAACTTGCAACAGGCAGGCCGAATAAGCGATTTAACAGCATTTTTTTACATGGGAGAACTGATAGAATACAACATGACAAAGAAAATATTTCTTAATCCTGATAATATTCAGACTCAAAATTACATAACAGGAAGATTTGGTTGAAAGAAAAATGTAGGATGCCGGATGTTTGATTTCGGATGTTAAACTTATATTGCCCTCTCTCCAATACTCGATTTAAAAAACAAATACCAACCCAAACCCACAAAAAATGACTGTTATTGAAAACAACATTAAGCAATTAAAAAATGATCTGTTGCAGATGTGGTCTCTTGTCATCTACCAGATGGAAAAGGCCAGGTTTGCCCTTATCAATGGGGATCATAATGTTGCGCGCGAAGTTTTGGTAAACGAAAAAAGAGTAGATGCATTTGAGTTAAAGATAGATTTGGACAGTGAAAACGTTCTTCTTCTCAACAACCCGGTAGCTATTGATCTGAGATTTGTTTTATCGGTACTCAAAATTAACTACAACATTGAGCGTATCGGCGATTATGCCAATGCCATTGCTAAAGTTGCAGAACACGCTTCTGGTCCCATGCCCGAGAGTATTCTTCAATCGACTCATTTGCCCGAAATGTTTTTTATAGCACAGACTATGCTCCAGGAATCCTACAATGCATTCGAAAAATCAGATCGCAACCACTTAAACATACTTTTCAGTATGGACGAAAAACTTGATAAGCCTAACAATAATGCCAATAATACCATCTGCAATCTGATCAGGGAAAATCCGGAGAATACACTGATACTTCTTGATGCACTATCGATTATGCGCAAACTTGAGCGGACTGGCGATCATATACTTAATGTGGCTGAAGAACTCATTTTCTACTTTGACGCCAACGTAGTTAAGCACAGCAAGTTGCAAAATGATAACTTGTAAATTCTGATTAAATTTTTCTATTGAAGAAGTTATACCATACACCAACTGATTAAAACCATTTTTCTCCAAAACCCATTAATTAATAATCAACATATCTCACAGCAATGGATAAATCAAAATATACTATACTTCTTGTCGACGACGAGGAAGATATTCTCGACTTTGTTGGTTATAACCTCAGGAAGGAAGGATTCAATGTTCTTACTTCATTGAATGGACGCGACGCGCTGAAACTGGCAAAAACCGATCCCCCACACCTGATCCTGCTCGACCTGATGATGCCTGAAATGGATGGCATAGAAACCTGCCAGGAATTGAAACGTTTTCCGGAATTGAAAGATACAATTATTGTCTTTTTCACAGCCCGAAGCGAGGATTTTACGCAGATACTCGGATTGGATGCAGGTGCTGACGATTATATAACCAAACCAATAAAACCTTCCGTATTAATCAGCAAAGTTAACTCACTGTTACGCAGAATACCTGTACAGGAAGAGGATTCAAAAGTTTTCCAGGCCGGGGATATTACAATTGACCGTGAAAGATATCTCATTACAATTGATGGAAATGAAATTCAACTTGCCCGTAAGGAATTTGAACTATTGAGTATCCTTGCTTCAAAACCAGGAAAAGTATTTTCACGTGAAGATATTCTGATGCGTGTTTGGGATGATGATGTTGTAGTAGGTGAGCGGACCATTGATGTACATATCCGTAAAATCCGCGAAAAAACAGGAACCGACCATATTAAAACAATAAAGGGAGTTGGGTATAAGTTTGATCCTCGGTAAGTTTAATTTACGATTGACGAATGACGATATAAGAATGAGGTTGCTTACTTATTTAATCGTAACTCGTAACTCGTAAATCGTAACTCGTAAATCGTAACTCGTAAATCGTAAATCGTAACACTTTGGCTTTGCTCATAATAAAATCGTGAATCCCTAACTCCAAAATCCTAATCCCCAAAACCTTTCACAAAAATGTCCGAAACCACGCCTAAACGATTAGCACTGATACTTGCGATACTGCTTTCGCTGATGGCGGCTGTGATATTTGTTGTATTTGAAGGAATTGTAATTAAAAAATATTACTGGTTGTTGATCAGTGGTACTTTTATAGTACTGATCATTCTTCAGTACATGATTTTGAGATATTCACTCGAAAGATTTATCTACGACCGTATTAAACTGGTTTACAAAGCCATACACAAGCAAAAACTGAATAAGGATGATAAAAAAGAACAGATTGCCAGTATTCACGGCGATATTATTGGTAAAGTAAACGAAGAAGTTGAAAGCTGGGCAAACGACCGGAAAGAAGAAATTGATGAACTAAAGAAGATGGAAGTTTACCGCAGGGAATTCCTCGGTAATGTTTCGCACGAACTGAAAACCCCGCTTTTCAATTTACAGGGATTTGTACTGACGCTTATGGATGGTGGCATCCATGATCCAAAAATAAACCTCGACTTCCTTGGGAAATCACAAAAGAATATTGAAAGGATGATTACCATTGTAGAGGATCTGGAAGTAATTTCACGCCTCGAAACCGGGGAAGCGACTCCGCAACTTTCAAATTTCCCGATTACTGTTCTCGTAAGAGAAGTAATGGAATTTCTGGAACCTAAAGCAACGGAACGTAATATTAAACTCCTTTTTGCCGCTGAATACAACGATACAATGATAGTTCGTGCCGATAAGGAAAAGATACGTACTGTTCTGACCAATCTTATTTTAAATTCAATAAAATATGGAAATAGGGGAGGCCGTACAAAAATCAGTTTCTATGATATGGACGAAAACTATCTCATCGAAATTTCAGACAATGGCGTGGGCATTGAGGAACAACACATATCCCGTCTTTTCGAACGCTTTTACCGTGTTGACAAGCATCGCTCTCGGGCTGAGGGTGGCTCGGGGCTTGGTTTAGCTATCGTAAAACATATTATCGAAGCGCACGACCAAACAATAAATGTACGAAGCGCTCCTGGAATTGGATCCACTTTCTCTTTTACATTAAAGAAGGTTTAACCACAGGCACCGGATTTGCCGATAAAGTGTAACACTTTGTGCGCAAATAAAGCCATTATACCGATTTTAACATATTATTAATTTTTTTCATAATACCCTTGCAAATATTTTACCGTTACTTTGATATTAATTTTCAACAAGTGTTAAGAAATATATATCAAGTAATAACTTTATGAAATTCAAGCTTTTTTTGCCCTCGTTACTTCTTGCCTTAATGAGTTATTTTGTCCAGGCTCAAAATCCAACCCGAGTATCCATTAAAGGAACTTTGCAGGACACCTTGCATGAAGCAATCCCATTTGCTACTGTTATGCTGCTCAACAATGCCGATTCGTCATTGGTCAATTTCCTGTCGAGCAACGACAAGGGTGAATTTGCATTTAACAATGTGAAAAACAGCACTTACCTGCTTAAAGTGCAGCATATGAGTTTTTTGCCGGTACAAAAACTATTACAACCTTCTGCAACCATACTCAATAACCTGTCAGTTGTTACCATGAAACCTATTTCCACCATGCTGATGGAGGTAGTGATACGGGCAGCAAAAGCACCTTTACGTATCAAGGGCGATACTGTTGAATACGATGCTTCAACCTTTAAAGTTCCGCCCGGATCAACTGTAGAGGATCTGCTTCGTCGTTTACCTGGAATTGATGTGGATGCCGATGGAAATATAAGCACACAAGGAAAAGACGTAACCAGAATGTATGTAGATGGGAAGACTTTTTTTGGCGATGACCCGAAAAGTGTAACCAAGAACCTTGGAGCTGAAGCTATTTCGAAAGTGCAGGTTTACAATGAAAAATCCGAACAATCAAAACTTACCGGCGTGGATGATGGCTCACAGGAAAAAACTATGAACCTCGAACTGAAAGAAGAATTTAAAAAAGGAGCTTTTGGAAAGGCTAGCCTGGCCGGTGGAACGGAAGACAGATGGGCCGCCAGGGCTAACTACAACCGTTTTAACGATAAATCGCAGCTTTCTTTTATCGGATATGGAAACAATATTAACCAAACCGGGGTCAACTGGGAAGATTATGGCGAATTTAAAGGCAATAATGCTTTCAATAATTTTGATAACGGCGATTTCGGATTTAACCGCAACGGCGGACATATGTTCTATTTCAGCAGCGATGATTCACCGGTGAGCAATTACGACGGAAAAGGCCTTACCGAAAATTATGGCGCAGGAACCAACTTCAATTTCGACAATAAAAAAACCAAATTTAACGCCAGTTATTTCTACAACCAAACTCAACTGGATTTTGACCAGAAAAGTTACCAGAAAACATACCTGGACGGTGAAAATGCTTTTGAACAATATGATTCACTGGTAAACGATGATTTCCGTTCGAGCCACAGCATTGCTACACGCTTTGAGCAGGAATTTGATTCCAGCAATAAACTTATAGTGAAAGCCAATTTCCGTTACTCTTTAAACAATAACAATAAAATCAACAACCAGCAATTCAGCGATTATACACTTGAGCCATACAATTCGCTTAAACTTGATAACACAACGGATTTAGCTGCTTCAAAAATTACCTCTGCAGCCATTTACAGGCATCTTTTCAAAAAGAAAGGACGCTCTTTTGCTATCAGTGGCGGATACAACAGTAATACTAACGATGGTACGGAGAATTATAACTCCATAAATAAGTTTTTCGAAGCAACAACTCCAACTGAGCAGATTCAGCAAATGATAAATACTGGTAAAAATGTTAATGAGTTAAAATCAAGTGTTCTGTATACAGAGCCTTTATCGAAAAAAATATTTTTAGAATTCTTTTACAACTTTAGCCAGTTAACCAATAAGAGTAACCGACAGGCTTATCCTTTCGGAAATGAATTACGTATCGATAGCCTTAGCTCTTATTACGATCAGGTAACAATGTATAACCGCTTAGGTTCTGTGCTCAGGTACTCATACAATGGGCTAAATGCTTCTGTCGGTTTTGCCATGCAGCAATTGAAACTTACCGGCTTATACTCGCTCGACGAAGGTCTGCCATGGTACAATGAGAATGTGACTAAAGACTATCCAAACTTCACACCTAATTTAAACGTAAATTATGAATTCAAAAATAATATGCGCCTGGATTTAGCATATTCAAATGATATTTCTGCGCCTGATTTTAATGATCTTCAACCCGTTAAGAACCTGAGCAATCCATCCTACCAGGTAATTGGCAATCCCGATCTGATTCCCGAAAATGCGCATAATGTTGAATTTGGTGTGCATTACTGGAACCCATCATCCTTTTCGAGTATTGGAGTGAATGTAAATTATGGAATAACGAAAAACCCTATCGTCTATAGTCAGAGTTCTCACTTCGATCCTAAAACAGGTATGATCACTACATCCACCCCTGAAAATATGGAACAGGGTACCAATATGGGTTCCTGGTTATGGTCGAGTATGCCAATCATCAAGACCAAGCTCACTATTGATATAAATGGCGGAGCAAATATGTCGAACAGGCCGACACGTATCAATGATACACTAAACGACATTAAATCACAGAATTATAACTTAGGAAGCAACCTTAATTATACAGCAAGCAGCAAACTGATACTCTCTGTTGGTGGAAGCGGTGGTTTCAGTAAAATCAGGTACAATAAAAGTGAAATGAATAACCAGGATTACTTCAATTATGTAATCCGATCATCAATAAAATGGCAATTTATTGACCGTATGTTCTTTGAGAGTAATTTCAACTACTCAGTGTTTAAAAATGAAAGCTTTAATTTTGATCAGTCAATTCCTTTATGGAATGCTTCGGTACGCAGGATTATGGGTAAGAAAAACAAGTTTGAAACACGTCTGGCAGTCTTCGATATTTTCAACCAAAATGTAAATATTAATCAATATGCCTTCAATAACATTGTAGGAACAAGTAAAACAAATACACTTGCACGTTATTTTATGCTGAGTATAACATACAATATGAAAGGTTTTGAGAATAAAATCCAGAAAAACAGGTTCATGTAAATAAGCACAAAGTTAATTCTTAAAATTATTACATAAAAATCTTTAAGTCAATCCGATAGAATGAGAAAATACATCCCAGTTTACACTATAGCCTTTATCGTATTACTAAGTTTTCAGGCCACCGGACTGAAAGCCCAGAAACCGGAAGGCACCATCCGTTATCTTCGTACGCAAAACTGGGCAAAAATGATGGCCTCAGTGGATTACATCAGCAAGCAGCAGCGCGAACGCAGTATGTATATGTGGGGTACACGCTCGGAATGGAAAACCTACACGCATCTTCACCTGAATGCTGATGAGTCGAAATATGAAAACTCGGAAGAAGAAGCCGAACCAGGAAGTGAAGGATGGAGCAACAGGAAAGAGACCTTCTTTATGAAACGCAATTTCAAGGACAATACGCTTTATGATGGAATCACACTTCTGGGTAAAACTTACCTTATTCATGATTCAATTGTGCCTCCAAAATGGAAAATCATGAATGACATGAAAGAAGTTGCCGGACATATCTGTATGAATGCCTCCCTGAACGATACTTTACGTAAACAGAATACAATTGTGTGGTTTGCCCTTGACATGCCTGTAAGCGCCGGCCCTGATCGCTTTTTCGGCCTGCCGGGTGTTATACTCGAAGTAGATGTTAACAATGGTGCATTGATACTTACTGCCGACAAAATTGACCTCGCACCAGTAACAACAGAGTTGGATGTGCCGGCAAAAATCAAAGGCAAGAAAATTACCATGACCGAATATGATAAATTAATTGAGAATCAGATAAAAGAACGAAAAGCGGCTGAAGAACCCTGGTTTTGGGGAATTAGTTATTAGTTTTAGAAATTTGTTAAATTTACCTCGTACTTATTCTGAAATAGTTGAATCACATTTAAGAAATCTGAATTTTCAGAGTTTAAAACATGATCTGAGTTAACCCGTTTATTTTTAATATTGATTTAAATATCTGGCAATGAAAATCTCAAAATATTTATTATCAGGTCTTTTTTTTACAATACTGCTTAGCTGTAGTAACAATCAAAAGAAGGATAACAACAAAGCCATTGTCGGAATATGGCAAAATACAACTACCCCAAATGCTGCAGTTGAATTTACCAGGGAAGGCTACTATTATCTGAGGATAAACGGAGAACGTCTTTTAATTGATGATACAATTGAGGACATGTATAGCTATGATCCATTAGCGGAAGGAAACAACCTGATAATTTACGGTAATCCGAAAGCAGGTAATACTCAGAGCAAACTGGTGGTTATTAGTCCGGAACGAATAAAAATATCCCTAGTCAGCCAGGGAACCATTGTTTCAGAAGCGGAGTTTACCAAAGTTAAAGAATAATACTCTTGAAAGGTGCCATCATAAAAGATGGTATCGGATATAAAATCGTTGTCTCCAAGTCTGACTAATATTTTTTCATCTGTAGCTTTCAATAAAATACAATAAATATCGTGTTTGTATGTTATACTAAAGCAAAATGTGAATACTTTTGTAAATAGAAACATTTAAGCAAATAGAAATCACTACTTATATATTATGAAGAAAATAGCAGCATTTCTGGCAACAATAGTAATTCTTACAGTATTGCTTTCGTCCTGTGGCTCATCGGAAAAATGTGCTGCATACGGAGAATATAAAGATTATCGTGTTGAAACTAAATAACATATCCGGTTTCTGGAACAATTAGTTGATCATTTTAAATGAAACCAAACCGTAGCTTAGTTGTTAATTTAATAAAGGCAAAGCATATGCGGTTACTACGGGTAATTACCTTTTTCTTACTTATAATAATCTTACCTTCATTAGTTAAAGCTCAGGATGTTGCTGAAGCCGATACTGTTGATATGGGTATTCTCTTACTCCGGGAGAAATCAGCGAACATCATGTTGCACACCCTTGGTTACGGACTCGGTTACCGGTTTGGCACAAACAAAACGTATTATAAGAACCGCATGTTCGAATTTGATCTCCTCGAAATACGATCCCCGACCCAGGCGCGCAGTTGGAATACAAATTTGCCAAACACGCGAAGCTACTTTTTTGGAAAGCTTAATAACCTGTATGTTATCCGGGCAGGTGTCGGGCAACAACATTTAATGAACCGCAAACCCTATTGGGGAGGAGTAGAATTGAGAGCTTTTTATTATGGCGGAATTGATTTAGGACTCGCAAAACCGAATTATTTGTATATCGCTTATTATGCTTATGATAGCATTAACCAATATTATATATTTGACAGGACAGAACTTGAACGCTATGATCCTGAAAAGCATTTTCCGGATATAGGTACAAATTCAACCACATTGAGCAATATTTATGGCCGTGGGCCGATGCTGAGTGGCTTCAATAAAATAAAACTCTATCCAGGTCTGTATTTCAAAGGAGGTTTTAATTTTGAATTCAGCGCTGCTAATGACCGGATTAAATCAGTGGAAATCGGTGCAACTGTTGATATATTTCCTAAGCCGGTACCTATAATGGCTTTTAAAGAAGCAACTTATTTTTTTATAACCGCTTACCTGAGTTTCCATTTAGGGAAACGATATAATTAATAAATTCTTTATTTAATTAAAATCTCTATTAACTCCCTGAATATTAGGATGGAAGATAGCTTCAGATCAATTTCGTTTTTTCTGATTTGAATTTGGATTGTCTACTATCTCCGATTCCACTTTGTCACAGTCTTCTCTGATTGTGTATACTTGTTAATAATACTTTTCTTCTCAATCCCCAAATCCCCAAATCCCCAAATTCTCAAATTCTCAAATCCTCACATTATCATTCTACTTCATCCCCTTAATCTCCATCTTCCTCAGTTTAGGCGCAAAGCCGGCAGTTGCCAAAACAATCATTACTGTCATCCCACCACCGAAAACTACCGATGGGACTAACCCCAATAATTTTGCGGCCAATCCGGATTCGAAGGAACCAAGTTCGTTCGAAGATCCAACAAAAATGCTGTTTACCGAAGCAACGCGTCCCCGCATTTCATCTGGAGTATACATTTGCAGAATAGTAGAGCGAATGATCACACTTACATTGTCGAACATCCCACTGAGTGCCAGTAAACCTATCGACAACCAGAAATTTCCTGACAAAGCAAACAATATGATGCAGATTCCAAATCCACCTACAGCCAACAGCATCTTTTTGCCCGAGCGGTGTACCGGCGGATAATGGGCAAGGAACAACGCCATGAGTATTGCCCCTAATGCGGGAGCAGCCCTTAGAAAGCCCAGTCCCTGCGGACCGGTGTGCAAAATCTCCGAAGCAAAAACCGGTAGCAACGCAACCGCACCACCAAATAAAACGCCAAACATATCGAGTGCCAGGGCTCCGAGCAGGACCTGGTGATTAAAAACAAATTTTATGCCTGTAGCCAGGCTCGTAAATATTCCTTCTTTGGCAATCCGGGCAGGAATTGGAACCGAAATCGTAGTATAAAAGAAGATGAGGCTAAAGGCCGAAAAGAAAACCACACACATAAACGCAGCATGAATCCCGAAAAACCCATAAATCAATCCCCCGGCAGCAGGGCCCGAAACTGCGGCGATATGCCAGATAGTACTGTTCCAGGTAGATGAATTGGCATATAGATTACGAGGCACTATCTGGGCCATATAAGCAGTTTGGGCGGGATAAAAGAAAGCCCGTGCCAGACCGGTAAATGCTATTACGAAATATAAGGGTAATACTCCAGCTGTTTTATACAAACCTGGCATAATATAGCTCATATAAAGCAATACCATCGCTGAAACCACATAAACTGTAGCTGTCAGAACAATGATGGATTTCCTGTTAACCAGGTCAGCAACATGACCCGCAAACAATGCGACAGCCAGGAAAGGTATTGCCTCGGATAATCCAATCAAACCAAGCGAAAACGCATCATGAGTCAGATCGTAAACCTGCCAGCCCACAATTACACTTTGCATCTGAATGGCAAATGTGAGAAAAAAACGCCCGGTAATAAATTTACGAAAGTCCTTCAGATGCCATACCGCGTAAGCGTTATTTCGTGTATTTAAGGTTTCTGCCATTTTGAGTAGAAGGTACTATTTTATCTTTAAAAGCTGTTTTGTAAAGGAGTGCAAAGAAAACAAACTTATGGATAGATAGTATTTAAATGATTTAAATTTCGCGTTTAACGGCATTCTGGTTCGTTACGAATTTGTTTCCCGTAATGAAATTCAGTCCATTTTCCGGTATCGTGATAAAAAATAATCCTGTCGAGCCGGCAGGATTGTTTTCTTGCTTTGAACTGAAATCAGAAATCCGGAAATGAATAATGAATCTTGAAATCAGTTGAATTTCAATTCAGAATTGTAACAAACCATAGATACAGGTTTAGCCAAAACCAGATCAGTACTGATTACTTCATTTATTTATCAATATTTCCATGTAGGCAGAAAGGAATAATTGGTGGAATAATCCAACATCTGCTTTGTAAAATTATCAGGATATTGAACCTTTACGTCGGTGATTTTTCCATTTTCCTGGACCAAAGTGAAAACCGGATTCAGAAATCCGCCGTATGGCGCCACATTCAGCTTTTTAAACCTGGCAAGCACTTCTTCGTGTAAAACCTGGTCAACTTTTACACCGTACGTTTCGACCAGGGCTTTTCCGGCATTATAATCACCTTCTGATTTAATTCGTTGAATTTCAGCTAAAAGCTTGCCAAATAATTCACGCAGCTTCACATAATCGTTAATCTTAACATAGGTCTTGCCATCCTGTTTCACAAATTCAATTACTTTGGCAGATTCACCTTTCTCAAAACACCAACCCGCAATCAACTGGCGGTTGCGCATATGCGATTCTTCAATGTTTTTGCCCGGCGCAATACGGGTTAGCTGTGTTAACAAGCCATTGCGGATATACGAATTGTATTCAGTTTTGGCTGCATCTGCCGAAGGCAGAACTTTAAGTTCTACCATTTTCGGATCCATCATATAAAACAAAGCGAAAAGGTCGGCGCGGGCTTCTTCGAGCGTGCTTTGATAATTTCGGAGCGCCTCGCTGCTTGTGCCTGGCAGCAATTGCCCTGAACCGTGGCCCAGGCATTCGTGCAAATCAGTATGTACATTTCCTGCCAGGGAACCATACTTTTTCGAAAGCTCACGTTCTTCTTCCGTAAGGACAAACTCCTCCAGCATTCCGTTCCCCAATGCAGCCTGGTCATACGCGTAGGTAATATTATCGATAGTAACCGATTTGGAACCATGTTCCTTGCGTATCCAATCCGCATTCGGCAGGTTTATGCCAATAGGTGTTGACGGGTAGCAATCACCGGCAAGCTGCGCGGCTGTTATTACTTTGGCCGTTACACCTTTTACCTGTTTTTTCTTAAAACGGCTGTCAACCGGCGAGTTATCCTCAAACCATTGCGCGTTACCGCTGATAATCTCTGCCCGTTTTGTGCCTTCTTTATCTTTGAAATTAACTACCGATTCCCATGTAGCTTTGCGGCCAAGCGGATCCTCGTAACTTTCGATAAAGCCATTCACAACATCAATATCACTCTTCAGATCTTTGACCCAAAGCACATTGTATTCGTCCCAGGTTTTAAGATTACCGGTTTTGTAATACTCAACAAGTTTTGCCAGGGTAGCTTTCTGTTCAGGATTCTCAGCAGCAGTAATTGCCTTTTCGAGCCAGAAAACTATTTTCTCAATAGCTTCCGTGTAACCGCCGCCTATCTTCCAGGTTTTTTCAACTATTTTACCATTCTCTTTAACCAGGTTTGAGTTGAGACCAAACGAAAGCGGATGCTCAGGGTCAGCTTGTTTCAGGTTTTTATAAAAAGCTTCCACTTCTGATTCATTGACACCTTCATAAAAATTAACTGCCGACGTAAGTACAAGATCAGCATTGGCATCAAGATTTACTTTTTTAGGCATTATTTCAGGATCGAACATTACGGGAGTAAGCTCTGAAATCAGTTGCCCGACTGTCTGACCCGGCTTAACCGGAAACTTTGCCTGGTCGCTGTTTTTTATCAATTCATTGAAATAAGCAATGCTGATGCCAGGCAAAAACTTCTCTGAGGCGTAATGATGATGAATGCCATTCGAGAACCAAACCCTTTTGAGGTACACTTCGAAAGCCAGCCAATCGGCGCCTTCTTTTTTGCCATTGTAAGTCAGGTATATATTTTCGAGCGTGCGGCGGATGGCCAGGTTGTATTTGCCATTCTGATCAAAAATGATATCGCGCCCGCAAAGCGCGGCCTGGCTCAGGTAATAAACAAGTTCTTTCTGCTCAAGAGTAAGTTCCTCAAAACCGGGAACCTGGTAACGCATAATTTTAAGGTCGGCAAACTGCTCAACCAGGAATTTAAAATCTGAAGAGCCTTCCGCTTTGGGCTTTTCGTTTTTGGAAGTACAGGAAAACAGAACAATAGTCATTGTAATAGTAGTAATTAATTTAGAAGATTCCATATGATGTGAAATTAAATTGGCACGTCAAAGGTAGTTTAAGTAAAATGAAAAGTGTAGATTTGATTCTTATTTTATCGATTGCATTTGATTGATTAATACAACTTTAATCAGATTAAATAGTTCAATTGTAATTATCGAATTCCGGATTTCAGAAAATACAATTTATTTTCTTTGGATGCTTGAAATGAAGTTACTGATAACACAATCATCAATGATTCTATTACTTAGGACTAACTTTAAATAGAGAATATCCTACAATAAGCGAACATCGATGGTAATCGGTTGATGCATCCACATAACGATTCAACAAATCACTGTTGGGATAGAACCTGAATTCCATACTGAATTTTTTATAATCTACTCCGCCACCCATAGCGTAACTACTACCATGTAAAACATTTAAATGGTATTTAGTATTGGCAAATCTTATATCAACAGTTGAATGAAAATCGAAGTTTGAAACTGGAATAAAAAATCCATTTACGAATAATTTAAGATAATCATTTAGAAAAAAGTTATATCTGAGTCCGATTGGAAATTCTATTGATTTGTAGTCAACAGACATTTCACTCATTTTCTTATTAAAATATTGGTATGAAGGGTCTATTATAAATTCCCATTTGTTTTTGTTAAAAGGCAGAATATAACCTGCCTCCAATCCTACCCGGTAGTTAAAATCCTGATCACTATTTTTAAATTCAGGTCCGTAAAATTTTTGCATTACCGCAACTGATGAATAATCTATTCCTGCTTTTACCTTAAGAAATAAAAAATCTGTGTTTTTACCGGAAGATCTGATCGTCTTCTGTTCGGTATCATTATATTGTTTGAAGTAACGTTCAAGTTCGCTTTGTTCATAAATAATCTTCTCAACGGAACTCAGGGTGGTTTTTGTATTCCTGACATCATTCCAAAGTTGCTGGCGAAAATCATTATTATAAGCAACGCTCTTTTCTTGTGCGTAATATTGTTTGTAGATTAATTGTTGAACTGGAGATCCGGAAACTGAATAAAAATACCTTTCAAAATTATGAAGCCGATATTGATAAAGACAAGCTTTGCCATCGATAAGCACTTTTAAAAACAATTGCTCCTTCGACCAATTTGGCTTTCGTTCCTTTGAAAGGGTCGTTATTTCCTCGGAAGAGCGATCAATTTTTGTCTCAGCCATAATATATTTCGATATACCTGAAATACCAAACTCTTTCACATTCAATACGTTTCCTTTTTGAAAACGTTCATTCTCCCCTAACTTATAATCAAATTCAACAGGAGTATTCTTCCAATCATAATTTTTTATTAAACAATCAACTCTATGATTTTCATTATCAATCAAATAGCCTTTTTCGAACTTAATTTGCCCATACGAATATGTTGCGGCTAAAACCAGGATCAGAAATAATAACTTGATTTTCATAATAATTATATTAAAGGCTATAGAATTTTAATATTAATAGTGCTTAACTTTCTAAATGGAAGGGTGCCTGTTCAGGAATGCTTTTCCATTCCATACTGGAACTGCTTCGGAAGTATTGATTTGGAAACAGTGTTGCAAATCAACAAGTTGACCAAGTTTAACCAGGCGCTGGTAATGATTGGCGTTTTTTACTACTTCCGGTATGTCATTTTTTGAAGATTGCCATAACACAAGTGCGGCTCCTGACGCATCACAAATCGGGTTGAACTGTCCTGACTGGTCCAGAATCTCAACAAGAGCGCCTGCGCAAAGTGTATCTTCGAGGCTGAACGTGTTTTTCCATCCCGAGCAAAGGATTACAACATTCTTTTGCTGTTCCATAAGCCATCCGCTCACAGCTTTGAGATTTACAAATGCTGCCACAGCAATATTACCGGAGCTTTTAGCCATTTCAACAGCCTGGGTTCCGTTAGTGGTTGAATATGCCAGTTCTTTCCCGTTTAAGTCTGTATTTAAAAATACAGTTGGAGAATTCCCAAAGTTGGCAAAATCAACTTTTTTTCCGTCACGTTCGGCGGCTGTCAGGTAACCTTTGTTTTTATATACAAGTAATTCATCGAGTCCCGAGACCGGGATAACGGCCCTGGCGCCGCTGTCGAATGCCGCGCAAAAGGCAGTAGTTGCGCGTAATACATCAATAATCACAACGATGTAATTGTCAGTAGTTGTTTTATATTTGTATAATGCAGGTGATAAGCAAACTTCGATACTGTTCATTTTATGAAATAAGAAGTTAATGGTTAATAGAAAATAGTTAATGGGAATCAGAATTCTGCTATTAATTACAATTTCAATATTGCAAAATCGACTTCAACTATTTTCTATTTTCCACTCACTATTTTCAATTAACTATTTTCAATTAACTACCCTTTATAAAATGGCATTTTAACAACCTGTGCTTTGATCGCCTTGTCGCGGATGCTGATAAATATTTCGCTTCCTGCTTTCATATATGCTACTGGAACATAAGCCATTCCAATCCCTTTTTTAACCGATGGGCCCATGGTTCCGCTAGTAACAATACCAATCTTATTGCCGGCTGCGTCAATAACATCGTATCCATGGCGGGGAACGCCTTTATCAATAAGTTCAAATCCAACCAGTCGACGCGAGGTTCCTTCGGTTTTTTGTTTTAGGAAAATGTCCTTATTAATAAAATCCTTGTAATCTGTAAATTTGGTAATCCATCCTAAGCCTGCTTCAATCGGGGAAGTAGTATCATCAATATCATTACCATACAAACAGAAACCCATTTCGAGGCGCAAGGTATCGCGGGCTGCCAGTCCTATAGGTTTGATCCCATATTCAGCACCGGCTTCCATCACAGCTTCATAAATCTTAACGGCGTCTTCGTTTGCCATATAAATTTCACATCCGCCTGAACCGGTATAACCTGTAGTAGCAAAAATTACGTCTTTTACACCTGCAAAATCGAGCTTTTTGAAAGTATAGTATTCCATATCAATAACGCTGGTAGTTGTCAGCTTTTGCATTGCCTTCAGCGCAAGTGGTCCCTGGACGGCAAGCTGAGCTATTTCGTCGGAGGCATTATATAGAATCGCGCCAACTTTATTCTGGCTTAACATCCATTCCCAATCCTTCAGCATATTCGAAGCATTTACAACCAGCAGGTATGTTTCAGTATCGACACGATACACGAGTAAATCATCCACAATTCCACCTTTGCCATTTGGCAGGCAGGAATATTGAACTTTTCCATCCTGCAACACGGAAGCGTCATTAGTAGTTACATATTGGATAAAAGCCAGAGCATTCGGTCCCTTCACCCATATTTCGCCCATATGCGAAACATCAAAAACGCCAAGTTTGGTGCGCACAGTTTCATGCTCATCATTAATGCCCGAAAACTGAATCGGCATATTGTAACCCGCAAAAGGAAGCATTTTTGCGCCTAAAGCCATATGGATTTGTGTAAACGCTGTATTTTTCATTAAATAAGAATTAATTTGTATGGATAAATTTATCAGGAGAATAATCAAATTTCGCGCTTATCAGAAATTAAACAAAATATTCCCCAAAAGAGTTTTACATGAGGCAAAAGTAACAAATTGGAATCATTCAGAACCAAATTGATGCAATAAGTATGAGAAATATATGAACTTTATTTTCCCTCCGAAATACTAAAAAAAAAGCTAAAATCTGACTTAAAATTGCACGAAATAGCCATTTCGTAAAACGTATTTTCAATAATTTTTCATTTTTTTTTGATACGGTTAAGATTTACTATTATTTCCGGGTGGCTTTTCTCTACTTTTGCACAAAACTTATGTAATTATGCTTAAAATCGGAGTTATTGGCGCTGGCCACCTGGGTAAAATACACATTAAATGCATTAACGAAATTCCTGAATATGAACTTGTTGGGTTCTTTGATAATGATGAGTCAAATGCCAAGGCAGTGTCAAAGGAATTCGGAATCAGAAATTTTGATTCCATCGACGCCTTGATAAAAGAAGTTGATGTAATAGATATTGTAACTCCTACTATTGCACATTTTGAACATGCGGCTCATGCGTTAAAACAATTCAGGCATGTATTTATTGAAAAACCGATTGTAGCGTCACCCGAAGAAGCTTTAAAACTAATCGAAATAGCCAAAGAGGCAAATGTTAAAGTTCAGGTTGGCCATGTTGAACGATATAATCCGGCATTTATAGCTGCCGCGCCGTTTATCGATAACCCGATGTTTATTGAAGTGCACAGGCTGGCAAATTTCAATCCACGTGGAACCGATGTGCCGGTTATCCTGGATCTGATGATTCACGATATCGACATTGTTTTGCATACTGTACATGCCAACCTGAAAAAAATAAGTGCCAGCGGTGTTGCAGTTATGACGGATACCCCTGATATTGTTAATGCCCGGCTTGAATTTGATAATGGATGCGTTGCCAATCTTACTGCCAGCCGCATATCATTAAGCCCAATGCGAAAAGCGCGGTTTTTTAAGCGTGATGCCTATATATCAGTTGATTTTCTGAATAAAAAAGCTGAAGTCGCATTTTTAAAAAGTATTGATGCCGGAAACACCAATCCTTTTGTGCCTATCTGGGACCCGGGCAATGGGAAAGAAGCCAAACAGATCCATTTTGAAAGGCCAGAAATAAATCACACCAATGCCATTCAATCCGAGTTATCAAGCTTTGCGCACGCGATCATTGGAAATACAACCCCTGACGTTACCATTAACGATGGTTACCTGGCATTGAAAGTAGCTCACCAGATACTCGAAAAGGTAGAATACGGGTTAGATAAATTCAATCCGGAGCCGGATTGAAATTGAAAGTGAAATTAATTTGGAAAACTATTCACCTCACTATATGCCTGTGACTGAAATCTATTCCTTACAACTTTTTACACTTCGAACAACTACTATTTAGGTTCTCAGTGAAACATTGAAATTCCACGAAACGCCATACTAAATCCGCTTCACTTTCAATTTGAAGAACATTGATATCCGACAGTTAACTAATTCGCAATGAACAAAAAAGTACAAACTGCCAAATTTGTGATTGCCGATCTGTTTTCAGCTTGTTTAGCGTGGAGTATTTTTTTCTTCCTGCGCAAATCAGCTGAATTGCAGGATATAAACGATACGCTACAGTTTGTACTCATTGACAGGAAATTTTATATCGGAATAATTGCAATACCGGTTTTTTGGCTTTTTTTATATTCGTTATCCGGTGCTTATCATAAAGTGTATCGTAAAGCGCGTATGCGCGAATTAGGACAAACCCTGCTTATTTCAATTATTGGAGTTATCATCATTTTTTTCGCGCTCATCCTTGACGATGTTATACAAAGCTATAAAAGCTATTATAATTTGTTTATAACCTTGTTTCTGTTGCATTTCCTGTTAACAGTGACTTTCAGACTCATACTCACTTCACGAAACCTTTATAAACTTCAAAACCGTTCCATCGGGTTTAACACTATTATTGTAGGAAGTAACGGCAATGCTGTTTCCATATTTAACGAAATTGAAAGCCAGCCTAAAGCTGCTTTCAACAGGTTCGTAGGATTTGTTCATGCTGCCCAATATCCCAGTTATAAACTGGAAAAGTTCATTCCAAACCTCGGACATTTCTCCAACCTTCGGCATCTCATCCGTGAGATGGATATTGAAGAGGTGATAATTGCAACTGAACGATCGGAACATAATACCATCGAACAGATAATTTCCGCGATTGAAGATTCTGACGTACTGATAAAAGTGATTCCTGATATGCAGGATTTTGTGCTGGGTACTGTGAAAACCACTTCGCTTTTTCAGACACCGCTCATCCAGGTATCATTCGCCTTTATGCCTCCCTGGCAGTTCAACCTGAAAAGATTCCTTGACATAGTGCTGTCAGCCATTGCAATAATCATATTATCACCAGTTTACCTGGCTTGTATAATTGGGATTAAAATGTCATCGAAAGGTCCGGCATTTTACTCACAGGAACGCATTGGCATTAATGGCAAAGCTTTTATGATCCCCAAATTCCGCTCTATGGAAGTTGGCGCTGAAGATGGCACACCTGTTCTGTCCTCAAAAGATGATCCCAGGGTGACTTCTTTCGGTAAATTTATGCGCCGGACACGGCTCGATGAGATACCGCAGTTTTTCTCGGTTCTGAAAGGCGATATGTCCTTGGTTGGCCCAAGACCCGAAAGACAATATTTTATTGATCAGATTGCACAACGTGCTCCTCACTATCGCTTATTATTGAAAGTAAAGCCTGGAATCACTTCCTGGGGACAGGTAAAATATGGGTATGCCGAAAATGTGGATCAAATGATCGAGCGCCTGAAATATGATATTCTTTACATCGAAAATATGTCAATTGCCATGGATATCAAAATTATGGCTTACACATTGTTAACCGTGATCAAGGGAAGCGGACAGTAGGCTTGGGAGTTGTGAGCGGGGAAATAAGTATTGGGAAGAAAAGGCGAGAGGCGACAGGGCGAGAGGCGAATCTCAAAGAAAGAGTAATCTCTGCCGTTTAAGTTTCATCATTCAATTAAATCTTTAAAAATTGATATCCCCATGGATCAGTTTAAGATTCATCAGATAAAAAATCCGGAAGATCCGTATTATGCTGAATTCTGGCGAACATATACTGAAAGTTTCCCGCTTAATGAAAGAAGGATCAGCGGACAGCAATTCAATATTTTTAATAAATCAGACTACGTTCTCAATACGTATATTTCAGATCATCAGTTTGTTGGTTTTATTTCCTATTGGACGGCCAAGCAATTTATTTTTATAGAACACCTGGCTATTGCTCCTGAATTCAGAAATCAGGGGCTTGGAAGTATTATATTAAAGAATTTTATTGAAAGTAACCCAATTCTAATCATTCTGGAGATTGAAACACCGTTTGACGATATCTCGAGTAGCCGCTTACGTTTTTACGAATCACTGAACTTTAAGTTGAATGATCATAATCATCATCAGCCTGTATATCATCAAGGGAATGAACTGGTTGCAATGAAAATACTTTCATATCCGGATGAGATAAGTGACTTAAACTACCATCAATTTGCCAGGTTCCAAAGAGAAATTGTAATGGGTTAGTTCAGAAAATTTCAAGTCTGAAATACCTGATCATCGATTTTTTAGCTGTTAAATAAAAGATACTACGGATTTCTTAAATACTACCGTTCTCAATCATAAGAACGATACGCTCAATATCGGCATCAGTGCCAAGAGGATCGTATTTCACCTTCAGGTTGTACCCAAACAGTCGGGCGAATGATTGGTAGAAGAATGCCCTGAAACGTCCCCTGAAATCTTTTACTATATCATACGAGCAGTTATTTGTCTGCCTGTCAATCAGTTTCAATAAAATTTTACCTTGTGTAATGGTTAAATCCTTTAATTCATTACCAAACTGAGCTTCAATTTCATCTTCAGCCTGCTTCATCATGGCCTTTTGAACCTTTTCGTTTTTAACGCTTGCTATTTTCTGGTTATACTCATTAAATTTGATACCAGCCAGTTTGGCATAAGGATATGCTTTTTTAACATTCCGTACCAGGCGTTCCCACTGCCGTGCTTCGGCAGGATTACGCATTGCTTTATTCCCCCAGATATTAATTTCGTCCAGGTTCATAATAGCCATAGTATCACCCTTAACAACAACTCCGGCAACGTGATATCCTTCGGCATCATGCGGATCAAGAATGCTTTGAGCAGAAATAAGGAATGGTACCAATGCCAGTAAACCAAGCAAAACGAACTTCATGGTACAGTTTTTTTTGAAATGATTCAATAATTATGCCATTGTATTAGCAACTGAAAAGGCATTTTTATTGGATAACAAAAAAAGAAAATTTGATTCAACGAGTAAGGAAGAGCAGTTAAGCTACTTTGAGTCTTGCAATATTGGTTTTCCCAAGCTTTTCAGCTGCGTATGCGCGATCGATAACCAGGTCGGAATGTTTCGGCTGCGAAGGGATATCGAACATGGCATCAGTAAGTATCGCTTCCAATATGGAACGTAAGCCTCGCGCGCCTGTACGGAACTCAATGGCTTTATCAACAATGTACTCATACACATCATCAGTGAAAGTCAAGGTCACATTATCCATTTCGAACAAACGAACAAACTGTTTTATAAGTGCATTCTGCGGTTCAGTAAGTATACGGATAAGAACTTCGCGACTTAGCGGGTTGAGATAAGTTACAACCGGGAAACGACCAACAAGTTCCGGTATTAATCCAAAACTCTTCAAATCCTGGGGAGCTACATATTGCAGCAGGTTGTGCCGGTCAATAACATCTTTCTCGCGGTCATTGGTATACCCGATTATATTAGTCTGCATGCGGGCAGCGATTTTTTTGTCAATGCCATCGAATGCGCCACCGGAAATAAACAAAATATTCCGGGTGTTAACCAAAATCATTTTCTGTTCAGGATGTTTACGACCACCCTGTGGCGGAACATTTACATCTGCACCTTCGAGCAATTTCAGTAAAGCTTGCTGAACACCTTCGCCCGATACATCACGGGTAATGGAAGGATTATCGCTTTTGCGAGAAATTTTATCTATTTCATCTATAAAAACTATTCCTTTTTCGGCAGCTGCAACATTATAATCAGCGGCCTGGAGCAAGCGGCTCAATATGCTTTCAACGTCTTCACCTACATAACCGGCTTCTGTTAAAACAGTAGCATCAGCAATACAGAAAGGAACCTGCAGCAAGCGGGCAATTGTCCGGGCAAGCAAGGTTTTTCCTGTACCAGTTTCACCGACAAGAATAATATTCGATTTATCAATTTCAACTTCATCCTTACTTTTCGAAGCAGGCTGGTTAATACGTTTGAAATGATTATAAACTGCCACGGCCAACACACGTTTCGAATCATCCTGGCCAATAACATACTTATCAAGGTAAGCTTTGATTTCCTGAGGCTTAGGAGTATCAAGCAACTTGGCGTCACTCGTTTTAGTGTGTTTTACCTCTTCACGCATTATATCCTTAGCCTGGTCAATACAGTAATCACAGATATGTGCTTCGAGGCCGGCTATGAGTATATTTGTTTCGCGCTTAGGCCTACCGCAAAAGGAGCAACGTTCTTCTTTTTTTGTCATTTTCTTCAATGAATTATTAAGTCCCTGGAAATGTATCAATTAGACACTGCCAGATATAACTATAAGACCAAGTATTTATTAATAGCCATTCAGGTGTAAAGTTACAAAAACTTCCGGCAAAAGTGGAAATTTCTTCTACTCTTGCCGGAAGTAAACTGTTATTCTATGTCTATTTTATTTCTTTTACTTCTCTTACCAGCAACTCATCAATCATACCGTAAGCTTTTGCCTCTTCGGCTGTCATCCAGTAATCACGGTCTGAATCCTTTTCAATTTTCTTGAAAGTCTGCCCGCTGTGGGAAGCAATAATATCGTACAATTCCTTTTTCAATTTCAGGATTTCACGTGTAGTGATTTCGATATCAGATGCTTGTCCTTCGGCACCGCCCATAGGTTGGTGTATAAGAATACGCGAATGCCTGAGAGCTGTGCGTTTTCCTTTTTCACCGGCACAAAGTAAAACAGCTCCCATCGAAGCAGCCATACCGGTACAGATAGTGGCGACATCTGGTGCAATATACTGCATGGTGTCATAAATACCCAAACCGGCATACACCGATCCCCCGGGAGTATTCAGGTAAATCTGGATATCACGCTTTGAATCAACTGATTCGAGAAATAGCAGTTGTGCCTGGATAATATTGGCAACATAATCATCGATTGGAACACCCAGGAATATGATACGGTCCATCATCAAACGGGAGAAAACATCCATGGTAGCGATGTTCAGCTGGCGTTCCTCGATAATGGTTGGTGAAATGTAGCCTTGCGAAACTGATGCGTACCTGTTAAGTGAGGTACTGCTGATACCGCGGTGATGAACGGCATATTTGCGAAACTCGTTGTGCATGTTCATATTTTAATGTTTTTCGGCGTCTAATTTAATAAATTCGTCGTAACTGATTTCTTTATTAACCAGTTTAACTTTTGATTTAACATAAGAAGCAACACGTTGTCCGTATAACGAATCAACTATGCGGCGTATTTCGTTTGGTTTATCTTTAATAAATGAATCAGCAATGGTTTCAAGTCTTTCGAGTAGATCTTCAGTTAGTTGTAAAGTACGCCAACCCTGTAGGTAGTAATCCTTTACATAGTCTTTAATTTCCTGATCCTCAACTTGTATACCGGCTTCTTTGATGATCTTGTTTTCAATCAGCTGCCATTTCATGCCTTCGGCATATTTGCTGTAATCGCGTTCAACATCTTCGGCGGTCAGTTTGCCTTCATTGCTTTCGATAAGCCAGCGTTTCATAAATTCATCTGGCAGATTTAGTGTAACCGATTCAACCAGTTTATCCTGCATATGATGTGCAAACAGATGATCGCTGTCGGCTACAAAAGCTTTCTCCGATTCATTGCGCACCTGGTTGCGGAATTCTTCTTCCGTTTTGATTTCGGCAGTCGGGAACACTTTGTCGAAGAACTCTTCGTTCATTTCGGCAGGGCTCATGGTGCTGATTTCGTTGATGGTAAATTTGAAATCAGATTCCAAACCTTCAATTTCTTCTTTACTAATACCAAGCATTGCAGAAGCTTCAGCAGCATTGCCGGTAGCTTTCAACGGATTGAAAACAACAGCATCGCCAACTTTAGCACCTACAAGTTTTGCTTTTATTTCAGAATCAGTTATCAGGTCGATGGTAACTTTAGATGAGTGTGAAATTCCGCCTTCAAGTTCATTTCCATCAGCATCAAGCTGAACAAAATCACCTGTAACAACATCTTTTTCACCTGTAACTTCCGGATTTGTTAATGTTCCGAAACGCTGACGCATATCGTCGAGGTATTTGTCAACCATAGTATCATCAACTTTGATAACGTGGAAATCGACGGCAATATTTTCGTCAAGCACAAAATCAAACGAAGGTGTCATTCCCAGGTCGAAAAAGAATTCTATATCATCTCCTTCTTTCCAGTCGAATTCCTGGGTTAGTGATGTGTTTGGAAGAGGCTGTCCCAGGATATCGAGTTTTTCGTCCTGGATATACTGGTGTAGTTTGTCGGAAACCAGTTTATTTACCTCGTCAGCAAATACGGCACCTCCGTAAAGTTTTTTAATCATTCCGAAAGGCACATGACCCGGACGAAAACCCGGCACATTTGCTTTGCGCTGATAATCTTTTAAAATTTTAGTTACACTCTCGTTGTGGTCAGCCGGGCTGATCACCATTTTGATGGTAGCGGTTAATTCGCCGGTATTTTCCCTGGTAATTTCCATTGTACTAAAAAAGATGAGTTTGAATATTCTGTATTAAATTGATTATCTGACACTTATTATCAATGCTAAGACGTGACAAATAAGTGGGCAAAGGTAGTATTTTTAATGATTTATACTATGTAATTGGAGAAATAAAGGAGAAAATAAGCTAATTAATATTTTGATGCTCTAAAAAAAGAACTCAATTCAATATAATTCTCACTTAATCCTCCATAAAAAAAAGAAAAACACATTACAAGAATTGTCTTTGGTAATCGGTGGTTTAATAAATTGATATTTTGCGTGCAACAATTATATTACCTGTTCTGATTTTCAATACAAAAATTCCCCGTTTCAATCCCACTGTAAGAATTACTAGTTTATTCCCATCAGCATAATAACTATAAACTTCCTGTCCTAGTTGATTTAGAATACTGACATGACTGAAATTAACCGGAGTTTCAATAGTGATCTGATAAGAGGCTGGATTTGGATAAATTTTTACTGATGCTTCATTTTCGGGAATCTCAGTTATGATCCATGCATCAGTACAAACGAGTTCTGAAAATCCGGTGGTAAAAATAGCAAGTACGCAGTAGGTTTGCTTGCCATCTGGAACCTGATTGTCACTGTAGGATGAACTCTGAAGAGGGAATTCATTCAATTTAGTATCGTTTCGAAAAACATTAAAACCTAAAAAATTTTCCGGTGCGGGTGCACTCCATTCCAGGATTACATTTCTGCCAGCTACACTGGCAGTGAGGTTAGTAACCGGGCCTGGCATAAATACATCAGTGCACTCGGGTTCAGAATTTCCTGACGGATAAACAGCAACTAAACAGTAGGTTTGCTTGCCTGTTAAAGGAGAATTATAGGGTGGTTCATCAAGGTAATACGTTCTGTTAAGTGGATTTGAATTTAACAGGATGCTGTTACGGAAAACATTATAGCTTATTTCAACTCCGGTTACAGGAGTGTTCCATTCCAGTTTTACATCCCTGTAATCGATAACGGTAGCTACCAGGTTGTTTACAGGGCCTAAAACCGATGCATCAATACACGCAGCTTCCGATTTCCCGTCAGTGTAGACAGCAACAACACAATAGGTATGCTTGCCGTAGGAAACGTTTATATCATTGTAATCAAGGCTACTAACAGGATTTACTGTTAAAATCGTATCGTTGCGGTATACATTATATCCTGAAACAGTTTCCGAAGCCGGGGCATTCCATTCCAGGCGGATACTTTTGCCGGTAACAACTGCATGTAAGCTACTCACCGGGGCCAGGAACTTTTTACTCTGAATAAGGCCGACAAATTTAAACATACCTCCGGCAGTAGCACTGGCATTGAAACCACCAGCCCACCCGGTCCGGGGACTGACAAAGTCAACTTTATTCATCTGATCGATTTCATTGCCAACAAAAGGAACCCATGAATGACCGCCATCAGTGCTGTAGAAAACACCATAACGCGCGCTAAATCCCTTTACTAATTCAGTTCCTGTGCTCACCCAGGTATTTTCAGTTCCCGGAACAAAGCAGAAATCGTTTGTGCCAATAGCACCACTGATGCTAACAGGAGTCCAGGTAACGCCCCCATCGAAAGTTTCGGAAAGAGCACCTGTTGAATTCGTGCTTTTATCCTGTGCCAGTCCATGAAATTGATCGGCAAACTCAACATCTATATATTTTCCCGAAAGCGTTGTAGTGTTTACATCCCAGTGGCGTCCTCTGTCGCTTGTCCAGTAAACACGGCCTTTTGAAGTGCCGAACCAGGCCTTATTTCCTTTGGCAGAGTAATAGTCAGTAACTCCGATTTCATCTGCAACAGGATCCGGAATGTTTTCAGCAGCTACCCGGGTCCAGGTAGTTCCGCCATTATCAGTTGTATATATCTCAAAATCACCACCTGTTGGATCGCCCATACAGAAGCCATTGCGTTTGTCGAAGAAATGAACCACGTTGGGAAATGAAGCAGCATCACTAAAGGTTGCTGTTGACTGCCTGGACCAATTGATGCCACCATCTTTTGTAACATAAATACCTTGTGGATTAGTGCCTGACTGCCGGAACATTGGGCAATAAGCCGTATCGGCATTCAGCGCAAAAATCATCGAAGGTGTAAGTCCGCTGCAATTGGGAATAATACCTGGTGTCCACGTTTCACCTCCGTTAATTGTTCGTGTAAATACCTGAAGGGGACCGTTTGCGTCAAGTCCGTCATAGGCAGTTGCCCAGGCAACCAGGGAGTCAACAGCTTTTATGTGGCTTAAGCCATGCATAGGTTTTATTAATGCCGATGCCTGGGATATCCATTCGCTGTTCCTTATATTAACTTTATAATAAGATGTATCTGTTAAATTAATAGCTTCTACTTTTATTATATGATTACCGATGGCGTATCCGGCAGTACTCAGATTGTAAGTAAAATTGGATTGGGAGGTGCTATGAATCAAAGCATTATCAAAATAGATGTTTACTTTAGCTGCAGTACCTTTAAGAACCGAGCAGTCGATTGAAGTAGTTGATTTACAGGCTATTAATTGATTGTGAATTAAATTAGTAATCCGTACAACCAGGTTTGGATGGCCGGGTTTGATCCCCGTTACAATTGCATTTGTATTATTGTATCTGCCCTGCGAAGTATTAAGTTGTCCGATGCGAAACCAGCCATTTAAAGAGCCTGACCATCCCCAATTCATATGGAACATATCATCGCTCCAACGCCATCCGTCGCAAACCCAGGCATGACCACCCAGCGTGGCGTCAAATCCTGCATAGTATACCGGTTGTAAAGCATGTATATCAGTTTTAAGAAGCTCTTTCCATTCATTGTCGGTATAGTCTTCTTTTTTGGAAATGCTTATTGTCGACGCGTCGTAATTAAAATAGGCAGGCAAAGCCCAGAGAACAGACTCCTGAGATGCACCTGAACCACTAATATTATAATTCATATCTACCGATATCCCAACCTGGTAAAGCAATGAAGCAATATCATGAAAGTTTGACCCATTGGCTGAACTCCCCATTTTTTGCCATTGGTAAGTCGAGTCCCCGAAATTAGCTTTCTGAATACCGTAAGCCCGATGCTCATAAGAATGTGATTGAAAACCTTGCTTTGGAAAATTGTAATACTTCATGATCTGCGCCATTGCAGTGGCAACACAACCTGCTGGTACATGTCCGCCGGGCCCACCGGCATCAACAGGACAATAATAATTATACCATTCCGCCTGGTCCCAGGTGGTTGTAAGCAGTGGACCGGCATCATAAAAAGTTTGTTTAAAGGCTTTGTTACGGATTTGGTTCCATTCTTTCAGAGTTTCGGTGTTATCGGGGTTGGAAGCTAAAATAAAAACTATCTCTTTGCTGTAGGAATCGAACCAGTATTTTGCAGCTGGATTGGTTATATTCCGATCAATATAACCTTCGTTTGACTGAGCCAAAACAGGTGTTACAGCGTCATCGGCAGCTACAACCACAAATCCACCACCTTCATAATTAAATACATGGTAAACAGTGATATCATTGTATTCGACACTGAAGGAGTTTGCTACTGCCCTGGTTACTTTTCTGTTATGATTGCTGAAATAATTGTCAGCCAGAATTCGGGCTTTGTCGATGGTAACCGTTTTTGCAAGGCCGGATGTGATGATGAAAAGACATAACAGAAAGATAACAAAAACTTTCATGACAAACAGGTTTAGTATGTTTTGTTTAGTTCATACTTAATTCTAATAATCTACATGACGGTTATTTTTCGTGAGATCCGGCTATTCTCAAAAATGATCTGCAAAACATAAACACCATGTTTAAAACCTTCGGTAAGAATTTTCAGGTTTTTCCCTTGAGTCCTGCAGCTGTATACCTCTTGTCCAAGTATGTTAAAAATATTCACCTGGCTGAATTCTATGGCAGTTTCGATATTTATCAACTCAGTTGCAGGATTGGGATAAACGTTCACCAATATTCTGTTTTCGGGAATACCCAGCATAACAAGGGCATCTGTGCAAACAGCGTCCGACTCACCTGCAGGATATACTACTTTAACACAATATGTTTGTTTGCCAGTCGCAACCGGATTGTCGGTATATGTTGAATTAACCAAAGGAACGAGGTTGAGAAGTGTATCGTTTCGGAAAACATTATATCCTTTACCATCATTGTTAACAGGAGCAGTCCAGGAAAGACTGATCTGCCTGCCGGTAACCGTAGCAAACAGATTACTGACCGGGGATAATGGGCTTTTTCGAGGGAACTCGCCCAGGAACTTAAATACACCGCCCCTGGTACTACTCTCATTGAAGCCGCCTGCCCATCCATTGCTTTTGCTGATAAAGTCAACGGCAAGAAACTGGAAAGCTTCTGTTCCAGCGAAACGAGCCCATGAATGTCCCCCGTCATAACTGTAAAAGGCACCTTTTGCTGCTCCGGCTCCTGTGCTCACCCAGGTATTGTCGGTACCGGGAACATAACAGAGGTCATGTGTGCCAACCTGTCCAGTTATGGAAACCGCTGACCATGTTATACCTCCGTCGAATGTTTCGGACAAGGCGCCTTTTGTATCAGCGCTTCTATCCTGTGCCAGGCCGTGAAACTGGTTGGCAAACTCTACATCAACTTCTTTTCCGGCAAGAGTAGTGGTGCTGACATCCCAATGCAGACCTTTATCACTTGTACGGTAAACCCTTCCCTTCGTAGTTCCGAACCAAGCTTTATTACCTGCTGCCGAGCAGTAGGAAATTATGCCGTTCTCACCTGTTTCAGGATCGGGAATGTTCTCGGCAGCAACCCTGATCCACCAGTTATATCCCCCATCACTCACAATATATATCTCAAACTCACCATCAACCGGATCCCCCATACAGAAGCCTTCGTTCTTGTTGAAAAAATGAATAACATTTGGAAATGAAGCCGCATTACTGAACCAGGCATTAAACTTCCTTGTCCAGGAGATTCCGCCATTCCTGGTCACATAAATACATTGCTGTCCGGAGCCTGATGGCATAAACATAGGGCAAAAAGCGGTATCGGCATTGAGCGCGAAAATCATGGCAGGGATAGTATGATCGCAGTCGTTAATAATGCCTGTAGTCCATGTTTCACCCCCGTTTTTAGTCCGGGTAAACTCTTGCACTGGTCTTGTCGGATTATCTCCGTTTGCAGCTGTTGCCCATACAATCAGTGAATCGACTACATGAATACTTTGAATGGCGCGATGTTTACGGGTAAAAGCGGACGCCTGCGGTACCCATCCGAAATTGGCTACAGTTACTTCGTGATAACCTGTATCGGCAGCGTTTAAAGCTTCTAATTTAAGGATATGTACCCCCTTGGTATAATCTGTCGTTACGAGGTTGTAGGTGAAGTTGGGCAGGGTGGATGAATAAATGAGTTTGGTGTCAAGATAAAGGTTTATTAAATCTGGCGTTCCTTTTATCACGGAACAGTCAATACCCACAACAGGGCCATACCCTATCACCTGGCTGGGTTTAATATTGGTAATCCGCACAATTATATCAGGATTGCCCGGCTTTATACCTTTCACAACAATATTGTCCTCATTAAAGTCATTGAAAGCAGGATTGAGTTCTCCGATGGTAAACCAGCCATCAGCAGCACCCGACCATCCCCAGTTCATATGGAACATATCGTCACCTGAACGCCATCCGTCGCAAACCCAGGCATGTCCAGGTGACCCAACGCTATCATTGCCTCTATAAAAAACCGGCCGTGAAGCATTTAGTTCCGCTTTCAGCATTTCTTTCCATTCAATGTCAGTATAATTATATTTTGGAGCAGTACCAATGGTTAAAGGATCATAATTAAAATAGTTTGTGAGTGCCCAGGGTACAAATTCGCAACGAGCACCCGATGAACCAAGGTCATACTCCATATCTACCGATACTCCTGCATGGTAAAGCAACTTAGAAATATATTTGTAGTTTGAACTGTTCGCAATGCTGCCTATTGAATCCCAGTTGTAAGTGGTGTTTCCAAAGTCGGCAGTCTGTATGCCAAAGTTTTCGTTAACATAGGAATGGGACAAAACGCCTTGCGCAGGGAAGTTGTGGTATTTCATAATCTGTCCCATGGCAGTGGCAACGCACCCTGTCGGCACATGCGCACCAGGGATGTAAGGGTTTTCCGGGCAATAATAATTATACCACTGAGTCTGATCCCAGGTAGTAGTAAGAAGCGGGCCTGTTTCGGTAAAAGATTGCCGGCTTTCATTCTTAAAGATGTTATTCCATAGCTTCAGTGTTTCTGTATTGTCAGCATTGGAAGAAATAATTTGAGCTATCTCTTTACTATAGGAATCGAACCAGTATTTCGCGGCAGGATTGGCTATTTCACGATCAATATATCCTTCGTTCGACTGAGCCAGTATAGGTGTTACAGCATCATCGGCAGCAACAACCACAAATCCGCCTCCTTCATAATTAAAAACATGATAAACTGTAATGCCCTCATAATCGACACTGAATGAGTTTACTACTGTCCTGGTTACTGTTCTGTTATGGTTGCTGAAATAATTGTCAGCCACGATGCTTGCTACGTCCATTGTTACCGTTTTTGCCAAGCCGGAAACGGTAAAGAAAAAGCTCAGGAATAAAACTGTAAGTTTTCGCATGTTACACTGGTTTTAGAGTTTTGTGCAACTTACTTATCTGAGTTTGTTAAGTTAAAGAGTGAAGCTGAATTATTTGAAACAAATTTTATTATTCGGTTAAATACCTTTGGTGGTATAGAGTACAGTGTAAAATTTAATACGATTATTCTATATACAAATATACGAAATGTATAGCAAATGTGCTTGCAAAGGAATGAACTTCTCTGGAATGCAATAGGCTGCCTTACAGAAGCTTTAGCTCATTTATGCGTATGAAGGGATAAACTTCTCGTCCCTTCATCCAATATAAAATGAAAAAAGCTGCAAAAAAGCAGCTTTAAACTCATTTGTGCGGATGAAGGGTCTTCCCTCCTGCGTCGGGATAAACTTCTCGTCCCTTCATCCAATATAAAATGAAAAAAGCTGCAAAAAAGCAGCTTTAAACTCATTTGTGCGGATGAAGGGACTCGAACCCATACGTCTCACGACACCAGATCCTAAGTCTGGCGCGGCTACCAATTACGCCACATCCGCAGTGCATAATGTGGCGCAAAGGTACAATTAATTTCGGGTTGGCAAAATATCCGCTCCAGATTATTTCAATGAATCCAATGCCGGCTGATAGTCAGGTTCTTCTGTAATTTCAGGAACCAACTGATTATATAAAACGGTACCGTCTTTATCGAGAACAACGACGGCACGTGCCATTAATCCCTGTAAAGGTCCATCGGTAATCATAACACCATAACTTTTACCAAAGTTATTGCTCCTGAATTCCGAAGCCGAAACTACATTTTCAATGCCTTCAGCTGCACAGAAACGGCCATGCGCAAAGGGCAGATCTTTTGAAATACATACGACAGCAGCGTCTTTTAATTTAGATGCTTCCACATTGAAACGCCTTACCGAAGCTGCGCAGGTGGCTGTGTCAAGACTAGGAAAAATGCTTAATACTACCCGTTTACCGGCAAAATCAGTGTTCTTTACATCGGCTAAATTGCTTCCAACCAGTGCAAATTCGGGTGCTTTTGATCCTACTGCAGGTAATTCCCCGATCGTGTTAACAGGGTTGCCTTTTAAAGTTACTTTTGACATGTTTTTGAAAGTTTAGTTATATTTATAAAAATAAGTGTCAATCAATTGTTGAGGATTGAGTTAATGGGGAGTTTTGAGTTGGCTGAGTTGTCATTCAATGGTCATTCAGTTGTTGGGGATTGAGTTATTGGAGAGTTTTGAGTTGGCAGGGTTGTCATTCAATGGTCAATCAATGGTCATTCAATTGTTGATGAACGAGTTGTATGGTAGATCAAGATGACAAGTGGTCATTCGTGGTCATTCAATTGTTGATGAAAGAGTTGTCCGGTAGATTAAGATGACAAGTGGTCATTCGTGGTCATTCAATTGTTGAAGGTTGAGCAATTTGAGTGTCAGAGTAAGTAGAGTTTTCATTTGATTACATTAATCAGTCATTTAGTCTTCATTCTATTGTTACAGAATTTTGTATAAAGATTTTGAACAGATATCATCATTTCTGATTCCAATAACTATTTTTCCAATAACTTTTTCCACTAACTATTTTCTATTTTCCAATAACCTATAACTACTATCACTCTGTAGTATTAACAGGCTTCCTCTTCAATTGTTGCCCGGTATTCAGATTTTTATTGAGGGCGCGATAAAGTGTCTGTTGTATTTGTGTCCGGATTCCAAGCTGCACCAGTTTATTAGGCTCTGTGTCAGGATTTATCCGGTTTGAAAGGAAAACGATAATAAGATCATTATCCGGGTCAGCCCAGATATAGGTTCCGGTAAAACCGGTATGCCCGAAACTGTTTGCCGAGGCTTCTTCGCAAGCCGGACCTGGTTCGGAAGGCAGAAGTTGTGGCTTATCAAATCCCAGCCCGCGTCGGTTGCATTTAAACTGTCGTTTGGTAAATAAAGCTACTGTTTCGGGTTTGATGTACTGCTGACCACCATAAGAACCGTTTTGAACCAACATCTGTAAAATCACAGCCAAATCATTCGACGTTCCGAATAATCCGGCATGCCCGGCAACACCGCCCAACAATGCAGCAGCCTGGTCGTGCACATCACCCTGCACAAGCTGATGTCTGAAGAGCGTATCATTTTCTGTTGGGATAATCCTGCTTAAGGGAAATTTATCCCGTGGATGGAAAGTAAGGGTTTTCAGTCCCAGCGGTTTATAGAACTTTTCATCCATATATTGGTCGAGGCTTTTTCCGGTAACCTGTTCAACAAACTGTTGCATAAGGATAAAACCAAGATCGCTGTATTTGTACTCTTTCTTATCCGACAAAGAAGAACGGATAATCGAATCAAGGATAATCTGCCGGTAGTCTTTCCGAAGGTACATGCCTTCTGCAACCCTGTATGGAAAATTATCCGAAGCAATTGTTCTGTATAATGAACTATCCGGATAGCCATTCTTCAGCGTTTTCTGATAAAAAGGGATCCATGCAACCAATCCTGCCTGGTGTGTCATTACTTCACGGATTGTGATTTTCTTCTTGTTGCTTTTTTCGAGGTATTTAAGAGTTTTTGAAAGAGGTTCGTCCAGGTTCACCTTGCCTTCATCATAGAGTTTCATAACGGCCAGGGTTGTAGCTGCAACTTTGGTAACACTTGCAATATCATAAAGATCATCATTCTTAACAGCCTGGTTATGCAAATAATCGTTATAGCCAAAAGCCTTACGATAAATTACATTCCCGTTTTTAGCAATGAGAACCTGGCAACCGGGATACGCTTTTTTATTCAAACCGGTTTTAATAAGCGAGTCAATTACAGCAAGATACTCCGGATGAATTTCTTTATCCTGGTAAGGATTATAGCTCAAACGGCCTGATGTAGAGGTTATTAATCCTGCATGCGTTGGGAAAACACTATTTACTCCTACCGGAAGTGTACCACTGGCAATTGTTGCTCCAAATATCATCTGTACAACCGCGTCGTAGGCATCCGCGTTATCCTGATATGCAACCACAACTGCTTTTGCTTTATCAATTTTATTAAAAAGATTGATGCTGTATGGAAGCGTAAACAAATTCAAAATACACTGTTTCGAAACCAGCAATGAATCAACCAGATCGATAGACTCATCAGAAATGCCAAAGTTGCGAGCCGGATTAGGTATAGTATTATTTATGCCAATAATCACCAGGTCATAATCCTTAAGGTATTTACATGTAGCATCTGCGGTGCTTTTATCAAAATTTCGCGGCAAGGTATAGTGGTCTGCTTTCGCGTAATCATTCATGCGCTGTTGAAACATTCTCATATCTGAATATCCAATCATCAGAGATGCGATCCGTATTGTATCAGAAGTTAATATCGGCATGATTTTATCTTCATTTTTCAAAACTGTAATTGCATTCCTGTACAATTCCAGATTCAGATTCACTTCTTCAGGCAAATGAAGATCGTTATAAAGATTTGCTAGTTGAACAGGTTGATACCTGTTAAGCCCGGAACGGTATTTACTGGCAAGAATTTTTTTACAATGAACAGCTAATTCATCCTCTGAATAAAACCCACTGTCGATAGCTTGCTGAATTTCAGCCATAGTTTTTTCAACCGAAACAGAAAGTAACAATACATCATTTCCAGCCTTCAACGCTTTCAATTCAACTGAACCTGGTCCATTATAACTGGAAACGCCTTTCATATCAAGCGCGTCAGAAAAAACCAATCCATCGAATTTTAAGTTTTTACACAAAAGCGAATCAATTACTATTGGTGAAAGGCTTGAAGGAATATCTTTTGTAGCGTCCAATGCAGGGATATTAAGATGGGCAACCATAATCCCATCAATGCCTGCATTAATCAGTTCACGGAATGGATAAATATCAAGAGTATCTATAGTTTCAGCAGAATGACCAATAAAAGGCAATGCGTGATGCGAATCGGTATCAGTATCCCCATGGCCGGGGAAATGCTTGGCAACCGAAAGTATACCTCCCTTTTGAAGTGCTTTCATATACATGACAGCTTTACGTGCAACATCATCCTTACGTTCTCCAAAAGACCTGATATTAATAACCGGATTTGCAGGATTGCTGTTAATATCAGCCACAGGTGAAAAACTGACATGAACGCCCATTCTGCGAAGTTGCGCCGCTATAGCGAGTCCATACTCAGTTATGAGTTGCTCGTTTCTGATTGCTCCCATCGTCATTTGTCGGGCAAAGGAAATGGTACTATCGAGACGCATTCCCAGGCCCCATTCAGCATCCATCGAAATCAGAATCGGAGTTTGTGCCAGTTGCTGGTAGTAATTGGTTAGAATCGCCTGCCTGACCGGACCTCCTTTGAAAAAGCACAATCCACCGATATTATATTCTTTTATAAGCCGGGTGAGTTGGTGAATTTCAAGGGAATCTATATCCGAATTAGCTCGAAGCATAAACAGCTGGCCAATCCGCTGTTGAGGAGTAAGCGCATTATAAACTGAGTCGACCCAATGTTGCTCAGCCATATTCGTTTTAATTGAACCCTGCGCAATACCTGACATACAGCTTATCAGGCTAAGAATCAGAATCAGGAATTTTAATTTATTTTTCAATATTTTGGAAAAGAGCATCAAAAGGTATTTGGAGAAATAATCTACGCTTTCAGGTTATACAGCAGTGTACTTTACACTAACGATACGAAAGCTGAATTGTTTTCCAAAATTATTAACATTCCGGGTAGCTATCACAGTAAAGGGTTAAATTAGTCAAATATTTATAAACAATGTTGGCAAACAAGCCCGATCAGGATTAATGTGTTTGAAAAAAACTTGTCTTAATTATTGCGAATTGAATCATAAATCATGGAAATGTGCGTTAAGTATAGGAGTTTGTGAAGTTTTGAGGATAATTGTGGTTTTTCAGGTTGCCCTTCATTGTTCATTCAGTAGTCTTTCAGTAGTCATTCAGTAGTTTTTCGATGGTCATTCAGTAGTCATTCGATGGTCATTCAGTAGTTATTCAGTAGTCATTCGATGGTCATTCAGTAGTCATTCAGTTGTCATTCAGTAGTTTTTCGATGGTCATTCAGTAGTCATTCGATGGTCATTCAGTAGTCATTCAGTAGTCATTCGATGGTCATTCAGTAGTCATTCAGTAGTCATTCAGTAGTTTTTCGATGGTCATTCAGTAGTCATTCGATGGTCATTCAGTAGTTGCTTGGGAAATGGGATTTGGGTATTTTTTATTCCATATTTCAATTCAAAGTCACAAATCAAAAATCACAAGTCGCAAATTAAAAATCACAAATTCAAGATTAATAGTATCAAACCAAAATCATCCATTGTCCAAGTTTCACCATTTTACGCTCTTTCATCAACAAAAACCACCAACTTGAAAAAAGTCGTCAGAAATAAAATAAGGTACATTTCTATTTTAATTATGCTGTTTTGGGCATTTGGTGCTGGAGCTCAGAACCAGCCTCCTGTTGTTCAGAAAACACCGCCAACAACCCGGATTCTTTTTATTTTTGATGCTTCGCAGAGCATGCTGGGCAGATGGCAAAGCGATACGAAATTTAATATAGCCAAGCGAATTATGTCGGAAATGCTTGATAGCATTGCCAACCTGAAGAATGCGGAATTTGCATTACGGGTTTATGGACACCAGTTCCAATATCCGCCCCAGGTTTGCAGCGACACAAAGCTGGAAGTACCTTTTGCTCCGGGAAATGTTGGAAAAATCAAAAGTAGGTTGCGTACAATAAATGCAAGAGGAACCACACCACTTGCTTTTTCGCTGGAACAATCAGCCAAAGACTTTCCCCCTTGTGCCAACTGCCGTAATATTGTGGTTCTAATTACCGATGGCATGGAAGAATGCAGCGGCGATCCATGTGCGGTATCAAAAATGCTTCAGAAAAACGGGATTATCCTGAAACCTTTTATAATAGGTATAGGGCAGGATTTTAACCTGGCTTTCAATTGCATTGGCACCTATTTTGATGCGTCAAGCGAAAAAGATTTAAAAAAAGCATTAAACGTTGTTATATCACAGGCGCTTAATTCAACCACCATGCAGGTCAACCTGCTTGATGAATCGGGCAGACCTACTGAAACCGATGCAGGTATGACTTTTACCGATTTGTATTCAGGTAAAATAAAGTACAACTATATCCATACCATGAATAACCGCGGTTTACCCGACACATTGGTCGTTGATCCACTGGTAACCTATCGTGTTGACATTCATACATTACCCCCGGTAGTTATTGATACACTTCGGATTACACCCGGGAAACACACAGTTGTCGCAACAGATGCGCCGCAAGGATACCTGCAATTGAAAATGGCCGGTGTGAGCAACGCGTCAAAAGGATTGCAATCGATTGTCAGAAAAAGCAAGACAATGCAAACGCTCAATGTTCAGAATTTCGGAGAAACGGAAAAGTACATTACCGGCAAATACGATCTGGAAGTCCTTTCATTACCACGTATTTCATTAAATGACATTGATATCAGACAAAGTCATACAACAACTATCGAAATACCTGAACCTGGAATAGCTGTGTTCAGAAAATCATTTAACGGGTATGGCACTTTATTGCTTAACGATAAAAACAAGCTTACCCGGATTTATGAACTTAATGAAACCCTCACGCTGGAAACACTTTATCTCCAACCTGGCAGTTACCGTATTGTTTTCCGGCCGAAAAACTCCCGATCTACTTTATATACAGTTGAACAAAGCTTCATAATCGAATCCGGAAAAACAACTGACATTCAATTATATAAGTAGTATTACAAAAAAAACAGTTTTCCCGTTCAGGCAAATTATAATGAAATTCTTTTTCAGATAGCACCTTTTAATTTCCGAACCATTAAACCTTTGGACGCTAAAGCTGTCCTACAATGAGTTAAAATAGTTGGATTCTTACTTAGCTTTGTTTGCTGCTCATGCCTGAATACACTGACATTGAACTGGTTGAATTATTTCGTAATGCCGATAAGAAGCATTACGCGTTTAATTTATTGGTGCGCAAATACCAGGAAAAAGTGTATTATTTTGTCAGGCGTATGGTAGTTGACCACGACGATTCGGATGATGTGGTACAAAATATTTTCATAAAAGTTTGGAACAACCTTGATTCCTTCCGCGAGGATTCCAAGCTATTTACATGGCTTTATCGCATCGCTGTTAATGAATCACTTAGCTTCTTGAAAAGCAAGCAGTTGCGTTCTTACTTGTCTTTATCCTCACCAGAGGCGATGCTGGTAAAATCATTGCACGACGATCCATATTTCGATGGGGAGGAAATACAAAAACGTCTTAAAGAGGCTATAATCAGGCTTCCTAAAAAGCAGCAACTGGTTTTTAATATGCGGTATTATGATGAGCTGAGTTACGACGAAATGTCAGAAATATTAGGCACCTCCGTCGGAGCGTTGAAAGCATCATACCATTTCGCGGTAAAAAAAGTTGAAGATTTTGTTACCTCAAATTAAACTTTAATGAATTGGCAAAGTCATATACATATCATGAAACGCAAACAAAACATATTAAAACAAACTCACGAGTCAGAACAGCTTTCCCCGGTTCTGACAAAACTGAGGAATGATAATCAAGGGTTTAAAGTTCCTGAGGGTTATTTCAATTCACTGGGTCCACGTATTACTGACAAAATAAAAAAACAGGAAAACAGGTCAATTATAAAGATTTTAGTTCCCTCTTTCAGGAAACCCCTGGTATGGATTCCTGTTTTGTCAACAGCAGTTGTTGCAGTCTTACTGATTTTTGTAGTTCCGGCTAAAAAAACATTAACAACACCGGCTGTTGACGAATGGGCCGAAATAAATATGGCATACGATGCATCCTATGCTGAAGAAGTATTGCTTGCCGAAAGTTATATTTATGATAAAGAGATTGAAAGCTCAGTAGTTAGTAATCCAGGATATGTAACTCTTAGTAAAAATGAGCCAACCATAGATGAAATAACGGAATACCTTAAAGAACAGGAAATAGACACTGACATTATAAATGAATACTAAAAACAGAAATATGAAGACAAATTTTGTAAAAATTACAGCTGCTACTGTTCTTCTGGCACTTACTATATTGGTAAATCCAACTTTTGTAAATGCTCAACAGGATAATCTCAAACCGGCTCAACAAGACAACCAACTTATTGCTCAGCAAAATGATCTGAGTTCACAAAACAACCAGATGAGAACTCAAAATAACAAACAAAATACGCAAGGCAAACAGCATGGCGACCAACACAAAAATGTTGAAGCACAACGAATCGCTTTTATAACAAAGGAACTTAATTTAACTCCTGACGAAGCCAAAGTTTTCTGGCCTGTTTATAACGAATACGATGCTAAACGCCATGATTTGAAGAAATCATTCAAAGAATCAGGTGATTTTCATGAAAAAAATATTGATAAACTTACGGAGAAAGAAGCAAATCAAATTCTTGACAACCAGATTATTGAAGCGCAGAAATTCCTTGACCTGAGGAAAGAATACCACGCTAAATTCAAAGCTGTACTTCCTGCGGTTAAAGTATTGAAATTATATGATGCCGAACGCGAATTTCAAAAAATTCTAATTGACAAGATCAGGCAACATAAACAAAATCCTTCTGCAGATAAAAAATAAACAGGGGTATTCCGAATGTAAAAAAGAAGGCTGACAAAAAAATGTCAGCCTTCTTTTTTTTGATTTGCCTGTTATAAATCAGATAACGATCAAGACTAGCTATTCATGGAGATCAGGAATTCTTCGTTGGTATTAGTGAATTTCATTCTGTCCCTCAGGAAATCCATGGCTTCGATCGGATTCATATCGGCGAGGTGATTGCGAAGAACCCATAAACGCTGCAGAACATCTTTTTCGAGTAACAGATCATCGCGGCGGGTACTTGAAGCAACAATGTCGATTGCAGGGAAGATGCGCTTGTTCGAAAGTTTACGATCGAGCTGAAGTTCCATGTTACCGGTACCTTTGAATTCCTCGAAAATAACCTCATCCATACGTGAACCGGTTTCAGTAAGCGCAGTTGCAATGATTGTAAGCGATCCGCCGTTTTCAATCTGTCGGGCAGCACCAAAAAACCGTTTAGGTTTTTGCAGCGCGTTTGCTTCAACACCACCTGAAAGTACTTTCCCGGAAGCAGGAGCAACCGTATTGTAAGCTCTGGCTAAACGGGTAATTGAGTCAAGAAGTATAACCACATCATGGCCACATTCCGTTAAGCGCTTGGCTTTTTCCAGAACCAGGTTTGCAATTCGTACATGGCGGTCAGCCGGTTCATCAAAAGTGGACGAAATAACCTCTGCCTTTACATTGCGCGCCATATCGGTAACTTCCTCAGGACGTTCGTCAATAAGTAATACAATCAGATAGGCTTCCGGATGGTTGTAAGCAATTGCGTTGGCAATTTCTTTCAGTAATACAGTTTTACCGGTTTTCGGCTGGGCTACGATAAGACCGCGTTGTCCTTTACCAATCGGGCTGAAAAGATCAATGATACGGGTGCTTATGCTTGAGCCGGGGTGGCCTGTAAGTTTGAATTTCTTTTCAGGGAATAAAGGTGTGAGGTAATCAAAAGGAATACGGTCGCGGATTTCTTCGGGAAGTTTTCCATTGATATTTTCAACTTTTACAAGCGGGAAATATTTTTCTCCTTCTTTAGGTGGACGGATAGTTCCTTTTACAGTGTCACCGGTTTTAAGCCCAAATAACTTTATCTGTGATTGTGAAACATAAACATCATCAGGTGAACTCAGATAATTGTAATCGGATGAACGCAGGAATCCATACCCATCGGGCATCATTTCGAGTACACCTTCGCAGCTTACAATTCCTTCGAATTCCCAGGAATAATCTTCACGCGGAGGTTGCTGTGGCTGTTGTGGACGGCGGTCGTTACGATCATTGCGCTCACCACGGCCATACCGTTGCATGTCTCTGGAAATATCATTGGTTCGGGCTTGTTCTCCCTGCAAATTGCCATTCTGTGGCACTTCTTCTACTTCTTCATCCTGCACTACAATTTCGCGTCGGCTCAGGATTTCAGAATTCGGTTCTTTGAAATCAAAGGAAGGAATAAATTCATCATGCATCGAAGATTTTTCCTCACTTAATAAAGCTGCATCATCTTCCTGAATCGCGGCCCTTGGTTTTGGTTTCCAATCGTTGTTCCTGACAGGAATCTCCTGAGGCGCAGCAGGTGTATCAGTGCCGTTAACAATGGGAGTAGTTGTATTATCATCCCTGTCCTGCGGGCGGCGGCCCCGACGACGACGCTCATGGAATTCCTGTAGTTCCCATGCAGGAACATTGGTTGATTCAGGACGTTCGAATGATTTAACCGAAGGTATATCATCATCGGATTTGTTTTCATCCCTGTTAAAACTCCTGCGAGGTTCGTAAGGAGTTATTACACGTTTTGGCGGTTGATTTGTCTCAACAGGTTTTGCTTCTACAGGTGATTCAGCAATAAAAAGTTTTTCTTCCTTTATTTCAGGAATAACCACCTTTTCTGCAATTACGTTTTCAGCAATTAAGTCTTGTTTTGGCTTGCTTTCTACCTTCCTGACTTCTTTCAGTTTTTCAACCGGAATACGTTGGCGTGCGCCTTTTTGAGGGAAAACACGTGCTTTTTTTTCGGCTTCCAGGATGTCGGGAGTGGGATTTGCAGCTTGTTGGTCAAGTATCTGGTAAACCAGGTCTTGCTTTTTCATTGTTTCGCTCTTGCGGATATTAAACTGCTTTGCAATGTCGCGTAATTCATTGAGCAGCTTACCTTCGAGTTCGCTTTTATCGTACATGCGAATGGGATTGATTGGAAGAATAATTGGGCGTTTAAATCGTATGAATTAAATTATACTATCATGTGAAAACCTGAGAAAAGGTATACTTGGAATAATTACCGGGAAAAATCAGGAAAATTCAGAGTGGGTTGTATTAAAACTATGCAAATGTATAAATGTTTTTTGGATTTGATACACATATTTATATATTTATTCTTATTCTGAATAAAAAAACAGTGAATGTTCGGGTATAAGGGAATAAAGGGATAGAAATATAGAGTTATACAGGTATAAAGGTATAGAGCTAAGTGGCTGTTCCAGGCTCCAGATTTCTCTTTCCAGTCTCTTTCTCTCTGAGAACTTTATTGTTTATGCCTAATCTTTCCTTTCTACTCAATCTCCACTTCACTCACATAAATCCAGGCTTTTTGTCCTTCGCAGGGAAGGGCAGTAGGGCAGGTGCCGGTATTAATGGCTTTTATGCGAATATATTGAGTTCGTAAATTGTCAAAAGCTTTTGATAGCATTACCAGACCGTCAATCCTGGTTTCACCAGTTTCAGACGGATAATAGGTATTTAACAACGTATAGGTTATTCCATCACTAGAAACATAAAATTCAATGGCAGCAGGAATTAGTATGCTGTTTTCCGGAAATTGGAGGACATCAATTCCCAAAGCATTTATAGGTTTTACTTCGCCAAGATCAATAGTTACCTCAAAATCAGAGCCTTCGAATCCCATCCATTGTTTGTTGGTTTGATGTGATGAACCAATTAGTCCGTCAAATAAGCCGGCAACTCCTGATCCCGGAAACCTGGGGCTTGGCTGGTAAGTTAAATCAGCTGATTTAATTCCCTGTACAAAAGTAAATATCCGCGTAACAGCTTGGCTTTGCGAGTTTCCGGAAATACAAACAGCCTTAAGTGTACAATTGTTGCTGATTGTAAAAGGTGATATGTATTTTCTTGAAGTAATTCCCGGACTTGTACCATCAAGAGTATAGTATATTTTACAGTTATTTCCGGTAGTTGTCAGTTCAATTTGCTGCGGCCCCGGGAATGCGCCATCAGCCAACGAACAAAATGGCTTGGGAATATATTGATTCGGTTTTGTGCCGGCAGTTTTTGAAACAAATACGTCGTTTACCGGTTTTCCTATCCATTCCGGGGGAGTCTTAAGTGCAAGGATCTTTGCAAGGGTTGGGGCTGTATTGGCCTGGTCATTTGGTGATTCGAGCAACATATTCTTCTTAATACCCGGACCGCTTATTATCCATGGCACTTCAATTTCAACCGTGCTTTCATTTCCATGAGCTAAACCAATACTTCCATGATCCGATGTAACAATAATTGTTGTACTTTTTTCCAATCCGGCTTCTTTGATACCGTCAACTATTTTCCCGATTTCGGTATCAATATCATTGATAGCCTGGTAATATTCTTTTGTATTCAAGCTTTTACTTTGGCTGGTTTCATCAGGATACCCATAATAGATAAATGTAAATAGCGGTTTTTCTTTCTTGAAATAATTCATGGCAACTGAGGTTATCATTATATGCCCCTCAACCAATTGCTCTTTACTTATATATTTCTTATTCACACAGGTACCAAGCCATTCCCAGTCATAAAACATTGCCGTTACAGCTTTGGGCATCTGTTTGCGTATGACGGTAAATATGGATGTAAAATATCCCTCCGCATCTTTAACGGTAGGGTCATATCCCTGGTTCAGTAAGCTCCAGTTGTTTGATGTTACTCCATGTTGCTCCGGACCCGCTCCGGATAATAGGGTAGCCCAGTTAGGAGCGCTGACGGATGGCATTACGCCGCGTGTTTTTAATGAAATAACTCCCTGCCTGATAAGGTTGTTTATAACAGGTGTGTTTGAATACTGAAAACTTTCAGCCGAAACGCCGTCAATTCCTATCAGGATTACATGTTTAGTAGCGGTTGGTTGTGCTGAAATAGTGTTGACAAAGAACTGTATGAGGACAATAATGAGGAAGTTGCTGATTTTCATTTGAGATAATATTAGATTATAAAAGTAATGGTTTTTCAGGACTAAAAATCAAGCTTCATTATGTATATCATTGCGTTCTTCCGGGACTGATGATTTTCGGAAATCAGTGCAAAATTGAGACTAAATTTGAATTTTTGTAACTAATCAGTTTTACTAAAGTAAGGAAAAACAAATATATGCCACAGATTACTCAGATTTCACAGATAATTATTTATCATTTTTAATTGAAATTAATTGAAAAACTGCTTAAAGCAGTTTGAAATCTGTGTAA
>CAIRMR010000041.1 GCA_903879715.1 uncultured Bacteroidales bacterium
AATGCAAAAAGGTTTATTGGTGATAATACTGTAATAAGCGTTGAGAGTCGCTCCAATTTACGCGAACTGATACAAGGCCGGCAGAGCGGCGGTGTTTTTCTGACAACCATTCATAAGTTTACCGAAGATACCGAATTGCTTACCGGTAGAAGCAATGTAATCTGTATTTCGGACGAAGCACACCGAAGCCAGGTAAATCTTGACCAAAAAATAACGGTAACTGATGAAGGCGTTAAAAAGACATTTGGATTTGCTAAATATTTGCATGATTCGTTACCTAATGCCATATTTGTTGGCTTCACAGGAACTCCGATAGATGCTACTTTGGATGTATTTGGAAAGGTGGTTGACGCTTACACTATGACTGAATCGGTAAAGGATGAGATTACCGTTAAAATCGTATACGAAGGCAGGGCCGCCAAAGTTGCCTTAAACAATGGCGAACTCGAGAAAATTGAAAAATACTATGAAGAAGTTGCCATTTCCGGAGCGAATGAATATCAAATAGAAGAGAGCAAAAAGGCTTCAGCAAATATGAATGCAATTCTTGGCGATCCTAAGCGATTATTAGCTGTAGCTGAGGATTTTATAAAGCATTACGAAAACAGAGTTTCGGAAGGATCGACTGTTAAAGGTAAAGCAATGTTTGTATGTAGTACGCGGGAAATTGCTTATGAACTTTATAAGAATGTTATTGCATTAAAACCGGAATGGAACGAAATAAGAATTGCCGAAGAAGGAGCCTTATTATCCGATAAAGATAAACGGGAGATTAAACCAATGGCCCGCTTAAAAATGATAATGACCAGAGGCCAGGATGATCCAAAAGAAATGTATGACCTTTTAGGCACAAAAGAGTACAGGAAAGAATTGGATCGTCAGTTCAAGAATGAAAAATCCAATTTCAAAATAGCTATCGTTGTCGATATGTGGTTGACAGGTTTTGATGTCCCATTCTTGGATACAATGTATATTGACAAGCCAATACAGCAACATAATTTAATTCAGACAATTTCGAGAGTTAACCGGAAATTCGCCGGTAAGAATAAGGGATTGATTGTTGATTATATTGGAATTAAAAAGCAAATGAATATGGCTTTGGCGCATTATAACAAAGGGGATAAAGACAACTTTGAAGATATTGCTGAATCGATTGTTATTGTAAGAAACCATTTGGACCTTTTAGCTAAATTGTTTCACAAATTCGATAGCTCGAAATATTTTAAGGGTACCACTCTGCAGCAGCTCAACACACTGAATCAAGCCGCAGAATATGTACAAAAGACAAAGGAAACAGAAACCCGATTTATGGATATGGTAAAACGGGTAAAAGCTGCTTACGATATTTGTGCCGGCAGTGAAAAGATTACTCAGCATGAAAGAGATATTATTCATTTTCATTTGGCTGTCCGATCAATTGTATTCAAACTTACCAGAGGGAATGCCCCTGACACAGCACAGATGAATGCAAAGGTCAGGGAAATGATTAAAAACGCTCTGGCCAGTGATGGCGTTGAGGAAATATTTAAAATGGGTGAGGAACAGGAATCGGAACACGATATTTTTGATGAGGATTATTTAGCTAAGATTGATAAAATAAAACTTCCTAATACAAAGATCAAATTACTTCAACAGCTGTTAGCCAGGGTTATAGGTGAAATAAAGAAAGTGAACAAGGTGAAAGGAGTTGATTTCACCAAAAAGATGCAAGCCCTTGTTGACCGATATAACCAACGCGATGAAAACGACATTTTGCGAAGTGAAGTGTATGAGGAAATGGCAGAGCAACTTACAAATCTGATCTGGGAAGCACATAAGGAGTTTTCAGCCGGTGAGGCTTTAGGAATAGACTTCGAAGAAAAAGCCTTTTATGACATCCTGAAAGAACTTTGTGCAAAGTATGATTTTAGTTATCCTGAAGACAAATTGATTGAACTTGCCAAATCAGTTAAAGAACTGGTAGATACTCAGGCTAAATTCCCAGACTGGGATAAGCGAGACGATATAAAGTCTGCTTTAAAAGTTGGGTTAATTTTACTTTTAGATGAATTTGGCTATCC
>CAIRMR010000042.1 GCA_903879715.1 uncultured Bacteroidales bacterium
CACATTGCGGCTTAAAACCAGAATAACTTTTTTTGACCTTGTTAAGGAGGTCAAAAAGTTATTTCCGGTTTTGTCCGAGAAACAAAACATATCTTAACTTTGACTTAAAGCTGTCCTAAGATTGGGGAGTACTGTATACTACCTGTTACATTATTGTTTAATGGCTTGCCATTTCAAATACTTCAAAAGTATGATTTTACACTACCCAGATTTACAGACGAAAACTATAATAAATTATTAAAAATAGTTGCGTCTTATGCAAATGTCCCATCTTTAGTTTCTCAAACTGCAAGGCATACTTTTCTTACTAATATTGCACGATCAACTAACAATGTCTATAAAGTGATGAAATATGGCGGTATTGTATCAACCGAAACAGCATCTATTTATATGCAAATGGCCAAAAAATATTTAGGAAAGGTGAAGATTAATAATGTATGGTCTGACAATTTAAAGAATAATTTAGAGGATTAGATAAAAATTACAGCTTAAAATAATTATAAAATTACTTAGTAAATTTGTACAGGAGAAATCTGCCAGAAGACCTTGCGGAATTCTACACAAAGATATATTTTACTGCAAAAGCCTCCCCTGAACTTGCAGATATTTTCGAACAATTAGTAACCACATCTTTAAACGAAGTTAACCATGGCACAAACCAACGACCTAACCTTCCTAATGAACATTCACCAGTCAATGCTAAAATTAGGTCTGACCAAGAACGAGGCACGATTGATAATGGAAGAAGCAGCAGGACATCCGATGTCGAAAGAGGAAGAGAATCAGATGCCCGAAATCCACAAGAAGATAACGGAACTCGAAAAGCAACAACCCTCGCCCAAGGGCTTGAGGCAACTCAAGACGGGTCTATAAGTGTCAACTTTTCTGTACGATCATTATTCAATCAGAAACCACTGCAGAAATTAAAGAGTAATATGGAAATTTAGTTCCTGAAAATATAGAATAACCATTAAACAAAAAACATTTTACTTTTTTAGTGAGATGTTTCTTGCAAAGTCCATCACACTTTTATTTTTCATGATTTAGAGTATATACACTTTCAGTATCTTATCAGCATTAAATATGCATTCCTAAGAGTCTGTTATTTTCTTTGCCATTAACTTTTCAATAAAAACCTTTCGATCCAAGTTCATTTTCACATTCAAGCCTATAACTTCTTGTCAACTTCAACAAGCATATAATAAATCCATCAAAGAAAATTATCTCCTATGAACATCTCCAGGGTTTCGTTACTATTGATGCTGTAAAAAGAAACTCTAAGACTAACTTGCAATCAATTAATTTGTGCAGAAAGAGAAAAACATTTCATATTGTCATATTTGTATATAAATGATATACAGGTATATACAAAAGTTGATGCCGCCCGTCAACGTCAACGTGACCTGCAAGTGGTGTAACTATCTGATATTCAGCTCATAAATGGGGTGCCAAGCGGATCACTTTTAAAACATAAAACCGACTGATAACCAATATGTTACAGTCGGTTTTTCTTTTTACATACAAAATACTTACATTCCTTTCGAACAAAATAAATAATAATGGGGATACACAATCCTTTTCCATTAAATCAATAAACCAGTTTATTCCTGGACATTACCAGTCAATTCGAATTAGCAATAATTAGTTCAAGAATGCCTGACTCAATAATAACCAAAATTTAATTTGATTTAGTCCGAAATATCCAATACATATTTAGTGGAAATTGCCGTTTAATACTCAAATGCGCCTCTATCAGGAGCCGAAGCCGTGAATGGCAAGCCAACATTAATCACTGTATTTATTGCAGGTGAACCAGTTTGTAAATGAAAATCAGTTGAAAACACAAATAATGGATTAGTTGTTTGTTGTTTTCCAATTGGTTTTTAATCCTGGGATCGATAGGGTAGGCGTTCATTAATTAGGAATCGTAGTGGTTGAGCATGGTGGTGATGTGGGATAATTCAGTACCGGAGTTGATCCATCTTTTGGATTCACTGTTGGAGAGAATAACGGGCATGCAGGGATTGTCGATCTGACGAAGAAGGCTGTTGGCAGTTGTTGTTATGATGCTGAAAGAGTTTTCCGGGAAACCTGTTTTGGGATTAAACCAGGTGTCCCAGATGCCGGCAATGGCAAACGGGTTTTGGTGGTTGCGGAGATAGATGAGGTATGGTTTGGCGAGACCAAGGTTTAAAGGTCCTTCGATGAAGGCTGAGGCTTTTACTATTCAGCGTTGGGAACGGATGGGCTTGTGAAAGGCTTTTTTGAGAATTATTCCTTTAGCTCCGCTAAATACGGGATTGTCTTCCTGATTGTAATCGCCTTCGGCTCGGGCATTGAAGAGATTCATTTCGGACTCGGCCCAGAAGGTGGTTAAACCAAATTTGAAGAGTTGGATATCATGGGGTTTTTCGTTGGTAATGACGGGGGCGAATTGGCCGGGGGAGAGGTTGAAGTTGCTATATCGTCACGCGTCGGGAGACGCGCTACAACAGCGAATTTTGATTCGATGGCTTCGGGAGTTGTGGATATAATGTAATGGCGGCGCATTGATTAGAAATTAATCAGATTTGCGACGACTAGATAAGCAATTAATTTGAAAATGCGATAATGTGATAATGTGGGGATTTGAGGATTTGAGGATGGAGGTAAAATAGACTGGCATGAATTACAAATGCGGGCAAGGGAGGAGCAATGTCCTTAGTTGGGAAACTGAGGACAGCAGGGCAATTTCAGTAAAAGACGAAGAAATAGTTAAAAGTTTACTATTTCCAATGAAAGGCCAGATAAATTGATGCTAGTTTATCCGGAATAGTATGTGGCAATTAAACAGATAACCCCGCCAACCATAGATTGACAGGGATATCTTCATCAGGAATACACTTTTTGGTTTGTTGCAATTAAATCAGGGATTAAAAGGCCTGATTTTTAAAAATTAAACTTTCTGTAAATATATCCCTTACTATTTGTAGTATTCTGCAAGCAGATTGTCAACATTTATTTACCCGGACGTTATTCCATAATTGAAACGGTTCTGTTCACCTTGTATATCTTACGCCCGCCATAAGCCGATGCAAGGGCAACCAGAAGAATCGTTCCGCTACCTATGGGAGCTCCGGCCCCTATGCGGCCCCCAACAACAGCTTCTCCGCCGGATGTCTGACCCGCGTGAGGTTGGGCCTGTGCCAGGTAACCTGCCAATACAAATACTGCAATGAGTGCTACAACTTTATATATCTTTTTCATAACGTTTTAAGTTTTCTTAGTATACGATTACTTTTCCGGTGGTAATTCCTTTTGCAGTGATCACTTTTACCAGTAAACTGCCGGTGTAATTTCCCATATTTATCATATCGGAAGAATTGCCGGTAAGCTTATTGCTGCTGAGCAACCGACCTGTAAGATCATATATCTGTATGTAGCCTTTCAATGCTTTTGGATTGCCGATATTTACCATTTGCTTACAACTGTAAATACCAACAGTGATAGCTGCATTTTCGCCTATACCTGTGTAATTATTAAAATGCAGGTTAAAGCGGTGTTCCGCATCGCCGGGTGCAGCGCTGAAACTATACTCAGGATTCTTCCTCAAATCCTGGGTGGTGTTGGTTTTCAAATCTTCCAGTATTACTGGAGTGCTGGCACCAAAGCTTTCGATTCCGGATATAGTAAGGGTATATGTGTTTTCGCTACCAATCTTAAAGCCTAATGCCACATCGGAGTTGGACTCGATGGCAGGCAATGAGTTTATTGCGAGAACATTATCCTGTATAATGGAATACAACTGAGGCGCTTCTGCTATGCCAAAAAGCTTGTAGGCATCACAATTGCTATCGAAACCTGATGTGGAAACAGGATTAAAAGCCACGATGGCCTTATCCTTATACCCATTGCCACTCATGTTAAGAGTAAGTACATTCTCGAATGTTTCGGTTTTTTTATAGAAAGAATTGTAATGCGTGCGCGCTTGTTGAGGAATAGTAAGTGAGGCTCCGTTTGTGTTTGCTTTTATAAAGAAGCCTTGCATGGCAGGTATAATATTATTAGGCAATGTCCCATATCCTGCCTGCGTTGGTCCGCACAAATACTGACTGCCATCCCATACATACACATAGGTGTCGATTCCTGAAGATTGCCACGGCCCCATTTCAAGTCCCACAGCTGAAGGGTATGGATTGCCGGTTAAATGCCAGCCCGGGCCATAGCCTCCGGCAGATGGAGTGTAACTAATGCCTGTAAAGGTCTGATCCCCGGTATTTAGCATGCCGGTAAAAGCCAGTGTATGTATACCCGATGGGAAATTTACAGAATAACCTGTTCTGGCATTCACCGTATTTGCATTAACCAGGCGATTCCATTCACCGGAAGATTCGACATATTCATCAACAAACGCGTCGTTGAAAAGCGGTGAAGCCACGAAGCCATTTGTGGTTGGCAGGCAGAACAGGTGCCAGTTGGATCCTGAAGAGAAATCGCGCTCAACAGTGGCAGCAACACCCGGATTATTTTCAATGATGGACCCGAACGATTTCACAACCAGGCCTGCAGGCCCGGAATTATTGGTAAGATTACCGGTAACTGTCAGCGCATTGCCCTGATTAATGGTAAGTGTAGCATCTGCTTCAATTGTAAGGTTATTACAGAATGCGGGCGGGTTAAAATTCTGAACTATAAAAGGTTTGTTTGTGACATTTGGAATAATAACGTTATCCGCAGCAGTGGGTACAGTATTGGGTGTCCAGTTTTCGGTATTATTCCAGTCGTTATCTGTTGAGCCGGTCCAGGTCAATAGCGCCGAAGCTTTAAAATGTATATCATCAATTATTAACACAGAGCCGATCAACGAAAGGTCGCTCCCACTTGAAGAGGATATCTGAATATTCATTGTATCCGGTTTTTGCCCTAAAATAAAAGGAATTTCCATATATTGATAATTATCTATGGCTGAAAGTTCCAAGCCGGTACTCCAAAAATATTTTCCATCCTTTTTGAAATTAATATTTACCTGAGCTTTGTCGCTTTCCATAGGAGCATATTTATACCTAAATGCCAAGGTCCCAGATTGGCCCGTATATGGAATGCCGCCAACACTGTTTCCGGAGTTATCATTGTATCCTGTTGTAACCTGTCCTGACTGTGCATTTGGGTTGCCGTTATTATCAGTGCCTGCGTGGGTTGATAATTCAAGGGCATAACTTCCTTCTGCACCATCAGCTGTTCTGTTTATTCCATTGTCCCCATTCCCACCACTAGTAGTAAACCAATCGACAGGGGTTACTATTTCGATTTGATCCCAATCTTCAAAATCTCCATTAAGCAATGCCGGTTGGCTGCTTACTCCTGTAAAAGACACATAATCCAGGAGCAATTCGCTACCCTCTAGACCACCCCCATTGGCAAGAATACTTGATGTCGCGGCAAATATTACTTTGGCAGGGGTTCCGCTAAGTGCAGGGATATCGAAATAAAACCTGGTCCAGTCTTCTTTTACTCCACCGATATTGAAAGAATACGATCCGATATTAAGGCCTGATGCATCTCTGAAAGCAACAACTATTGTTGCCTGATCACCAACCTCTCTATTGTATTTATAGTGACCCTGGATGCCGGCCGGGGTTTCGGTATAGGGCATTCCCCCTGTCCATGTTGCAGGGTCGATGTTGCTAACCGGATCAGAATTCAGGAAATAGCCCATCATGCCTTTTGAGGTAACTGTAGTCAGCTTAACAGCATAACTGCCATGATAAGCATCATATGTCTGAACTACATTAAAAATACCAGCCCGTGCATATGTTTCGGGGTTTGATGTGACAGGATAACTCTGAGGATTTTGATAGGAGATGACACTCCAGTTTTCGAAATCACCGTTGGGAATGGTTTGTCCGATAGATGTAATAGTAATGTAGACGAACAATAGAACGAGTAGGCTTTTTTTCATTTTGATTTATTTTAGTTGTTTATAGTAATGACCTGGTAGGAGCTAAATCAGAAAAATCAGTAATAAATCGAATCTCAAAATTACAAGCCGAAATTTATGTTTTAGTTTTTATATAATATGTCATTTTTTATAAATTTATAAAATTCGCATGAAATTGCTAAAATGTCATCATGCCAGCTACCTTTCAAATGACTGTAATACAATATTTTGCCTTATGTTTGAGTTTACAGAATACCGGGGCTGATTGTTTCTATATTTTTTAAATTAAAGTAAAATTCTTTTCGACCACTACATCGCGCAAGGGAATGCAGAAAGTCCAGAATGAGGAATCAAAACAAGAAGTGTTGCTACTATATCAGGTTAAATGCGCTGATGTACTTATCAATGTATTGCTGTTTTGTTTTGGCTTTGTATTGCATCACAAAGCGCGGATACTCCAGGGCAACTATGGTTTTAAATAAACCCTTTTCTTCGTTTAATGCCCGCAGGAATTTCTCGTTTTTCCCGTTTCCGAAACAGAAGCAAATATCCGTTTTTATGCCGAATTCAATTTGTTTTTGGATGCTTTCAACAATAAACGGGTAAACTGATTCGGTTAATTCGCGGCTGTCGTAATAATTGTAATTCTTTTCATTCCCTTTAGCATCAATGATTGTAAAGCCAAGCGGGCAAATGGAATTGATGTAAAAGTCGTTGTAAAACCGAATGGTTCCGCCGTAGGCTTTAATCACTTCGTAAACGAATACGGATGAGGGCTAGTAGGTTATGTTTCTGAGACTGGTAGTATGTCAGTTTTCTGACTTCGACACTGGGACACCCTATAGATTTTTCCAAAAACTTTCATTGAACAAAACTGCGATAGATTTATGTCTTGGGGTTAAGAGCATTGTTTTGGTTAGATCCCGAGCGAGGGTTACTGAGCTTTTGCCGAAGCAAGTCGAGGGATATCCCAAGTCTTATTCCTTGCCCCTTGGGGCGAAAGTAAAAAGAAATTCTTTGTCGATACCTCGTCCACTTGCGGTGAAATGGTTCATTAAAATTTAAAAAATATGACAAAATAAAATCAAGCCAATGAAATAAATTCATGACCAATTTAAGGTATAGTTTTAAAGTAAATGTACTGACCCGAAGTATAATTATCCTGACAAAATCCCGAACTAAGCAAGAATTCATCAAATCACTTTTTCTTTAACGAAATTAAACTTAGGGTGGTGAAAATTCCAGTTCCCAGGCAACTTTTTGAGAATTCAGAGTGAACAATTCACAACCACCTGTAAATGTATGTTTTACAAAGTAAATTAGCAGTAGTAAGATGTGAAAGCACATTAGATTACTCTACAAAAACCAGAAACCTCACACTATCAATCTTTATACTTTGAATAAACTTGATTAATTTATTCCTGATTCTTTCATTCCCGAAGCCTGTGGTTCAGCTTTCTCAAAACGTTCACTAACGTTGTCGATAAATTCATTGAATTTGTTCTTCAATGATTCGGTTGTGTCTTTGCTTTTTTTCGTAATTTTTTTCCTTGTTTCAGTTCCTTTGTCAGGGGCGAACAATACACCCAGTAGTGCACCTACAGCAACTCCGGCAAGTGCTCCAATAACAACATTAACTTTGCTCATAGCTATTAAGATTAAAAGGTTATAAATAAGTTAATTAAGGTTAGTTGATGGTATGTAATATATAGCAACAATGGCCTCTTTTGTTTAATTAAATATTAGTCTTCAATTATTTCAAGGTTTATACTACTCCGTTTTCGTGTATTTTTTTTGTAAAAAGTATCTCAACTGATCTTTATTTTATTTTGTTAACCTAATATTAAACATAATTAGGAAATACAAACGATCATTACAAATCTGAATATAAAGTTACGAAATTTAAAGGCAAAATGTTCTAGCAAAATGACAAGTTAAGCCATTTAGTACTTTTCACATAACAATCAGTATATCATTTATTTAAAAATCTTAATTATCCCGAGCCTAAAATAATTATTAATTCCCCTATTACTTTCTTACTAAAAAGCTATTAAAATAAAACCACAGCCATGAACACCAATAATTATCCCGTTCAGAATTCAGCATCAGTAATGCCAGGTTCAAATAAGAAAAATTCCAGGTTTTCATTTTCGTCATTTCAAAAGGCGATCAGGTCGAATTCCGAAGTGCGGAAACAGATCGAAGATATAGTAGATCTAGGCTTGTTCGATTTTATGCTTCGTCAAAATACGTTATTTATTCAGGCTGTCCGCGAGAAAGCAGAAGCGGAAACTATTGAGTTGACGATGAGATTTGCGTATGGCACAGATGACTACCAGAAATTAAAGAAAATGATTCATAGGAACCGCATAATCCGCACATTGGCAATAATGGACCTAAAAGCTAATCTGGCATTGATTAACAAATTCAACCATTTTATCGTGGCTACTGATTAAACAGTCCGAAGCGCATAAAATATATCATTAATTCTTATCACACCAACTGCTGTCTGGCACTGTTGGTGTTTTTTTTATTTTTTCCTGTAATATTATCCTTTTACGATGTATCAGCTATTACTTAATTTACGGGGAAAATCATAATTGTCTCTTAATCAACAAGAAAGTCGCCAACTAAAACACTGAATGTCAGATTATTTTTTATTTACAGTTTCAATTCCAGTAAATATAAGCTATATTTGTATAAATTAGAAACTGTAATTATGAAACAAGATAATTCAGTATCCCCGATAAACCGGACAAAAAGTGACTTTGCGGAGTTTATGCAGCGAGGGGATGATTTTTTTAAAATACAGCTTCTCAGGCAAGCATTAACCTGGTATAATAAAGCCTTAAGCCTCGACATTGAAGATGAAGAAGTAAAATTCCGTATTTCAGAATGCGAAAGGTTACTTGCATTCGAAAATAAAGTCGTCTACACTCTTATTTCAGTTTCTTCGGTTTTAATTCTGCTTTTTCTGATATTCATTAAATAACATAATCAGCCAATTGATATCAGAATTATCGGTTATAAGCCACCAACGAAAAGTGCTATTTCTTAAATATATTTAAAAGGAAGTTCTTCATTTCTAACCATGATGCGTTATCAGCTACCTCATTATATTCTATTGGCATGTTAAATTGCTTGCCCGTTTTGCTGGCATCAGGATTAGTAAATGCGTGAGTAGCATCAGGATATACTTTAAATATATAATCTGCGCCAATAGAATCAAGCGAATGCTTGAAATCAACCACATCTTTTTCTGATACAAACTTGTCATTACCTCCATGGCAAACCAATATTTTAGCTTTTAACAAATCCTTGTTCGCCTGCACTCCCGTTAGTCCGCCATGAAAACTTACCACTCCTTTTAGATCAGTACCCAGTTTAGCACTATTAAGAACAACATAACCACCAAAACAATAACCAATGGCTCCCACATTGGCTACATCAGTCTGTTTGAATTCTTTAACTTTTTTAAGTGCAGCTTCAAGGCGGATTTTAGCCAGTTGGGGATTTTTATAAAATGGTGTAGCCAATTCCTGGGCCCTCTGTGGACTTGAAGCTGTTACACCATCACCATACATATCAACAGCCATAGCAATATAGCCCAACTCGGCTAACTGACGTGCACGATTTTTGCTATAATCATTCAACCCCCACCATTCATGAACAACTAATATGGCAGGACGTTTACCTGGTCTGCTCTCATCATAAACAACAAATCCTTTTAAGGTAACACCGTCAGCTATATAAGTAACATCTTCTTCTTTTAGCATGGGTTTAGCTTTTATTGGAACAAACGATATACTTGCTATTATAACAAACAGTGCTGTTATGTAAAAATATATGTTTTTCATAGTGTTTCTATTTCGATTAATGTATTGGAAAACAAATCCATTTTGAAAAAGTTCAGACAAAAAACAGGATTATCATCTATAATTACTTCTGATCTATTAATCTCGAACTAAAGTATGGATTCAAAACTTGCACACAGGCATCAATTGTATAATAGCTTTTAAAATATGCATTTTCAGAATAGAAGCAAGAATCACTCTACGTAATTTTGAAAATGAGTTATCTTTTTCAAATAAATACTTAATAATATGGTATGCGAACAAAAAATTGAAAAATGACATTTGCTGTTTCACTAATTTGGAATAATAGCGGTTCAAAATGGGACTGTTTTTTAATAAAAAAAAAAGACAATTATGATGTATACTAATGATTACATGTGTATTACAAAAAAAGGCATGGAATTTGAATTGCTCTGAATGTGTCTATTTACTAAGTTTTAATTCGTACAGTAATCTTAGTACAAACGTACAAACTTTAAAAGAAACACAAACTACACTAACTCTCCTCTACTTGTCTTTCTTGTATACGCAAATCATATTTTAAACATGATTACATATCACCATTTATGATACGAGAAAACGAACAAGTAAGCAAGTCAATGTTTAGAATCACAATAATGATTCTAACCATTCTAACATATTTTGCCTCAATAAGGGTTGCTCAATATTTTATGAACCCGGCAATTGAGTATTCATCTGAATATTTGACTCTTTTACTACTAATGTTACCAATATGGTCTATTGGATTATCCAAAACTGCCCTTTTATTAATTTACAGGGTAAATCATTATCCAAAACTCTTTGTGCAGAGTGTTAAATTCATAATTATCGCAAGCGGAATTTTATTTGGTTTAGTTAACTTATTAAATTTAACCAGCATTTACAAGGAGTTCATATTCATATTCGGAATACTTAATCATGCTGTTATTTGCATTTCTTATGTACTTGCTAACCAGTATTATATGAACCGGCGCAGAAAAGGCATCAATTTAAAAAATATTATCATTATAGCAGACGAAGAGAATGAGAGTTTGATTCAAAATATTGCAGACCATCGCGAATTGGGTTATAAGATTACTATGATTATTTCGGATTCCCAAAAGCTTTATGATAAATATAGTTCAAGCATTAAGGTAGTGAAAAAGACTATGAGTATGTCTTGCTTAATAAAATCTCAAATTGTGGATGAAGTATTTTATTGCAAAAATCATTTTAATTCCAATGAGATTCATCATATAATGGATGCATGTAAAGAAGTTGGAATTGTTTTCCGTCTCAATTCTCAACTTATTAATGTTGCAGCTAGACCTAGTGAAATACATCATTTTAATCATACACCGTTCATAACATATCATAATAAGCCTGCAAATGAATTTGCTTTGAGCTGGAAATATATATTTGATTTTTCCTTCTCCTTTTTCGTAATTATACTATGGATGCCGATATTCATCCTAATTGGTGCAGTGATTAAATTGACATCGAAGGGACCTATTATTTTCAAACAAAAAAGAGTTGGATTACATGGGCGCGAGTTCTATATCTATAAATTTCGCACCATGATGGTTGATGCTGAAAAAATGCAAGCTCAACTTCTTGACCAGAACGAAGTGAGCGGACCCGTATTTAAAATTAAAAATGACCCACGCATTACTAATGTAGGGAAATTTCTTCGCAAAACGAGTATGGATGAGTTACCACAATTTTTCAATGTGCTTAAAGGTGATATGTCACTTGTTGGTCCCAGACCACCTATTATGAATGAAGTCAACCAATACAAACCATGGCAACTCCGTCGTTTATCGATGCGGCCAGGTATTACCTGTACATGGCAGATTATGCCACGTAGGAACAGTATTTCATTTGAAGATTGGATGAGACTCGATCTCCAGTATATCGATAACTGGTCGTTACAACAAGATTTTCTATTGACATTTAAAACCGTACGTGCTGTTATTATGGGTAGCGGACAGTAGAAACAGTTTAAATATAGTATAAAATAACGTTCAGATATTTTCTGGACGTTATTTTTTTTGAATTTAGTTTTCGAATATTATTTCACAAGAGTTTCAACGTTGTTCTCATTCTTGTGTCTGATCTTCTTTAAAAGAGCCAAATCAGAAAAATTGTAAAAATACTTTACTACTGAATCTGATTCACGTTTTGATTAACAAAAATTTAATATAACATATCAATATATTGATTATCAATAGCATAAATTGTGTTTTAAGTAATAATTAGACCTAATTGTTTAAATCTTTTTATATTAAAATTATTTGATAAATTTTGATTAAACTACTTTTGATATACTCAAGTACAAAACTGAATGGATAATTTAATAAATTCCAAAGACATGAATATACTGCAGGTTCCTGCAAAGTTCATAATTTGTACATTACTCCTTGTATTACTCTACACTTTCTTGATATTCGGATAAACTATAATTATTATAGTTGTTCTTCGACTCTCTTTGAGAATGGTTATTTAATTAATCATCTTAAAATAGATGAAAATGATCTGGTTATCTTTAATCAAATATTGTAATAGGCAATTGCCTGATGTCAAAGTTTAACTTCTTATCTTCTCTCGTATTTGAGGTATTTGTTATCAAATACCTTTTCCGATATATAAACTGCCTCTACTAGTAGACGAGCTATCGTTAATTCAAGCACCATCATTTCTAAACATAATTCAGTTATTTTCATGCAGCAGTTAGTTGCATTGAATCTGGTAGTAAATGAATTTATATAAAGGAATAATCTGAAAATGAAATTTGCATTAACTCTAAAACAAATATTATTTCTAAATGTATGTTAGAAAATTTCTTAATTAGACTGAAAATTTCTAAACCTGAAATAATTATAAAGTCAACCAGGACTTTATAGTGCACTATAATTTTTAACAAGGTTACATTAAAATTAAAAAAACAATGACTAAAACAGCAAATTCATATAAATATCTAATAACGACCTTAGTAACTTTAACCCTATTATTAGTTACAAATCAATCACTTATTGGAAAGAATTATTATTTCTCTACGTCAACAGGAGATGATGCGCGTACAAGTACTCAAGCTCAAAACCCTTTGACACCATGGAAGTCTATTCCTAAATTGAATTCCTTTTTCGTCAGTTTGGTTGCAGGAGATTCGGTGCTTTTCAGAAGAGGGGAATCCTTTTATGGGTCTATTAAGGTGGCAAAATCAGGAACATCGGCTCTTCCTATTGTATTTGGAGCATATGGAACAGGATCGAAACCCATTATTACAGGATTTACAACCCTTACCTCATGGACTTCCATAGGGAATGGGATTTATCAATGTGCAGCAACTTCTTGTAAACCTACCTTAAATATGGTAACAGTTAATGGAAAACAAAAAGCAATTGGCCGATATCCAAACTATGGCTACCTGAAATTTGAGTCTCACATTGGAACTACATCCATTACAGATAATGAATTGACAGGAACACCAAATTGGACCGGTGCAGAGGTAGTTATAAGAAAACGAACGTGGATGTTAGATATAAATAGAATTAGTAGTCATTCTGTGAATACACTATACTGCGTTCCCACTCCTATTACTGCTACAGAACCCAAAAACAACTACGGTTATTTTTTTCAAGATGATTTAAAAACTTTAGACTTATTTGGAGAATGGTACTTTGATCAATCCACCAAAAGAATGAATATGTTTTTGGGACTCGAAAGTCCAACTTCCCTTTTAATTAAAGCTAGTACAGTAGATACTGCTGTTTATATAAATAGCCGCAGCTATATTACTTTTGACAATCTTTCTTTCGAAGGCACAAATGTTGCCTCATTTTATATTGTTGATTCCCCAAATATAACTATCAAAAATTGTTCAATAGATTTTTCCGGAACTAATGCTATTAATATTTTGGGGGCTTCTAATTATTTCACATTGAGTAATTCTTCTATAAATCACTCCAATAACAATGGAATTGCAATAGGATCATCAAGTTCAAATGCAGTGATAAGTTCCAATAGCATTAAAAACACAGCTTTGTTTCCTGGAATGGGAGTTAGCGGGACTTCCTCATATACAGCCATAATCAGTAATGGTCCGAACGCTTTGATTGAAAAAAACAAAATTGATAGTATTGGTTACATTGGGATAAACTTTCACAATAATAATTCCACAATAACAAAGAATTATATAAATTATTTTTGTTCTGTGTTAGATGATGGAAGTGGAATTTATACCTCATTAAATACAATTGGGAATATAGTATCAAGCAACATTGTCTTAAAAGGAATTGGCGCTCCAGACGGAACCGCATATGGTATTCCTTCCGCAACGGGAATATATTGTGATGACCAATCTACAAATGTAATCATTAGCAATAATACGGTTTCTAAAACTAATATTGGAATATTTATTCACAATTCTCATGAGATATCTGTAACAGGTAATACTCTATACGATAATGATATTCAATTAGATTTGACTCATGATCGTATCTCTCCTGATAGTCCGAACAGAAATGTAAGCTTACAAAACAATATTTTCTTCACGAAAAGCAGTTTGCAAATTCCAGTTGACTTTTCTTCATATATTGATGACTATGACCTTTGGGGGACTGCTAATAACAATTATTTTGTTGCTCCATTTGGAGAAGACAGAGTATCTCGATTGTTTTATTTTAACATCAATGGCAAAGAATTCCGAGAGACATATTCATTAAATCGGTGGAAAGCAGAAATAGATATCAACGCAAAAAAAACCCCAATTACACTTATAAACACAATAAAAAGTACTATTGGTACGAATAAGGTTACTAACGGTAACTTTGATTTTAATGCTTCAGGAATTAGTCGCTATTATTCAGGAACTTCATCAATTACCTGGGATAACACAAATAAGTTAACCGGAGGTTCAGCAAAACATTCATTTTCAGTTTTATCAACTATTAATAACGAATCATTAGTTTCATTTCCTGTAGGGGCAGTTGAAGCCGGAAAGAATTACCTTCTGAAATTCAGCTCAATCGGGATAAATGAAAATAGAATGATGAAAGTTCTACTCATTGAAAGTGCTTCACCTTACAGGGTTCTGAATACGGAACAATATATTGATTTTACAAATATTAAAACAGACAATGAACTTATAATTTCACCTACTATTTCAGTTGTTTCTGCACGTGTATATTTTTACATTAGTGATGCAGAAAAGGATGTATATTTTGATAACGTAGAGTTTTATGAGGTTGATGCTACTATTTTAAATCGCAATGATCATATTCGTTTTGAATATAATGCATCTGATTATAATAAAATAATAGCTTTAGAAGCCCCATACATCGGTACGGATGGAACTTCATACATTAATAGCATTACTCTTTTTCCTTATACTTCAGCTATTCTGATTAAAAACCCGTCTCCTCCTGCTTCTAGTATTAACCTGGCTCCGACAATTCTAAATCAAAGTTTTCAACTAAATAAGATTACAGCAAATGGAACAATAGTAGGAATAGTTCTGGCTTCTGACCCAAATGCAGGCCAAATACTTACATATACAATTGTTTCAGGCAACACAAGCAATGCTTTAGCTATCAATTCAGCTACAGGAGCGATCTCAGTTGCAAATTATGCTCTTATAGCTGCACAAACTTCATCATCATATTCTTTGGTGATAAAAGTGCAGGATAATGGTATCGGATTACTTAGCAGCCAGGCAACAATAACTATAAACCTCGTAACAGTTGCTTCTGTATGTAATTCCAGTGGAAATATCACCTACCAGGTTTGGAATAATATTGGCAGTAGTATTGCTGTTAGTAGCCTTACAAGCAATATAAATTATCCGAATAACCCATCGTCCACTTCATTGTTAACCTCGATGGAAGGTACCACAAATCTGGCAGATTATTTTGGTGCAAGAATTGCTGGATACATTTGTGCTCCGGCAACAGGAAGCTATACCTTCTGGGTTGCAGGGAATAATAATTGTGAACTTTGGCTTAGTACAGATGATCTGTCAGTTAA
>CAIRMR010000043.1 GCA_903879715.1 uncultured Bacteroidales bacterium
ACCGAATGACCACTCATTCCTCAACAAATACTCCACAACTCAATCTTCAACAACTGAATGACCACTCTGTCATCTCATAATACACTGAACCTCATTCTTCAACCATCGAATGACCACTCATTCCTCAACAAATACTCCACAACTCAATCTTCAACAACTGAATGACCACTCTGTCATCTCATAATACACTGAACCTCATTCTTCAACCACCGAATGACCACTCAATTAACTCAATTCCCCGTTTTCTCAATCATCTTCCCCTGCCACGTATCCCTCTTCTCCATTTCCTCTTCAATTAAAATCTGAACCTGGTCACTGCGCAATTTTCCCCAGGTCGGACCCGCCTGAAACCTTGGAGGAGCTTCACCTGTAAAGCGTTCAATAACAAAAGCAGGATTTAACCTTTCCGTAAAGCGCACAATGAAATCAATATATTTTTCGAGTGTAAATAAGTTGAACGAATCCGGATTATTCAGGAAATCGTTTGCCATCGGGGTATCCTTAATGATCTGAAGCTGATGGAATTTAATCGTATCCAGCGGAAGTTCTGACAATATTCCGGCTTCGGCAAGCATATCTTCTTCCGTTTCGCCTTGCAACCCAAAAATAATATGCGCTCCGGTATGGATTCCGTATCCGGCAGTTTTTCGGATAGCTGCCTCCGATTCTTCAAAAGTGTGTCCACGGTTTATGCGTTCCAATGTTTGGTTGTAGCAGGATTCAATCCCATATTCAATGATCACGTAATGCGTTTCAGCAAGTCGGGCAAAATATTCAAGTTTTTCGTCATCAATACAATCCGGCCGTGTTCCGATTACCAGCCCGCTTACTCCCGGAAATGCCAGTGCCTCATCGTACAACGATTTAAGGTAATCCAATGATCCGTAAGTATTGGAATATGCCTGGAAATACGCCAGGTAATTCCCTGCTCTCCGGTACCGCACTTTATGAAACTCGACGCCTTCCGTAATCTGCTGTGTAATGCTTTTATGCGGCTGGCAGTAGGATGGATTAAAAGCGTCGTTGTTGCAATACGTGCATCCACCTATGCCTTTTGAGCCATCGCGGTTCGGACAGGTAAACCCGGCATCGATAGTAACTTTTTGTACTCGGGTGCCAAATGTTCGTCTGAAATATTCGGAATAGGAATTATAACGGCGCTTATGCTGCCATGGGAATTGGATTTCTGTCATCGGGCAAAAATAATGAAAAAGGCTGCCTTTTGCAGGGGCAGCCTTTTTTAATGTTATTTGGATAAAGTTTATTTTGAAATCCTTTCGAGCCAGCTAACCATTGTAAACATGGCAATCATTGACAGGAGACAAACCACAACAAATACGGTCCAGGTTACTGAAATTGAAATGCTTTCGTACATCATAGCTCCCAGGAACAAAGAGAAGTTTCCAATGGCGGTAGCTGATAGCCACCCCCCCTGCATCAATCCCTGTAAATGAATCGGAGCCACTTTTGATACAAAAGAAAGACCCAGCGGCGAAATGAACAGTTCAGCAACTGTTAGTATAAAGTAAACTCCAAAAAGAAACCATGGAGTCATTTTCTGAGCATCTGGTAAACCACCCATTGCCGTTACATCTTTTAGCATAGGTAATCCAATAGATCCTACCGCCATAAGAATAAAAGCTGAGGCTGCAATACCCATTCCGATACCAATTTTCCTTGGAGTGGAGGGCTCTTTGCCTTTTTTTGCCAAGGCTCCGAAGATTAAGATAATTACCGGTGTCAGAAATACAACCAGGAATGGATTAATGGATTGGAAACTCTCAACCGATGGGAAAATTCCACCCAGTAAGGTGTAGTCCTTTGCAAACATCGTGAGCGTAAGCCCGTTTTGGTGGAAGGAGAACCAGAAAAAGATCACAACACCAAATACGGCCATGAGGGCGAGAATACGCTGTTTGATTTCTTTGGCATCCTGCCTGATTTCCTCTTTTGACATTCCGTGACCAGCTTTAACTTTGTCCTTGGGATCAGGAAGAATTTTTTTGGAGGCAATGAAAACCACTAGAGAAATAAGCATTGCTACAACTGCAGTATAAAAGGCGTAGTGAAAACCAGTATTAAAAGCATCCAGGTATTTGGTGGCAAAGTCACCCAGATTTGCCGGCATGTTGCCAGAAACAGATGTTGCTAACTCGGTAAACCGGCCACTTACTACATCCTCTGCCATTTTGCCGTCAAGATATTGATGGCAAAGGCCAGGTAACTCGGCATTATAGCCAAACCCCTGCATTTTTACAAAGGTATTCCTCACCCATGTGGCCATAAAAGGGGCAAACATTGCACCTACATTGATGAACATGTAGAAAATCTGAAAACCGGAATCACGTTTGTCGCGATATTTATCGTTGTCGTACATCTGCCCAACCAGTGCCTGAAGGTTTCCTTTGAAAAGACCGTTACCGAATGCAATCACAAGCAATGCAGCCAGTGCAATATACTTGGATGTAATCAAGGATGGAGTTGCCAGGAAAACATAACCGGCTGCCATTATAATCAAACCTACCATGATGGTACCTTTGTAATTACGCAGTTTGTCGGCAATTAAACCGCCAACTAAAGCAAGTATATAGATTGAGCCATAAAAAATGGAGTAAAATGTTCCTGCTTCTGTTCCGGTAATGTTGAATTTCGACATCAGGAACAAAGTCAGGATTGCCATCATTGTGTAGAATCCGAAACGCTCACCCATGTTGGCTAAAGCTGCGGCGATAAGTCCTTTAGGTTGGTTTTTAAACATAACAGTCAAATTAAATTTATAGTAAGTTTGGTTTGATTTCCGAAGGCAAAAATAAACTAATTTCTCAGTTTTCAAAGATGCTATTTCTACCAAACTGAAAAGTTATCAAATTACAATATAGTGTGATTTAAAAAGATAACCGCAGTACTGCTTTAATATCAGATTTTTTGTTGCCATCTATTTCATCCGGCCCACTGCTTATAACATTCCTGTCGGAATACCATGTTTGTGAAAATCGTAAAATCAGGGAAACATTCCTGGTTAAGCTTGAATTCAGCAACATATAAAAACGGCTTCCCTCACCCGAAAATGCCGGCACGGAAAAGGAATATGGAACATCCTGTTCAAATGCATACAGCCTGGCATCATACGAATCGGTATCAAACATTGAATACCTGAAACTTAACGACCAGTTTTTATTGAGTGGACTAACTTGAAAACCCTGGTACATCAGATATCCGGATTCTCTGTCTTTCAGTTGAGCCTGGCGTTTTGTTATTTCGATGCGGCTTTGCAATTTGAGCCAGGGCAAAGCCTGGTAGTTAAATTGTACCCGGTAATAGCTGCGTTTCGATTCACCGACCTGATTCATTTTATCCGTGGCAAGCGCATAATTCATCGGGTTGATCATATTCCTGTAGCTTAGAATAATATCACCGCGACGTGAAACATTGTAAACAAGCTGTGCTGAGTATTCCTGGCCTCCTGATGGTGCGTCAACCCTGTAGCTCAGCCATTCGTATTTAAACATATCGGCATAAGCGCTCAGGGTAATTTTATTGAAAGGTGTGGCTACTATTCCAACATACAAACCTTTCTCATTGGTACTGTTGCTGCTTTCGCCAAAAGCCGCGTTAAAAGTGTTCAGGTAGTTTTTTTGATAATTGCGGTAAACCATGGCCAGGGCCAGCCGCGGATCAGGGCTGTAGGAAAGCCCCTGTAAAACAGCTATGCCTGCGTCAATTTGTTTGGAAGCTTCGCCATAAAGAGTAAGCGTTTTGTAATTATAACTATAATCAATTCCGAGATAGGTATTTGAGTTGAGCGTTGGCTGGAATTTTTTATATAGTGAAGCCTCAGGTTCAAAAGGAATTTTATACTCAACATGAAATGTGGTAATGCCTGCCCTGAGCCTTTGGCCATTGTATGCAATATGACCGCCTTCTGCGATTTCACGGTTTGCTCCATTATCGGCAATTTCAGCTGGTGTACGGTGATAACCCGTTTGCTGGAGCGAAGTAACCATATCTTCCGAAATTTCCAAAGTATCCGCAGGCACAACATTTGCATCCACTTTACGGTTCGAATAAAATGCCGTAATGTCGAATTTCCCGACCACAATTGTTGTAGCTGCGCCTCTCATAAACGCGTATTCGTTCGAAGAAGAATGCGCGCGTAAAGCCGGGGCTCTTTTTCGCATCACTACTGATCCTGCTGCCTTACCCACCGAAAATCCTGACCACAAAGTTAATCCCTGGCCAAACTGAACGTGGTAATCGCCTATAGCCAGTTGCTTTACAAACCTTATGTTTTTGACGAAAAGGTGAACTGAATAAAAGTCAAAACCTTTGTGCAAAGTATCTGATTTAGGCAGGAATGGTTCTCCCGGATCTTTTTCACCAACCAATCCAAATTTCAGATAATCCTTGTACGAATATTGAATGCGGAAAAACAAACTGTTTTGATCCCCAACATAATAATTGTTAGGATGTGCCAGCCTCACTGAATCAGAAACATTCGCATATCCGCTTTGAGGCTGAATTACCCTCTGGTAACGCAGCATAACATCGGTTCCTCCATATTTAAAAGCGCGCTTCAGCGAAAACTTTTCAGGAACATAAGGCGACAAAGAGATAAACGGTAAAATCTGGCTGACCACTTTTTCGTTGAAGCCTTCAATTACAGGTAATTCATAGATGGAAGCCAGTTGCCCATATTGCTGTGTATATTCTAGTATATTACTGATTTGCAAATCATTAAGAAAGAACAAACGACGTAATTCATTTTCGTCGCCGGAGTTCAGGTTGACGGGCCTTTGGCGAAGCAGGTTCATCTCTTCCACCCAATCGCTGTAGTCCATTTCAACATCCGAGCGTTCAGCAAGGTTTTCAATCTGCTGTTCAATTTCTTCGCTTCCGGTATATTTTGTAGTATCCGGCACCTGGGCCGAAACACTGCCAAGGCAGGCGAAAAGCAGAACGCTTAAAAGAATTACCGCTTGTTTGAACATTAATAATCAGTATTTTATCTTAAGTATTACGGATGATAGGTTTTGTCGTTTTTTGATTTATGAAAGATTTGACAAAATGAGAGGCAACAAAGAGAAAAAGTTTCAGGTTTCAGGCATTTCGTATTTTGTCTTCCGGCTCCGGACTTCCGACTCCAGGCTATCCAGTCAAAACGCATATTGCATTGAAACCTGCGGCGAATATCCTAATTGTGAATGCATCGATGACGAAAGATCGAAAGTGAAGTTTTTTAATATAACGCCGAATCCAAATGTATAACGTGCGGGATTTGTGCTGAGCCCGATACGGGCGTATGCAACATTACCAAGTTTGTATTCGGCTCCTGTGCGGAGTTCCATGGGAAATTCACTGTGTTTATATGCTTCGGCAGTCAGCAATAGCTTGTCGGAAAAAGTAAAACCAAATCCGGCATTTAAAGTTGTTGGTATTCTTTCATTATTATAATCCGAAAGTTTGACATGGATTGGGTTATAAGTATGAACCCCGAAAGTAAGCTGATCCGTAATTTTAACCATAATTCCCGCGTCGAAAGTTACATTGCTTCGTTTGCCATATTCTTCGCCCAGCTTTGTCCCGATATAATCTAACTGTATACCGGCTGCAAACCGGTTGCCGAATTTAAGCGCGTAAGCTATTCCTGCTTTAGTATTGCTGTAATTTGCATCTCCCGAATAGGCAAAGTTCGCTCCAAGCATCCCATATTTTGTCTTTAGAGTAAATGCGCCGGCCTGGGTTCCCATTTCTTTGATCAGGAAGCGGTTTTCGAAATAAATGCCTGCTGCGGTTTTATCAAAAAACGCCATGCCGGCCTGGTTATTATTTATACTCCAGAAATCGCTGACAGCCGCTGACGATAAGCCCATCGCAGCTGACCGGCCACCCTGGGCGAACCATTCGCCTGAGGCATTTCCTGATTTTAAAAATCCTAATAACAGAAAGAGGATTAAACTAGATCTCATTTCGTGCTAATTTTCGACTAATTAACCAAAAATCTATAAACTGAGTCAGTGTAGTTAATACGAATAATTCATCATAAAATAGCCATGCTAATGTAAGAAAAAATCAGTTCAGATATCTCCGATTAGTGTAATTTTGTGAAAAAGCTTATTCATTAAACTATTTTCCAAATGAATGCAACACTTGTTCTTGATTTCCTCTCTCAACTAAAGTTGAATAATAACCGCGAATGGTTCCAGGCCAATAAAAAATGGTACGACGATTCAAAAAAAGAAGTGGAGAACTTTGTTTCGGGAATAATAACCACCATTTCAGCTATTGATCCCGGATTACAAACCCCGCCCATGAAAGATTGCATGTTCCGTATTTTCAGGGATGTGCGCTTTGGTGCTGATAAATCGCCTTACAAGACTAATTTTGGCGCTTTTATTGCGCACGGAGGCCGTAAAAGCAGCTATCCCGGTTATTATTTTCACTTCGAACCAGGTGAATCCATGCTGGCTGGTGGCGTTTATCAGCCACAACCTGATACACTCAAATTATTACGCAACGAAGTGTACTTTCATAGCACGGAATTAAAATCTATAATAGAAATGCCTTCATTTAAGAAACATTTTGATAGATTAGGCGATTTTGATAAAATGAAAAAAGCCCCAAAAGATTTCCCGGCTGATTTCCAGGATATTGATCTGCTGAAATACCGCTCCTATATAGTTTCCCGGCAAATTCCCGATAAAATTGTTATTTCAGATAGTTATCAGATAGAGGTGTTGGAAATGGTGAAGGAACTGCAGCCGTTTATGGCGTTTCTGAACAGGGCGATTAGTAATGGGTAAATTGAGTTATGAAAAACTGAGACTTGCAGATATAAAAAAAAGACAGGTCGTTTGCCTGTCTTTTTTTATTTACTTTAACTCAGATTGTTTTATCAAAGCTTAAATATCAATATTCGCGTATTTTGCGTTTCTTTCAATAAAATCGCGGCGAGGTGGTACTTCGTCGCCCATCAGCATACTGAAAACACGATCGGCTTCCGATCCGCTTTCGATAGTAACCTGGCGCAAAGTGCGGAATTGCGGGTTCATGGTTGTTGACCAGAGTTGTTCCGCGTTCATTTCTCCCAAACCTTTGTAGCGCTGAATGTGAATTCCTTTATCTGAGCCGTCTTTCGACCACTCGGACATTAATTTCACACGTTCGTCTTCGTTCCAGCAATATTTCTCGGTATTCCCTTTCTTTAAAAGGTATAAAGGAGGCGTGGCAATATAAATATAGCCGTTCTCAATAAGCTCTTTCATGTAACGGAAGAAGAAAGTAAGGATCAAAGTGGCAATGTGGCTTCCGTCCACATCGGCATCGGTCATTATAATAACCTTATGATAACGGAGTTTATTTGTATTCAAGGCTTTGGAATCCTCTTCGGTACCAATAGTAACTCCAAGAGCGGTAAACATATTCTTGATTTCCTCGCTGTCAAAGATTCTGTGAGGCATTGCTTTTTCCACGTTAAGGATTTTACCCCTGAGTGGTAAAATGGCCTGGAACTTGCGATCGCGGCCTTGTTTGGCTGTTCCACCTGCAGAGTCACCCTCCACAAGGTAAATTTCGCAAAGTGTTGGATCGTTTTCAGAGCAGTCGGCCAGTTTTCCCGGCAGGCCTGATCCTGAAAGTACATTTTTGCGTTGAACCAGTTCTCTCGCTTTACGGGCTGCATGACGCGCCGTAGCGGCAAGTATCACCTTGTTGACGATCATACGGGCTTCACGGGGATGTTCTTCGAGATAGTAACTAAGCATTTCGGCAACCAACTGATCCACCGCTCCCATTACCTCGTTGTTTCCAAGTTTGGTTTTGGTTTGTCCTTCGAACTGCGGTTCCATAACCTTGCAGGAAATAACGGCAGTAAGACCTTCGCGGAAGTCATCGCCAGCTATATCAAATTTTATTTTATCAAGCATCCCCGACTTTTCAGCATACGATTTCAGGGTACGGGTAAGTGCCCGCCTGAAACCCGCAAGGTGCGTTCCCCCTTCGTGCGTATTGATGTTATTCACGTACGAATGAATGTTTTCGGAAAAGGATGTATTGTACATCATGGCAAGTTCAACAGGAACCTCGTTTTTCTCACCTTCCATGTAAATGGGCTCAGGGATGAGTTTTTCGCGTGTTTCGTCGAGGTATTCAATAAAATCGACTAAGCCTCGTGTTGAATAAAATACTTCTTTAATAAAATTGCCGTCATCATCCTTTTCGCGTTCATCAATTAAAGTGAGTTCAATTCCTTTATTCAGGAACGAAAGTTCACGTAAGCGGGCCGCAAGTATATTAATATCGAAAACTTCGGTGATGAAGATTGTATTGTCGGGCTTGAAATGTACGGTTGTGCCGGTATAATCACTTTCACCAGCCACGCGAACAGCATACAGCGGTTTACCCTGTGAATATTCCTGCTCGAAAACTTTTCCATCGCGATTAACAGTAACTTTAAGCATAATCGAAAGGGCATTCACGCAGGATACACCCACTCCGTGTAAACCTCCGGATACTTTATAAGAGCCTTTATCGAATTTCCCACCGGCATGTAACACCGTCATTACAACTTCCAAGGCCGATTTCTTTTCTTTTTCGTGATAATCGGTAGGAATACCACGGCCGTTATCAGTTACCCTTATGGAGTTGTCGGGAAGTACGCTTACAATGATCTGGTTACAATACCCGGCCATGGCTTCGTCGATAGAGTTATCAACTACTTCGTAAACAAGATGGTGAAGTCCTTTTACGCTGATATCGCCAATATACATGGCAGGGCGTTTACGCACTGCTTCAAGTCCTTCGAGTACCTGGATATTATCGGCCGTATATGTGCCATTTCCATTTCCAAGTCCAGTTCCACTGGCATTCATGTTATTTTCTAATTCGCTCATATTCAATGTATTGCAATTCTATCGTTAATGCATGGCAAAGGTACGTATTTAATTCGAGATAAACATAAAAATGGCTTCCCGGATGACATGAATTTATCAACAATTTTTTAAAATATAAAAAACATTAACTATCAGTAAATGAACATATTACAATTTAAAGATGTTCGTATTTCTATAGCACCATTTGATTCCCTGATTATCGCACGCTGGCATTTTCAAAAGCAGGTAAACGGAGGTGTTTAAAAAATTATCGCATATGATATTTTAACCAAAAAGTCATTCTGGGGATGTGAATTTCTTAACTCATCAGCATAATTTCCAAACATAAAATTTGCATCAGATCCGTCTGTTGTACGCCCCTGCGACCATACCAGAAAAATTGTTGAACCCGGCTTGTATTCCCACCGGTATACCAGGTTTGACCTGTATTGCAGAAAATGAAAATTCGGGTTATCAAAACTGTAATCGTCGTTGCCATCTGTATGAACAGTATAAACTCCGGATTCACTGTCGCTTATTAGTTCATCAGCTGTATATTCGTGAAACCTGTCGTTATAATCCGGAGAGTCAGATTTGGTAATAGTTTTAAAGTGTGAATAATTTCCTGAGAAAAAGAAAGGTTGTCCGTAATATTGAATTGACATATCGGGTGTTAAACCAATATTGATTCGGGCAGCAAGCGAAAACTGTTTGCTGTCGAGCTGGCCCATAACATATTTATCCGCACCATCTCCTTCGATGGTAGTAACATATTGAAGATTATCCTGAGCTTCAAAATAGGAAGGTGAAAGCGAAATTGAAATTGTGTTGGTCGGTTTATAAGTCAGCGAGTATTCAATTTCAGCCATATTTGAATTATTGTATTCACTCCATCGCTTCATCAGGGAAAGATTCATTGATATCTTCTTCCTCTCATCACTGTTAAGACCTAAACGAAAGTTAAAACTGGGTGGTGTTTTAAGCATGGGCCCGCCTCGTAAATCATAAGCAGACAAGGAGTTGCCTTGCAGGTTAAATCCCGAAAAAACGGAATAGTAATTTTTAAACTGAAGGTTCCCGTTCATTTCTATCCCTTTATAGATACTTTGCCCGGCGAAATTCCAGCCCGTATAAATATCGCCACCAAAGTTGAACGAGTTATAAAAGTGCTTTGGCTGCCATTCGTTATATCCAAACCAGGCTACCTGCTGAATATTGTCCGACTGCTGCATAAAACCAAGATCATTGAAGTCGAGACCTGGCGAGGTCCATGTAATCCAGGAAAGCATCCTGAGATGCCCACCACCAAATTTTCCAAATTCAAGTGTTCCGCCATGACCGCTGAGGCTGGTACGTGTGCTGTCGACTTTCAGGTGTGTAGCGTCGGGCCGCTGAAAATTGTGGGTTGAGTTAGTCTGTAACTCAGTGATGGCTTCTTTCGAACCATAAATGCTGCTGAAAATCCCTCTGACGCTTATAAAATAGTTCTTGTTATCCCAGTAATGCGTGGCATTAACACCACCCGTATATGCAGCTCCAGGCAAAGTGATAAAGTTTTCACTGTTGATATCCCTGTGAGTGGATGTTAAAATTCCCCCAATCACACTATTCCCTTTATTTATATCCTGTTCAACCCTGGCCACCATATAGTTAGTAAAAGGCTCGACAGGATATTTGCTTTTTACGCCTTGTATCTCCAGGTCAGCGCTTTCTCTTTGTGTAAACGATTCAAGAATTCCGATGGAAAGCCCCTTACGGGTTTTCCCCGAAAGTTTGAATGCCCCTAAAATACTTGCATTATCAGGAACCTTCGCGTATTCATTATCATTAAGATCCGGCGCAAAATGAGGCGACCTTCCGATTCGTCGCGAATAAAACATGCCGGCAGCAGAACCGTCACCATCTCCTGAAGTCATCCTGAAATCAAAAATATTCCGGCCTTCGATAAAAAACGGTCTTTTCTCAGGGTAAAAGGATTCAAACGAGGAAAGATTAACCTGGGAAGGATCAGCTTCTACCTGGCCAAAATCAGGATTTACGGTCAGATTTAATGTAAGATCGTTGGTAATGCTTATTTTGCCGTCAAGGCCGGCTGAAAATGAGTTATCTCTACCGCTAACAAAAGGATTACCATCTTCTTTCTCGGCATAGGTAATCTTGCCTAGGGTAAATGGAATTAATTCTATGTCTTTTTTAGGTGAAATATCGCGGATTCCTTCCAGTGTGCCGAAATCACTCACTGTTTTATTTGCGCTTTTATGTAAGGGCTCCCAAAGAGATATTTCGCTTTTCCGAAAAACAAAACGGGCAACTTCAACGCCCCATTCATAACTGTTTTTCTTTGTAAAACGGAGTTGTGATAATGGGATGCGCATTTCGGCATTCCACCCTTCGGCATCAGTACTTGTTTTTACATACCATATCGGATCCCAGCTTGCATCCTGTGAGTTATCGTTAGTGAATATCGCATCCATTTTTGAGCCGGCGGCAGTCACACTAAAACTGAATCCGGTTAGCTTATCTTCATAGCTATCAATAATAATTCCGGCCCAATCACCATCTTCTGCATCACGCCTCGAAAGCCGTTGGTTAATTTTATCCGGCTCGGAATCATACGATTTAATAGCAACATATAAATTATTGTCATCGTAAAGTATAGCGAATTTTGTCTTCTGGCTTGGAAGTGTGTCTTCATAAGGCTGGAATTGAGTGAAATCCCCCGCCCATTCAATCTCTTTCCAGCAGGCATCATCAAATTTACCATCAATGGCAGGAGCTTTGGAATTTAATTTTTGGGTGGTATATGTTTTTTTCTGCGAAATCGCAGAAAAAGGTATTACTATGAGAATCAGAAAGGTAAGTATTCTTGTCATGAAAGCCTTTTCAAGTAAGACGAAAATGGTTGAAAAATGTTACAAAATAAAACATTTTAAATTGTTTTATGTTGTCGAAAAGGCTTCCAGAACTATCCTAATATACGTAATAAAAGATATGTTCGCTGAACTATTAAAATTTATCGGTCAAAACACAATTCTGAAATAACTTATTGTTATTATGACGGCTTAAAATCGGATGACCTGATATAGACCGGGATTAAACTCTCCATCGATTAAATTCATTCTTTCGCTGATTTAAATTCGTTTTTCATTTAGCAAAAGCAGCATTACGCTGAAATCATTTGTTAATGAACCGGGCTAAACTTACCTTTGTGATTGTATCTGTTTTCCCTAAATTGAAATTATGAGAAATAAAATACTCAATATACGAATCATTGAATTTTTTGTTTTTGTGGTTATCTGGATGGCGGTATTTTCCGTACCTTTTTTTAATCAACGGATTTTTAATACAATAAACTGGGGGAAAGTATTCGGGGAATGGATAAGCATGTTCTCGTTTTTACTCATTTTTGTATTAAATACGTTATGGCTAGTTCCGATTCCTTTTTCAAAAGAAATACCGGTCTTATGTTGGAACTACGCTAATAGTGATACTATTGGTTACAGGTGCTACAATTTTAATTAAGATAAACATATTACCACCTCAGCCCTTGGCAATGCCACCCATGAATCTGGGGCCAGGTATGCCGCCGATGGAATTGGGGCCGGGAATGCCGCCTCCAATGGGATACAATCCGGTAACAGAGCCTGTATCAAAATCATTGTTGATGAATTTTATTGATAATCTGATACTTTCCATTCTCGTTGTAGGGGCCGGAACAGCTTTCAAATTGGTATCACAATGGCTTAACGAGGAAAGCAAACGAAAAGATCTTGAAAAAGAGCAGCTTAAGACTGAATTGGCATTGTTGCGGCACCAGGTAAGCCCTCATTTTTTTATGAATACCTTGAATAATATCCACGCGCTTATCGATATAAATGCCGAAGACGCGAAAAATACAATTATCCAGCTGTCGGTAATGATGCGTTATTTGCTATATGATACAGCCCACGGACAAACCACTCTAAAAAAAGAGATTGCTTTTATTGAAAGCTACATAACACTAATGAAATTGCGATTTCCGGAGAATGTAACCATTACCCTTGAGGTTCCTGAAGATATACGGGATATAGAGATCCCTCCCATGCTTTTTATTTCTTTTCTCGAAAATGCATTTAAACATGGGGTAAGCTACCAGGCCGAATCGTTTGTGTTATTCAAAATAGCACAAAATGGCAATAAGCTTAACTGCAGTATCCGAAACAGCAAATTCAAGAGTAAGGAAAAAGACGAGAAAAGCTATTCCGGTATTGGATTGACCAATATCAAAAAGAGCCTGGAACTTCTTTTCAAAAATGATTACATACTCAATATTCGTGAGAGCGAAAAAGAATACGAAGTACATCTAACCATACCCGTTTATGAAAATAAAATGCATAGCAATTGATGATGAGCCGCTTGCGTTGAAGCAAATAAACTCTTACATCGAAAAAACGCCATTTCTTGAAGTTGTAGCATTATGTCATAATGCTTTTGATGCTATGAAATTCCTGGCAAACAACGAAGTAGATCTGATGTTCGTTGACATAAACATGCCTGACCTGAACGGCATGGATTTTGTAAAATCGCTGACACAAAAGCCACAGATTATTTTTACAACGGCATACAGTCAGTATGCAATCGAAGGATTCCAGGTTGACGCACTGGATTATATTCTGAAGCCTATCAGTTACGCCAGTTTTCTAAAATCAGCCAATAAGGCGAATACCTGGTTCGAGCTGAATCAGAAACAATCAGAGTCCGTTCAAACAACACAGGATAGCCTTTTTGTAAAATCGGAATACAAAATGGTCCGAATCTTCTTGTCTGAAATCAAATACATCGAAAGTTCAAATGAATATATTCAGATTCATCTGGTAAATGATGAGCCTGTTACGACTCTGATCCGACTGAAAGTGATGGAGGAACAGCTTCCTAAAGATAAATTCATGCGTGTTCACCGCTCATTTATCGTGAATCTTGACCGCATCAGGGTGATTGAACGAAACCGCATTGTTTTTGACCATAATGTGTATATACCTGTCGGAGATCAGTATAAGGAAAGCTTTCAGGCGTTTGTGGACAGGACTTTTATAGTTTAAACAATCCGTGAATCACAACTTGTTGGTTGCTGTTTAAGCTGCAACTCAAGATGGTGTCTTTTTGAATTTCCGGAGTAACATCAGTTTGACTTTTTCAATCAAAAACACGAATAATACTGTTGCACTAAAAATGCCTCCAAACCAATACATATAGCTGTTGATTGAATAGCTCTGATAAATAGCAGTAGCAATATTCCCAATAATCAGCCATTGGATCACATAAAACAGGGTTATGTTTTTACCCATCCAGCAGAAGAAATTACCCACCCTTGTATCAGGAAACAATTTCAGGAAAAGTTGTAGTAAAAGAGTCCAGAGCAGGGTTAATCCCAAAGCCCACAATGCATATCCGGCCGTGTGATGGTAATATGAGGGCAGGTTAATAGTAATATTTATTCCTTGTTTGTAGAATATTAGTACCAGTACTGCGATTACCACAAGAAATAGTAATGATATATTTTTCCGCATCTCAAAAAAGAGTTTGATTTTCTCCTGGTGCTGGGCAAAAATAAAACCGGTTAAGGGATAGGTCAGCCACGGAAACAAAGGAAAGTAAGACCAGGAATATGTTCCGGCGATAAATGGCAACACAAAGTAATGGTTCGTAACCATTAGCTTCTCATTCATAAAACCGGTTAGGGCGATAACTGCCAGCAACAAAATCAAAGAAGTCCATCCCTGTCCTTTTTTTAATGATTTCAAGCCTGACAGTATAATAATACTCATTCCAGCAAGGTATAGAATGTCGACCCCAAAGAGGTATTCCAGCGGATTGTATGGCCAGCCGTCAAATTTTATTCTCAGAAGCAGATGAAAATTCAGTCCGGCATTTAACAAAAATCCGAGTATAAATATTTTAACACCTCTAAGTAAGTTTTGTGAGGATGAGCTTTTGTTTTTAGCGATAAAATACCCCATCACGATCATAAAAACTACAGCTGCGAAAGGACCCCCCAGAAACAATGTTGCTTTCCCAAACACACTTTCCCTGCCGGCTTCGTTAATAAAAAGCTCTGTAATATGAATCTGAACCATAAAAAATGCGGCAAGTCCTTTAAGCAGGTCGGGTAGCAGTATTCGTTTCATTGGATTGTATATTTGCGGATGAAATTTAATTTTGGCTTTTCAGTCGGATTATACTCCGGTTTGCCACTCTTTTTTTTATGAAGCACATACTAAAAAAAACAGGTGCACTCTGCTGTTTATGAAAAAAATTACGATTGAAGAACGCCAGCTGATTGAAGAACACAAATTTCCAGTGTCCATCGAAATAACAAAGTATTCAGGGGACAATACTCTGCCGGGGTAACGATTTCAAATTTCAGCTAAGCATACCTGTCCCTTTAGACACTTCAAATATTAAAAACCAGCGGTCTGTGTTCAAAATTCGGATTTTTTTCTTTCATATTTTCCTATTCTTAGCAGATTATTAAAAAATCTTCAGATTTATAGTTTATCGGCTTAAACATGTTTAGGTGAATCTTTTTTGATTTACAGCTAATTATCTTTTACCTGGCATGGATTTTAAAAAAGGCATAAAAACGGACAGGCATTTGCGCTTCGGTTTGTACTCATTCTCTCCATAAATGTATTAACAATAGATGTGTGCTCAACATCAGGAGCATCATTTAATAAAAAACTTATTTTTCATGACCATTTACCTGCCAAAACAAGCTTTCCACTTATTGAAACAGCCTTTTTGCTGAATTCATTATAATAGCGCAATCCATCAGATTATCTTTGTTTCGTAATTACAGATAGAAATTAGCACAACTGGCAAAAACATATCTACAATACATTTACATTTAAAACATTAAATAATGAAACTCCGAAAAAACATAGCAAGCAGCGAAGAAGGATTTATTTTTAATCCGGGTACAGGTGATTCATTTTCAACGAACCCCATTGGTGCTGAAATTATTACTTTGCTGAAAGAAAATAAAAGTGTAAGTGAGATTAAATCCCACATGTATGAAAGGTATGATGTGGAGGAGGTGCGGTTCGAGAAAGATCTTGATGACTTTATTTCCCAGTTAAAGGAAGCATCCATTCTCGAGTAGCTTGTTGAATCAGAAACTGCCAGGGAAAGTAGTCTTGGAGGAAAATCTTAGCAATCTGTCCCCTCAGAATAAACTGAATTAAAAAAAGTTTAGCTAAAATAATAACAAACCATCTTAATCGAATATATTATGAAACGCTTTGCACTTATTGTCACCCTATTTGCATGTTTAACATCCGGTTCACAGGCTCAACTGGCCCTGGAACATACGTACACAGGCGTATCTGCTGCATACATCAAACTTCCTATCGCCGGTTATAAATATTATGTGATGGATGTGGCTAACAAGCAGTGTAGATTTTATAATAATGATCATTCACTTTGGAAGACTATAAATCTAAGCATTCCGGCTAATTATTTCCTCTGCGATATACAATATGTTACCGAAGATCTTTTCAATACGGACAATCTGATTGAGCTGCTTTATGTTTCGTATAATTACAATACAACGCTAAAATACTACACTTACGATACCCGGATTGTAAATGAAAACGGATCACAATTATTGGGTATGCCTTACGCTGGTTATTCATACATCTATCCGGCAGAAACCGGTTCCAAATTATTTATGTGGATTTATGACTTTTCCGTATTCCCTGAAACTGTTAATACTATGGTTTATTCTATCCCGGGTAAGCTAAATACATTAACAACTGTATCCCCTAATGGACTAAAAAGTTCACTGGGCAGTGCCTATCCAAACCCTACTACCAGCGAAGTCACAATTCCATATTTTTTGCCATCAAATATTGAACAAGCAGAATTGAAACTCTATGCGATGAACGGGGAAATGGTAAAGTCTTATGCAATTGATCATACGTTCGATTCAATCCTGGTAAAAACAAGTGAACTTCCTGCCGGTATGTATATTTATAGAGTTGAGACAAACGCTTATAAATCAAAATCTTTTAAACTTGCAGTAAGTAGATGAAATAAGCAAAATAGAGAATCTGCTTTCAAAATAGGTATAGTGGTGTGAAATTTAATTGATAAAAGACTAAAAATCATCGCTAGCAATTACCACCTGAAAAAAACTAACTAACCTGGCAGGTCAATAACCTGAAAAACAAAACAATCCTGATGAAAGCACAAGCCGAAAACACTAATAATTCCAACAATCAACAACTCGTAATCGCTGTTACCGGGCTTAATGCTATCGACAGCCCAGGACCTGGTGTGGCAGTAATACGTGCCATACGCGATTGCCATGACTTTAATGTGCGCATTATCGGGCTGTCGTACGAATCGCTCGAACCTGGAGCTTACATGCACGACATTGTTGATAAAACCTATCAGATCCCGTATCCGTCAGCCGGTACCGACACGCTCATGGCCAGGCTCATGTATATACACTCAATTGAAAAACTCGATCTGATTATTCCAAACTTTGACGCCGAGCTTTTTAATTTCATCAAACTTAGAGATAAACTGGCCGAATCAGGGATACGTACATTTCTGCCGGATCTGGAGCAGTTTGAAGCCCGCGACAAGGTTAAGCTTTATGAATTTGGTAAAAAGAATGGCTTATTTGTGCCTGCTGATAAGATTATACATCAGGCTAAAGACCTAGAAGAAACTGCTGAAGAATTAGGGTACCCAATGGTTATAAAAGGGAAATTTTACGATGCAATTATTGTAAACACGCTAGAGCAGGCTCAAAAAGCTTTTTATAAATTACAGGCAAAATGGGGTTTGCCTATTATTGTACAGGAGTTTATCAACGGCACCGAAATAAATGTAGCTGCTTTGGGCGATGGCGAAGGAAATGCAATCAGTGTGATTCCTATGCGTAAACTCTATATTACCGATAAAGGGAAAGCATGGTCGGGGATTACAATTGATGATTCGTCGTACATTGAACTTGCCCGTAAATTTATTAAAGTAACCAAATGGCGTGGTGGCTGTGAACTCGAAATTATGCAGTCGGAAGATGGGAAGCCATATATCATGGAAGTAAATCCCCGGTTTCCTGCCTGGATATATTTAACAGCGGCAGCCGGACAAAACCAGCCAGCCTCCCTGGTAAAAATGGCTATGGGGCAAGAAGTTGAACCTTTCACCGAATATAAAGTAGGTAAGATGTTTATACGTTACGCATGGGATATGATTGCCGATGTGAGCGAATTCCAGAAAATATCAGGAACAGGAGAACTCTAAGCTTTTATACAACCCGGACGACGAAAACCTATAGCCTGACTATCTCATAAATACAGAATTTGCTATTCAAAAACTAAACCCCAAAAGGTATATTCATTGCACTGAAAATAGCAGCAGATGTGGTTTCCCATCCAGATACCCATGGTGAACCAGTCCGTATCAACACATTTGAGATAATTAAAGCGGATACGAAAACACACAGGGTTATTCAGGCCATAAATCCTGAAAATAAAATATGAGTTTAACATGCACTCATTGTTTGTAAGCAAATCTGAAGTATGAAGCTTGTTCATTCTTCAAAATCATAAAAAAATCAAAATCATAAAGATGAAAAATCAAGGATTAAGAATAGTGTTCCTGGTCGCAGCAATGATCACATCAATGCAGTTGATAGGTTGTTCGAAGGGCACTGCCGAAGATTACACGCTAACCGCAGACGAATCTGTGGCCAGCATCGAAAAAATCGCAGCCGAATCAATATTAGTTGATAGTTGCATTAACGCTTTACCGGTTGAATCATTGTCGGAAACAGAAATTGATGCCCTAAATACTATGCGTGAAGAGGAACTACTTGCAAAAGATGTGTATGTAACGTTATATGCCTTATATAACGTACCTGTTTTCAACAATATTTCAAAAAGCGAAGCACAACATGCTTTAGCTATTGGGTCATTGATGGTTAAATATAGCCTTCCTGATCCTGCGTTAAATCACGTTGCCGGTGTATTTGTAAATACAGACCTTCAGGCACTCTATACCAGCCTGATTGCCCAGGGGACCACTTCGCTTATTGCGGCACTCACCGTTGGGGCAACTATCGAGGATCTGGATATTAACGACTTACAAAACCATATTGCAACCGATGTTGACAACCAGGATATCCTGTTTGTGTTTGGAAACCTCGAAAGAGGATCACGAAATCACATGCGCTCTTTCAACAGGCAATTAACAGCTCAAGGCGTAACATATACTCCACAGTTTATCAGCCAGGAATTTTTCGATCAGATAATTTCTTCCTCTAACGAAACCGGCACCGGTGTATGCTCTCAGTAAGATTTCAAGCCAGGGTGCGTTTAATGCGATATTTTTAATTGCACCCTGGTTTTGCATTTCTTTAGACGGGACGAAACGGCACAATCTTGATTCGTAAAACCGACCGAAAGCTTTAAATTCAAAACCTTATCAGTGATAATTTTCACAAAAAAAACTAGTCAATTCTAAAATTCAACTTCAAGCACTCAAAAACGATGAAAACGCAACTATTTAATCACAAATCAATCACAATCATATCGAAGAGTATATTTTTACTCTTACTCATGACAATACTAGTAAGCCAGGGATGCTCAAAAGATGAACCTGTTGTAGCTACTGATCTTATATCTCAAATTAATGCTTTGCCCTTGGAAGCGTTGAATGAAGATGAAACAAGTTTCCTGCTTTTAATGCGTGAAGAAGAAAAGCTGGCCAAAGATGTTTATGTAACGTTGTATGCAAAATGGAATATAAATGTTTTTCTGAATATCTCTTCAAGTGAACAGGACCATACTGATGCAGTTCTTGTATTAATAAACAAATACTCACTGGTTGATCCTGTTACTACAAATGATGTAGGTGTATTTACTGATGATCACTTGCAGGAGCTTTATGACCAGTTGGTGGCAATCGGAAGCACAAATGTGCTTGATGCCTATAAAGTTGGCGCAACTATCGAAGATCTGGATATCTTTGACCTGAAAGAAGCCATCTCGAAAACGGATAATCAGGACCTCAACCTGGTGTGGGAAAATCTTTCGATGGGAAGCAGAAATCATATGCGCTCATTTTATGGTCAGATTGTTGGTTTGGGAAGTACATATACAGCACAGTTTATTTCCCAGGAGGAACTAACCGCAATCATAAGCACGCCAAGGGAAAACAATAAGCAATAGCCTGGATACAGCATTGTTGAAAATTAAGCCAGCAAAACTTATTCGGCGTTTTTTAGTCTCATCAGTTCCTTTTCAGCCAGGTTTTACATGAAAGTGCAATGGTATATAACTGTTGTTGTTTATCAGTAGATTTGTTTGTTAATCTCTACTAACAAAAAAATAGCTTGTCGGCCATTTGTGAATACACCTTGTGAGCAACCTAAGGGTTAAAAAATTTAAAATCAGGAAATTGAACTTATTATTAACAAAAGAAATAGCTCAGACTAAACCAGATACTTGCAAAATAGTTCAGGGTTTTGGATACGAACAAGTGATTTTCAGTGATGTATTTAAATAAGTTGGCAATAAATATGTTGTTGAAGATACAGAGGAAAATATTGTTACGTAGCTCAAACCTTTAGGCGAATTTGTAAAAGGAAGTGGTTCGCCACAATTAGAACATTTTCGATTAGTACACATCCAATAAAAATGCATTTAGTAAATAATAAATCATGGAAAAACTAAGATATGAAAGACCCGTTATTCAGAAAATGAGTACAGGACTTATGAATAAATTTGGCACGCGAACTGAGAATATTCCAGTTACCCACATCGAAAGTGTACCCGTAAAAACCCTGATACAAGAGTATGGTTCACCCTTGTTTGTGATATCGGAGAAGCAAATCAGGCGGAATTACCAGAATGCAACCCGGATTTTCAAAACCCGTTATCCAAAAGTTCAGTTTGCCTGGTCGTATAAAACCAATTATATGGATGCCGTTTGCCGGATATTCCACCAGGAAGGCTCGTGGGCCGAGGTGGTTTCAGGATTTGAATATGAAAAAGCGCTTAACAACGGTGTACCGGGAAATAAAATCATTTTCAACGGTCCCGATAAAACCGACGAACAACTTGTTACTGCCGCCCGTAATAATTCACTGATCCATATCGACCACTTTGACGAACTCTATTCACTCATTAAACTGAGTGAAGAAAACAACCTGAAACCGCGCGTGGCTATCCGTGTGAATATGGATACCGGCATTTACCCGAAATGGGATAGGTTTGGGTTTAATTTCGAAAACGGACAGGCATGGAATGCTATTACACGGATCATTAATTCAGATAATCTTGATTTGGTAGGACTTCATTGCCATATCGGAACATTTATGCTTTCCCCTTCAGCGTATGCTGTGGCGGCCACAAAATTGAGCGAATTAACCTGGAGCGTGAAAGAAAAGTTCAATAAAGTCCTGCAGTATATCGATCTCGGTGGAGGATTCCCATCAGCCAACACGCTGAAAGGGGCTTATTTGCCAGGTTCCGATACGATTCCTTCCATCGATCAGTTTGCCGATGCTATTACGGATGTCATTCTTGGCTATGGTTTCAAGCAGGAAGATTTACCCTTATTAATCCTCGAATCGGGTCGTGTGTTGATTGATGATGCAGGTTTTTTACTGGGAACAGTTTTGGCCAACAAACGGCTTTCTGACGGACGCAGAGCAACTATTCTCGATTTTGGTGTCAACACTCTGTTTACTGCATTTTGGTATGATCACCAGATAAGTACAACCCAATCCTACGGCCAGCATACCGAAGAAATGGTGTTGTACGGTCCGCTTTGCATGAATATTGATGTTGTTCGCGAAAGTATTACCATGCCATTACTCGAAAAAGGGAACCATGTGGTTGTGCACAAAGTTGGTGCTTACAATATGACACAATGGATGCAATTTATTACATTGCGGCCTAATATCGTATTAATAGATAATGATAACAATACACACGTAATCCGTAAGGCAGAAACACTTGAGAATATGCTGTCGAATGAGCAGATTCCTGAATATCTGAGGTAACTTCAGATAAAATGATTATTTTCCCTGTCTCAGTCTCTTTCCAAGAAATAAAAAGTCAATTGCAATTGTAAATGATTAATATAGTCCTTATAAACTGATGAATTAAACCATTCATATGGAAATCGACAAGCGGATAGTTGCAGGTACTTTTAATTGTCTCAATAATTTTGATTGCCTGAACAATGATAAACATGTTTATTGTAAAGTGGAAAGTTGCATCAATCATAAAATACATTTCATTGAGAACATTGATAAGTCACTTTGCAATTATAAAATGTCTTTCGGAGATTCATTCATTTGTACTTGCCCGACCAGGAAAGAAATTTTCAACCAGTACAGACAATGATACGTAAGAAATAATGTCGGCTGTTGGATTTTAATACCTGGAAAATGAGAAAAAAAAGTGTAACCCATTGAACACCGGAAGCATTCTCACTCCAATCACCAATTACCAGTAACCACAAACCAGTAACCATTACCCTTAACACTCCTGATATGCCCACCCGCCAATACGCTGATACTTTCCGCAATACTATTCTGCCTGCCACGCTAAACAGTTATTCTGCCATTTTCTTTTCCAAAAACAATATATTAGGGTCAGCAATTATGCTGGTAACCTTTTTTAATTTCTTTGCCGGACTGAGTGGCCTAATTGCGGTTTTGGGAACCCTGCTTATTGCAAACGCGATGGGCTTTGATAAAATGCAGCTGAAAAACGGGATTTACAGTTTTAATGCACTGTTGACAGGTTTGGGGATGGGAACATTTTTTGACCCCGGGTATGTATTTTTCAGTTTGCTGTTGCTGGCTGCGTTGCTCACGCTTATCCTTTCTGTAACATTAGGAGGTTGGTTGGGTAAATATGGATTACCTTTTCTGAGCATACCCTTTGTGGTAGCGTTCTGGTTTGTTGTATTGCCTTCCTCGCAATTCGAAAATCTGGGTTTAACGCAACGCAACATATTTTGGATGAACGAAATGTATGCTATTGGCGGAAAACCGATGCTTGATTTCTTTCAAACCATTGATGCGCTGCCTATTCATAAGATGCTGGATATATACCTGCGGTCAATGAGTTCTATATTTTTCCAGAATAACCTGATAGCAGGGTTGATAATTACCGTAGCTGTGCTGATCAGCTCCAGGATTGCATTTTCATTATCCATAGTGGGATTTCTGTCGGCTTTCTTGTTTGCACAATTCTCGGGATCGGATGCAGCCAGTATCACCTATTACAATATTGGCGCCAACTATATTATGGTTGCCATTGCCATTGGTGGTTTTTTTATCATCCCCTCAGGCTATTCTTACTTATGGAGCATATTGCTGGTTCCGCTTACATCGCTTGTGCTGCTGTTTATGATCAAGTTGTTAGGCTATATTCAATTGCCTGTTTTTTCGCTGCCTTTTTCATTTGTGGTAATCTTGTTTGTTTATTTTTTGAAGTTAAGGTTGAATTCATCTAAATTAAAACTCACACCTATACAATATTATTCCCCCGAAATAAACCTCTATACCTTTAAAAACAACCAGGAAAGGCTTGCACAGTTCCTTTATTTCCCGCTTTACCTTCCTTTCTGGGGCGAGTGGAGCGTGACTCAGGGATATGATGGCGAATATACCCACAAAGGCGACTGGGGGAAAGCGCTGGATTTTATGATCTATGATGATAAGATGAAAACTTATAGGTCTAATGGGTTGCTTTGCGAGAACTACTATTGCTATAACAAACCTGTTCTTGCCCCTGCCGATGGTATAGTGGAAGAAGTAATTGATACCATTGACGATAATGAGATCGGCAAAGTGAATACGTCGAATAATTGGGGTAATTCAATTATAATAAGGCATTTACCGGGACTTTATACCCAGATATCACACCTGAAAAGAGGTTCATTTAAAGTAGTGAAGGGACAATACGTAAAACGGGGTGATTTGCTTGCTGCCTGTGGCAATTCAGGCCGTTCGCCAGAGCCTCACCTGCATTTCCAGGTGCAGACAACACCCATACTTGGCGCAAAAACAATTTATTACCCTTTTGCCTATTTCCATCAGAATGGAAAAACAGAAAAAGAACTTTTTCAGTTCCTGGTTCCGGTAGAAGGGGTAAACGTTTCAGGTATTTCGGGCAATGCTATACTTCAGTCTGCATTTGATCTGATGCCTGATACAAGCCTCACATATAGTTACACGAACGGGAAAGGTAGCGCTATTGCTGAAAAATGGGAGGCCTACACCGATGCATATAATAATAAGTACCTTTATTGTAAAACTACCGAGTCGGTTGCCTATTTTGTTAACGATGGCTCCATGTTTTATTTCACAGCCTTTTATGGGGATAAAAAGTCGCTGCTTTACTATTTTTACCTTTCGGCCTATAAAGTGTTTTTAGTGAATCCTGATGCTGTTGCTGTTAAGGATGCAATGCCATTAAACACTATCAGGAATAAAAAGGTGCGTATCTGGCTTCACGATTTTATAGCACCCTTTTATACTTACATCAAGGCTGGGTATTCAATTAAAGTAGCCTCTATGGATACATTTTCCGGATCAGGGATAATCACCCTCAATTCAGAAATAGAGGTCTCCATATGGGGTAAAACAAATAATGAAAGCAATAGCTCTATTACTGTTCAGGATAATTGCATCAAAGAATTCAGTTTTCAATCTGTTAAAACCCAAATAAAAGCTACATGTATAAACTCATAATTGCCATCCTGCTCCTATTTCCCGTGATACTAAAAGCGCAGGATACACTTACCCAGACTTCGGCTGACAGCATAACGTATCAATGTTATCTTACCGGTAACTGGGAAAATCTGATTAAAACAGGGAAACAGGCTTTGGCACAGAATATAGATTTCAAACGACTGAGGCAACGAATGGGGTATGCGTATTTTAATAAGGCAGATTATTACGCTTCGCAGAAACAGTATGAAAAAGCGCTGGAATTTGATGTTTTTGATCCCGACACCCGTGAGTATCTCTATTATTGCGGATTAAATACCGGCAACATTGCGTATGCGCGTGTTCACGCCAAAAAGCTTTCAGACGAAACCAAAAACAGGCTCGGTATTAGCGCGTTCAATCCGATTGCTTCCATTGACCTGGAATACAATTACAAAAGCAATAACAGCGGAACCCGTTCAAATCCTTCTTATTATCGCGCAGGAGTTTATACACAAACCGGTTACCGGCTGTCGATCTATCAATCGGCATCAAATTACAAGCAAACAGTAGATACTACCCTGATAAAACAGCCTGATTATTTTGCGTTGGTGAACTGGTCAATAACTTCGCACACTTCGCTGTCCTTAGCGTATCATCACCTGAATACCAGCCTTGATGGATATAAATATCCCGGAAACCTTGTGTTTGGATCACTTTCAACCCACATAAACAGGTTTGTTTTGGGTGTAAACGGATCATTTTTCAGGTATGATATAGGAGATTTCAAACAAATTGGCTTACTAGCCGGAGTCACCTTGCCGGGGAAATCCAATATTTATTTTAATACGTACCTTAGTGGATTGCTTGAAAAAGGGAATAACCGGCTTATTTTTTCACAATATGCCGGGGCACGTGTTTTTAAATCATTATGGGCCGAAGGAACCGTTACAATTGGTAACATACAAAACTACAATGATCACAACGCGCTTTATATTTATAATTCGATTGATCCGACCTTGTTCAGAACCGGATTGTCTTTATACTGGAATCTCAACAAAAACGTTACTTTATACGGTAATTACCTGTACGATACCAAACAGGTGGAGAAAACTACCAATCAATACATTCAGCAATCATTTTTAGGAGGACTAATATGGAAACTTTAAGAAGAATCTCACTAACTGCCATCTTAACCGTAATGTTCGGTTACATCATGGCGCAGAATACCGCTGCCACCCAGGCAACTTTTGTAAAAAGCTATGAGTCGGAGAAATCAGGCAATTATGTGGCAGCCATAAATACAATGAAAACAATTTACAAAGCGGATAGCTATATTGCAAACATAAGGCTTGGATGGCTTTGTTACCTGGCAAAACAGTACACCGAATCAATTAAATATTACGAGAAATCCATTGGGTTAAAACCGTATGCCATTGAAGCCCGGTTTGGCTGTGTGAAACCGCTTAGCGCCATTGAGAGCTGGGACAAAGTAAAGGCTAACTATGTCGAAATACTGAAAATTGATCCGCAAAACACAATTGCTAATTACTGGTTAGGTGTTATCTATTATAACCGCAAGGACTTTGTCAGTGCGACAAAACTGTTCGAAAAAGTGGTCAATCTTTATCCCCTGGACTATGACTCTGTGATTATGTTAGCCTGGTCGAAACTGAGCACTAGCAAATCAGCTGATGCAAGGGTACTGTTTAATCACGCGCTGATTCTTCGGCCTAACGATAGCTCGGCACTTAGCGGACTGAAGCTGATCAAGTAATTAGCCGGCTTTTTATACCGTGAGTAACAAACCTTATTCCGTAACTAATCAGTCTGATCAAAATGCGTTTTTGCCACAGATTACACGGATTGCAAAGATTTCAAACTGCATTAAGCAGTTTTTCAATTAATTTCAATTAAAAATGATAAATAATTATCTGTGAAATCTGAGTAATCTGTGGCATATATTTTTTTTCCTTACTTTAGTCAAACTGATTAGTTACCATATTCCTTATCGGAAAAAGATAAAAATTGGAATTCAAACCAAATTTTCTTACGAGGAATAAGCAAGGAAGCTCATTTCAGCATAAAGACATTACGTGGTTCCGTATTCCATAAATGTTTGGCATACGTTCCAAAAATGTTTTCACCGTTCTCCTTCCGTTTGGTTCTGCTTAGCAAACACACCATGAATAGCGTGGAACGGGTTTTAGATTCTTATCGAAAAACCATATTCGATCTGAATTGCAGGAAATGAAAATCGAAATCGTAAAAACCTCACTTTTAAAAACGCGCTACACCGAATATTTCAACCAGACACATCCAGTACTACAACAAGCATAACGCTTTTTGCCTTTTTAATCAGATACTCCTGAGCATTTCTAAAACCGGATTTTCACTACCGGCTTTGCAGAAAAACATATTCTTACACGGAAATCATCTTGATGGTACAAAACAAATCGAACATACTTAATTAATACATACACTAATCATTTTTTTGGAGGACTACCATGAAAACTATAAAGAGAATTGTACTAACGCTAACGTTAACCATTTTAAGTGGTTACCTCATTGCACAAAATACAAGTGTAACTGAGGCTGCCTATGTTAAAAGCTATGAGTCGGAGAAATTCGGCAATTATGACGCAGCTATCAACACCATGAAAACGATTTATAAAGCGGATAGCTATATTGCAAACATCAGGCTGGGATGGTTGTTTTACCTGGCAAAACAGTACACAGAATCCATTAAATATTACGAAAAATCCATTGCGCTAAAACCGTATGCCATTGAAGCCCGGTTTGGTTGTGTTAAACCACTCAGTGCTATAGAGAATTGGGATAAAGTAAAGATGCACTATGTGGAAATATTGAAAATTGATCCACAAAATACTATTGCCAATTACTGGTTAGGTGTAATTTATTACAACGGGAAGGAATTTGCTAATGCAATTAGCCTCTTCGAAAAAGTTATTACGCTTTATCCGTTGGATTATGATTCAGTAATCATGTTAGCCTGGTCGAAACTTAGAACAGGTCAGACATCCGAGGCAAGTGTATTATTTAATCATGCCCTTATTCTCAGGCCCAATGATAGTTCGGCTCTCGAAGGACTGAAGCTCATTAAGTAACCGGATATTCTTTTCATTTGTCTGCTTTATTTAACCGGACAATTTGTTTAGACCCACCAAACCGGATTTTATTGAATTTGACTGGGTTTCAGAAAATGATCAGATAGGAGACTTTAAGCATAAAGTTATTTTGTGGTTGAATACCCCAAAGATCTTTTGCATACTGACCAAAGGTGTTTTCACCGTTTTCCTCAAGGCTGGTGCGTCCCTGCGACCATACCAGGTAGAGCGAGGATCCTCTTTTGTACTCCCATCTAAAAACCATATTCGATCTGAATTGCAGGAAATGGAAATCGGGCTTGTAAAATCCATAATCTGCTTCTCCATTGGTATCCTCATCAATAAAATAAGCCTTTATAGTGCCATCGTATGATATCTCGTTGTTACTGAACTGGTGAAACCTGTTTGTAAACACATCAGCCCTGGCAGTGGTAATCACCTTATAATCGCTGTATTTCCCGGCAAAAACATAAGGCTGTGCATAATATTGTAGCGAGAGTTTAGGAGTGAAACTCACATTCACCCGCATCGAAAGGTCATAAATCTTTCTTTCGAGGCTGGCCATAATATACCGGGGCTCGTTGTTACTGGAAGAGCCGCACACATACTGAATCTGGTTAAAACCGCTGGTAAATTGAGGTATCAGCGAGAAATACAATGTATTGGTAGGTTTGTATGTTATTTCGAGCGTATATCTATGGCTGTTACTATAGTCCTGCTGTCCGAAATACTGGGATGTACTCAGCCTGAAGATCAGTTTTTTGCGGCTGTCAGTCTCGGTATATGCACTAAAATTCAGAACCGGCGGCAGGAGCAGGGCAGGTCCGCCCCAAAGTTCTCCCCTGGATAATGTTGTGCCTGCGTAATTTACACCTGCTCCGGCTGTAAAATAGTTTTTAAACTGACCATTAGCATTAAAGTCCAAACCTTTGTTTGTATTCTCCCAGCCGTAATCCCAGGTAATATATTCAGTAAAATTTGCCGAAGCCCACCTGAAAATGCCAAATGGTTTAAATTTCCGGTAACGCAACCAAAATAAGTGTTGTATTTCGTCCGCTTGTTTAAGGTAACCTACATCATTAAAATCGAGACCAGGGGAACGAAATGTAAGGTAACTTAAATACTGCCAGTTTCCCCGTCCGGCTTTACCGAATTCAACCGTGCCACCATGTCCGCTTAATTTTGTTCGTGTCGGATCGTAGGTAATATATGTATTGTCAGGACGCTGGTAATATCGGACTGCCGATCTTTGCAAATTATTTATTGCCTGCTCACTGCCGGAAACGGAGGAAAAAACTGCCCGTCCGGAAAGATAATAGGTTTTATTTTTCCAAAAATGTATCGCGTTTAAACCGCAGGTATAGGCTGCTTCGGGCATAAACTCAAGTTGAGTATTTTTGATTAAGCGGTTTGTGGCGGTAAAAATGCCACCTATGGTAGTAGTCCCTTTATTAAAATCCTGTGATGCACTTACAATCAAGTAGTTAGTAAGTGGCTCAATATCTGCATTGTGACGTACACCCGCTGAATCGATGGTTGCTTTCTCATTTTGGGTTACAGATTCAATAATTCCAATTGAAAGACCTCTCCTTGTTTTTCCGGATAATTTAAATGATCCAAGTATGGTGGTTTGCTCCGGCGCCTTTACATAAATCCCCGAATCGGGGTAAAGTGTGAGCTGCGGCGTTCGCCCTATTCGACGCGAATAGAACAACATGTTCTGATTATTTTCGCTGTCGGCTCCGGTAAGTTTAAAATTAAAAATATTTTTCCCTTCAACAAAGAATGGCCTTTTTTCAGGGAAAAATGTTTCGAAAGCCGTAAGGTTAACAACGGAAGGATCAGCTTCAACCTGCCCAAAATCGGGATTAAGCGTAAAATTAAGCGTCAGATCATTGGTAAGAGCCACTTTGCCGTCGATACCAACTGCGCCTTTATAACTCTGACCTGTTTTAAAAGGATTTCCCTTTTCTTCCTGGTCAAAAGTAGCTTTGACATAGGTATACGGAAGCAATTCAATGTCGCGCCTGGGTTTTATACCATCCAGGCCTTTCAGTGCACCATACAGGCTTACAAGCCCGGGAGCAGTGCGGGGAATAGTTTGCCAAAGCGAAAGTTCCTGTCTGCGATACAGGTAGCGGAAAACATTCAGACCCCAGCTGTGCTTATCCGATTTTGCAAATCGCAGTTGCGACAAAGGAATACGCATTTCAACAGTCCATCCCAACGCGTCTGTAGTTGTTGCAGTATAATAAACTGCTTCCCAGTTAACGTCAGTAACATTATCGTTAACAAACACATAATCGAATTGCACACCTGCTGAGGTGATGCCAAAGTTAAAGGCGGTTTGCTTGTCGTTATAACTATCTATCGATACTGCCATCCAATCGCCATCATCCTTATCACGGCGTGAGAGCCGCCTGACTATTTCGCCCGGAACCGAGTCGAAAGCTCGTATTGCGATGTATAGGTTGTTGTCGTCATATAAAATTTTAAATTCGGTATTTTGCGAGGGATGCGCCCCTCCATTCGGGTCACGCTGTATAAAATCGCCCGACCATTTGACTGCATTCCATGCTTTTTCATCGAACCTGCCATCAATTGCTGGTGCGGTATCGGTAAACCGTTGCGTTTGATAAACTTTGGTTTGCGCAGTATTAGTTATAAATAGACAGACCGTAAATCCAACAGATAATAATATTCGTAAATATTTCATATTTAAAAAGGGGCTAAGTCCAGTGCTTATAGCAAAAGATAAATGAAGTGAAGTGGTTTGGTTTTATACTTTATCCGAAAAAACGAAAAAGGTGATACTTATCTGATGATTATTTTTGCATTATTTACCGACAGATGAAACGATCATGACAAAATCAGTCAATTTCGACAAACAAGTGAGTGAAATTATTTTGTTTCGGATTTCCTTGTGTCCCGTAAAAACTAAACCACTATGGATTAAAAATCCATAGGTTTTTGAAAAATTAAATTTTTATTCCTTTTAACGGCAAAGTATGCCAAGATAGCGCAGAGAAACGTAAAGAACGAAAATCCATTTCCTGCCATCTACAGGCAGGTTTGCGGTTCAGTTGAGCAAGCCTGCGGCTGAACTCGTGCCGAAGTCTCACCGCGCCGCATTGCAGCCACTTTGCAGCCTTTGCGGTTATTTTTTTTAGAAACTATAGTACCTGCAATAAATAGCAGGGTTTAACCTTTTCTAAGGATAACAAATAATATCACTGAATTTCTCTGCCATTTAACCTGATGCAATCAATAAAGATAATACCTGATATCTCCCGGGATTCCGAAAATCAATATTTCAATAAGAGATTGGTTTGCTTTATGTTATGTGTTGAATATAAATTTAAAGATGCTTGGTTTTCCCTCAAAATTCCAGTAATTTTGTTTCACTGCGTTAAACTTGTTTGCATTTTGATTTTCAGCTGATTAGTCCTTCAATATGGTCAATTTAGTTCCAAAAGAATAACTTGAGTATGAATTCAAAAAGCTTAAGGCGGAGATTAAGGTTGAGCAGATAAATTCTAAACCTTTACCTTTACCTTAATCTTTACCTTAATCTCAACCTAACTTATATAAGAGTTATGCGCCGGTGGTTGAAAGTAATAGTTTTCGTGTTAATACTATTCCTGCTCATCTATTTAGGGCTGGTAGTTGAATCGATTATTGCTAAACCCAAGATTTTACCGTTAACGTACGTGAAACGCGGGGGCACTGCAGTAGTTATAACCGGCGCTGCCGCGCGTATTGTACAGGAAGCGGCCCTGCTGGAACATCTGGATAAAACAGGCTGGCTGGCCAATGTTTGTTTTATATCCGGAACCAGTTCGGGTGCTTTAAATACAGTTATGCTGAACGCAGTTCTCGAAAATAAAATTTCATGGGAGCAATACAATTCCTTATTGTTCGGATTGAATAATGATGATATTTATATCAAAGCCGGCAAATCCCTTCCTGTAAATAATGAGCCCTATCATGACCTGCTTACCCGTATCGTAAACGACAGCCTGGGATATAAAAAAATTGGAGACTTACCTTTTAACAGTTCGATGTCAATATCAGATGTTGACTTATTCCCTCCCTTTTCAAAAACATACCGGCTTAGCAATATTAAAATCAACGCCGAGAGCAATCCTGAATTTAACCTTGTTGACGTATTAATGGCATCTACAGCTATCCCTGTCATCTTCCCTCCTATCCGATTTAAAGAATCTTTTGGTTTACCAAATTCCGCCTTCATGGATGGAGGTTTAGGTGAAGATCATATTCCGTATACGGCAGTGCTGCAATTCGAAAAGTTCAGGAATTATGGCGTGGATACGCTGATTATCGTCAGTCGCAAAAGTGATATCAACCCGGAGTTAAAAAATGAATTATTAAATTTAGGAAACAACGATTCCCGGATATCCGGGAGATTAAGCTACAGGATTGAAAACCTGGCAAGGAATAGTTTCATAAAAAGCATGAGAGTTTTGCAGCAAAAATATCCTGAACTGGCCAAGCGGACCTATGTTTTCATACCCGATTTCCCTGAGGATTTTGCATTATTGAATTTCAGCAATCTCAGGAAACAATATATGGTTTGTGCCAACTGGGCCGAATCGCATAAGCCTGTGCCACTAAACCAGTTTCTGGCTGAAAGCGCACAGGAAGAAAAAACGCATAAATGATTTGTCCGGACAAAAAGTCCTTGCAGAAGAATCAGTTCTACTCGTATTCAATGCGTATACGGTAATGCTGCGGAATCTGCTGCCCTGGTCTCTGCTCAAATACGGATGTGGTTAACGGACGGTTCGCTTCGTCGTACGTACGCTCAATGCTGCTATGCAGTTCGCCGTCCTCGGCTTTTTCTTCCTGAATTATAATATTACCTGCAGAATCATACCCTGTATATGTAATTTCAATACCCGACGCAGTTTCATCCAGGGATTCGGAAAGCCTGCCTTCGAAGTCGTACGTAAACGTATTACGTTCCATCAGGTGTTTTTCTTCATTGTAACGGCGGCGTACCGAAGCAACTCCTTTCTCATCATAACTATAAAGAATACTATAATTTGCTTCAGGTGTCCTGAATACTTCTTCAGTTATATTACCAGCTTCATCGTAAATAATCTTTCGCTGTGTAATTATTTCACCGGCAATATCATATTCGGATTCCGAAATCACATGGGTACCTTCGTACACATTTACCAGGTAATTGCCTGTTTCGCCATCACTGTCAACGCTTCTCCGGCTTATGAGCCTGCCTTCCTCATCATACGTATAAAGCAGTGAATCAGCAGTTCCGTCGAGGTAATGAATATATTCTTTAACAAGTTGCCCTTTCTCATTATATTCCATGCTGCGATGTTCCGCCATTTCATCGTCGCTTTCAATTAATATCTCATCAATTAATTTTCCTTCGCTGTTGTATTTATATTGATACCTGTGTTCAACAGTTCCATCGGGGTTGTATGTAATAGCTTCGACAGGATGCCCTGCTTCGTCAAATTCAGTATGCTGATGCATGAACTCTTTTCCCCTGATTTCAGTTTCGTCCAGATCAGAAATATTATTTGCCCTGAATGACTTGATGTATTTCATAAACAGTAGTTTAAGTATTGATGTTTTCAGAATGAGCTTTGTGCAAATATATTAAATAAATGATCAGCATTAAGTCGAAAAGTGATAAGAAAAGTAAATGGTTTGCTGCAAATGGGATAAATTTCCACCTCTGTTAAGTCCCAAATTCCAAAACGCAAATTCCAAATCTCAAATTCCAAAACGCAAATTCCAAAACGCAAATTCCAAATCTCAAATTCCAAAACGCAAATTCCAAAACGCAAATTCCAAATCTCAAATTCCAAAAACCAAATTCCAAGTCTCAAATTATAGGACCCAGGATATATTTCCGCAGTCACCGCCTTATGAAGCTGAAAGTCAGGTAAGCCAAACCTGTGAGGGGCTTAGATTTTGGAATTTGAGACTTGGGTCTTGGGTCTTGGAATTTTTGTATAAATTTACCCCCTTCAAACAACAATTATGAAAACAATTATAGTAGTAGCTGCAATTACTGCCTCAACAGCAATGATCAGCTGTAAAAACAACAAACTTGTGCAGGAAAAAATTAACTACCCGGTGACAAATAAAGTTGCCCAATCCGACACTTATTTTGGTACGCAGGTTGCCGATCCATACCGCTGGCTCGAAAATGATACCTCCGCCGAAACCGGTGCCTGGGTTAAAGCTGAAAACAAGGTAACCAATGACTACCTGGCGAAAATTCCTTTTCGTGACCAGATCCACAAAAGGCTCGAAGCCCTCTGGGATTTCCCGAAAATGGAAGTGCCTTTCAGCAAGGGTGAATGGGTATTTTTCAGGAAGAACGATGGAATGCAAAACCAGAGCGTAATTTATGTGCAGAAAGGCGTAACAGGGGAACCGCGAGTTTTACTCGACCCTAATACACTTTCAGATGATGGTACCGTGGCTGTGGGCGATCTGAGTGTTTCGCACGACGGGAAATATATAGCGTATTCCATCAATAAAGCCGGCAGCGACTGGGCGGAGTTCTTTGTGATGGATATTGCGACAGGTAAGAACCTGCCAGATAAAATTGAATGGGTGAAATTCTCAGGCGCTTCATGGCAGGGCGACGGTTTTTATTACAGCCGTTACGACGCGCCAACAAATGGGAAAGAGCTCTCGAACCGGAACGAATACCATAAGGTTTATTTTCACAAACTGGGAACCCCGCAAAGTGATGACAAGCTGATTTTTGAAAACCGCAATTTCCCGTTGCGGAGTTATTATGCTGGTACCACGGAGGATGAACATTTCCTTATCCTTTCGGAAAGTGAAGGCACCAGCGGCAACTCTCTTTTCTGTAAAGATCTCATCAAAAAGGGATCTCAATTTGTGATACTTGCACCCGGCTTCGAAAACGAATACAATGTTATCGACAATATTGGTGATAAGCTACTGGTACTTACCAACGAAGGCTCTCCTTGCCGTAAGCTGGTACTTATCGATCCCAAATCTCCTGCTTCGGCAAACTGGAAAGTAATTATTCCTGAAAAGACAGAAGTACTTGAAGGTGTTGTTCTGGCTGGCAACCAGATGTTCGCGCAGTATATGAAAGACGCTACCAACCGCGTTTATTCCTATGACCTGGAAGGGAAATTACTCCAGGAATTGCAATTGCCCGCCTTAGGCACCATAGCCCGATTTAATGGTGAAAAAGGTGTGAACACTTTATTTTACGGTTTTACTTCATTTACTTTTCCAACAACCATTTACACCTTTGATGTAACGAAAAAGGCATCCATTGAGTTTTTTAAGCCTGAACTTGATTTTGACGCTTCTGCCTATGAAACAAAGCAGGTATTTTACGAAAGCAAGGACAAAACCAAAATCCCGATGTTTATTGTCCATAAAAAAGGACTTGTGCTTGATGGGAATAACCCGGTATTACTATATGGATACGGTGGTTTCAATATCAGCCTGACTCCGAATTTCAGTGTCAGCCGGCTGGTATTCCTCGAAAACGGCGGTGTATATTGCATGCCTAACTTACGTGGCGGTGGCGAATATGGTGAAAAATGGCACGAAGCCGGTACCAAACTCAACAAGCAAAATGTTTTCGACGATTTTATAGCCGCAGCCGAATACCTTATCAGCGAAAAATATACAAGCCCGGAAAAACTGGCTATCTCAGGCGGCTCCAACGGCGGTCTCCTGATCGGTGCCTGTATGACACAACGTCCTGAGTTATTCAAAGTATGTTTACCGGCAGTGGGTGTGATGGACATGCTGCGGTATCACAAATTTACTATCGGTTGGGCTTGGGCCGGCGATTATGGCACCAGCGACGACAGCACTCAATTCCATAACCTCCTGAAATATTCGCCCTTACATAACATCAAGGACAATGTTTGTTATCCGGCAACTCTTGTTACTACTGCTGATCACGACGACAGGGTGGTTCCCGCGCACTCCTTTAAATTTGCGGCTACACTACAGGCTAAACAAGGATGCGATAATCCTGTGCTGATCCGTATTGAAACCAAAGCCGGGCATGGCGCAGGCAAACCAACTGCCAAAATCATAGATGAAATGGCGGATATGTATTCATTCCTTTTTTATAATATGGGAATAAAGCCAAAGAAATAAACGCAATCCGGAATTAGTGCAAAGGCTATCATTCTGGCATGATAGCCTTTATGTTTTTGCCTGTACAAATACTTTAATTTAGTTGTTACACAATAAATCAGTGCTTTCGCAATTACTTTAACAAGTAAAACTTTCATTGCTGATGATAAAAGATTTAAAAAACAGTTTTTTGCATGGCATTGCGTTGTGCGGGTTTATTGTTGCGGGTTTGCAGGGATTTGCACAGGAGGATATAGAAATTAAGACTGATAGCCTGTATGCTGCGCGGTTAATGCAGCAAAACCTGGAATTATTCAGCCAGGTTGACAGTCTTACCCTTTTGGTAAAAGGATATAAGAGCAGTAATGCTTTGCAGAATCAGGAAGTAGATTCATTGCAAAAAGTAATTGCGCAGATTCAGGCTGATATGGCCATGGCTGTCACAAAATCCGATACCCTGGCGCAACAAAGGCTCAGGGTTAAACAGGAGTTGCTCGATGTAAAACAGCAAATGCTTACGATAAGCACTACCCTCGAACAAAAACTGCAATTACTCCGCGACCAGGAATACCAGCTTTCCGATTGTAAAATTAAACTGCGGGAAGCACAAATGGCCGCATCGCTCGACCAGGCAAAACTCGAAGGCAAGAACGAAGTTAACTCAACCAAAGTGGAAGCCAAGGAACGGGAAATAGCCTATATGAAGGAATCCATGACAGAAAAGGACCGTATCATCGCTGAGAAAACCAATGAGCTTGCAAATTATTATCGCGACAAAAGCAATTCGCTCCGGATTGTTGATTCGCTATCAAGGACACTAAATGCCAAAGAACTCGACCTTGTAAAGATAAGCGAAAGGCTTAAAATTATTGAAGGACAATACAACGAAATGGTCGAGCAAAAAACTGCAGCACAAAATAAGAAAAAGAAAGTCCGTTTTGTTCAGGGTGTTGGATTGAAAAACTATCGCACTCCTGACTACCAACTAGCCCCGCAAAGTCCAGCTAACCTAACTACCTTTGTTATTACCAACAAAAATGCCGGAAATATTGAGTTTGATTATGTTACAGGCGTAAGTCTTTCTATTTATGACCTTAGTAAGCCAGATGGGAAATACACCTACGATGCAGGTCTGTTTGTAGGATTTGGCGGAACCAATCTTTTCAAGAATTTCTATATTTCGCCAAGTTTTAAAGCGTTCGACTTTTTCCATTTTTTGCTTGGTATTAATATTGCTGAATACCAGCAGCTGCAAAGTGGATTTAATGAAGGGTCTGTTTTACTAACTGGCACCAACATTCCAACAGTTAAGGAATGGAAGGCTAATGTGTTTTTTGGTATGACGATTGATTTTGAACTGCTCTCGAACATTCCAAAGAAAATGTAATTAGAGGGGTTGGGAGTTAGGGTTCAAAGGTTAAAAATGTTCAAAACCGGGCGCTGAGCCGAAGTGCGAAAGTTCAATGTTCAAAGGCTTCTCATTCAAAGGTTCAAATTCCAGTCAAAACTCGTCTGCGTTAAGCCCCTCCGGGGTTTGGGGTAACTTGTCCACTCAAATGTTCGTAGGTTCACGTGTTAAGATCAATTCCCTGTTTCCCCATTTCCCTATTTTCTGTTTTCCATTTTCTATTTTTCTTTCAACCCTCCAAACCAAACGAAATTGGCCTTATCTTTGCACCCCTTTAGAAACACAATCAGGGGCTGACCGGTTTTGACAGCAAGGACAGTGGGATTGTAAGCATGCCGGGACTTTGAGTGAATGGCCCGCTAAAACCAAATACTCACGCCAACTAAATGGCAACAATTACGATTACGCATTAGCCGCTTAATCACAGTATTAACCTGCTAATTGTCCTCCGGGAAGCCTCGCCATCCGGCGTTCCGATTTAGGGCATCGAAAAGGGAAGGATAAGGTTGCCGGAGTCCTGACGGCAGCTCGAAAACCAAAGGGAATAAGGTAAGGATTGGGTGGCTTTTTGCCGGCTCTTACCCGACAATCAACTGGAAGCTAAGCATGTAGAAAGCGGTTTTGCTGCTTGTTTGGACCCGGGTTCGACTCCCGGCAGCTCCACAAGCTAATCGAGTAGGAGGAAAATAAAATAGTTTTCCTCCTATTTTATTTTCCGACCTCTCACACCACCGTACGTGCCGTTCGGCATACGGCGGTTTGTTAAAATAATGATGGCTGTTTTTCTGTTAAATCTATG
>CAIRMR010000044.1 GCA_903879715.1 uncultured Bacteroidales bacterium
AAATCAAAATTATGGCAATTCTGTTTAAAATGAAAAATTCTCTTATACATCAACGCTTTTTTATCATTAAAGTTTAAAGGAATGTTTATAAAATGAACAGGAATGTTTTCTGAATAGGATCTCAACTCTAAACCAAAGAATTATGTTGAAAAACATGCTTTAAGTACCAGCCATTTTAATCAGGATGACAAATAACAACATGTGTACCAAAAAATGTAATCAAATGTACGACAGCCTCATGATAAAGACATTTAATTTTGCGGCATTTTCTATTTTGGTACAACTGTCCCAATTTCGCAATAAAAAAAAATAATTCCCGAGAACGCACTTCATGTTCCAAAATCGGCCTAATTTGCAATAAAGATACGACTTTTCAGTGGAGTGGATTATTCAAATACCTAATTATTTATTAACTATAAACTTTGCTATGGATTCCCGGAAAATATCAGGAATTATAAGGCATGGATCATTAACTAAACATACAGGATTAAAACCCATATACAGATTGGAATCTTTGAAGATTTAACCATTTTGAACGGAAAATAGGATGCAAAATGTATATAATCAGTAATTTAATTTGCATTTATGATTAGAACTCAGTTAATTAGTTGAAAAATAGCTGCAAATGAAAATTGTTCAAAACAAAATAGAATAATTACTTTTGAATAATAATAATTATTTAATTTCGCAGCGCTCAATGTGTTCCACGCCCTAATTAAACTAACATAATGAAATTAGACAAAATCTTTGGTTTTCTGGTTCCGAAGGACCGTAAGTTTTTCCCGCTATTCAATGAAGCTGCCGACAATCTGGTTTTAGCTTCGGAGCTTTTAATCAAATTGATAAGAGAAGCAGATCTCAATAAGAGGCAAGATTACATGAAAGCCATTAAAGATGCTGAACACGTTGGAGATGATCTAACTCGCAAATTAATGGATGAACTCAATGGAACTTTCATTACACCATTTGACAGAGAAGATATTCATGAGCTTGTAAGTAAAATGGATGGCGTTGTTGATTACATTAACGCTGCTTCAAAAAGAATTCATTTCTATAAATTGTCAACTTTCCCTGAAGAATTTGTATTAATTGCTGACATCATTCACTCAGCCAATAAAGAAATACAATTGGTATTGAGGAGCGTTAAAAATGTTAATGACTTTAAAGATTTTTCAGCATCGTGCGAGAAAATCAGCGATCTGGAAAGCCAGGTTGATGATATTTACCAGTCGTACCTTGCTAATCTTTTTGAATTTGAAGCTAATGCAATTGACCTGATCAGAAAACGGGATATTCTGACAGCTTTAGAAAAAGCTATTGATAAATGTGATGATGTAGCTAACGTATTCTCGACATTAGCTGTTAAAATGGGCTAATTAAAGAATCTTGCATTCTAAATTATTCATGAAGAAATAATCTGAAAATCCTAACTGGTTAATTTGCCTCTGATGAACTTTACTCTTTTGATTGTTATAATTGCACTTGCATTCTTATTCGATTTTATCAATGGTTTTCATGATGCTGCAAATTCAATTGCGACAATTGTTTCAACCAAGGTGTTGACCCCGTTTCAAGCTGTATTATGGGCTGCCTTCTTTAATTTCCTGGCTTATGCCATATTTGAACTGAAGATTGCTGATACAATCGCAAAAGTTGTTGATACAAATTTTATTACGCTCCATGTTATACTGGCTGGAATTATAGCTGCTATTTTATGGAATCTTTTAACATGGTATCTGGGTATTCCATCCAGTTCATCTCATACACTGGTTGGTGGTTTTGCCGGAGCAGCTATAGCTCATGCAGGTTGGGGTGTAGTTCATTCTGACAAAATAATTAAAATAGCGTCATTTATATTTCTTGCTCCAATTTTGGGTATGATAATCTCCTATTTCATATCAGTCCTCTTACTGAATTTATTACAAAAAGGAAACCCACATATCCTTGAAAAATACTTTAAACAACTTCAATTATTCTCTTCAGCGCTTTTTAGCTTAGGACATGGAGGAAATGATGCGCAAAAAGTGATGGGAATTATTGCAGCTACATTAATGGTATATTTTCATGGTGTTGATCCGGCATCTATTCCTCAATGGGCGCATATCACTCTGAACGATGCCGGGCAGATACATGCAATACCTCATTGGGTTGTATTTGGTTGTTATGCAGCCATTGGTGCAGGAACTTTATCTGGCGGATGGAGAATAGTAAAAACTATGGGATCTAAAATTACCAAGCTTACACCTTTCGAAGGAGTAGCCGCTGAAACCGCAGGCGCTATCTTATTATTTGGAACTGATGCTTTCGGAATCCCGGTTAGTACTACTCATACCATAACCGGAGCTATAATGGGTACTGGCTTAACCAAACGTGTTACTGCTGTTCGCTGGGGTGTAACTATTAACCTGATGTATGCCTGGATTCTAACCATACCTGTTTCAATGGGAATAGCGGCAATGGTTTATTATCTTTTTGTATGGTTTGGATGGAGCTAAAATTTAATAGGGTTTTCAAAATAGACGTTTCAATCTAAAATTTATCTTTCTCTAAAAATACCGGAACCGATTCTAACAATTGTGCTTCCCTCTTCAATAGCAATAAGATAATCGTCTGTCATTCCCATTGATATTTCGCAAAAATCATTGTCCCGCACAAAATACCTTGATTTTATCAATTCAAAATAACCGAACAACGTTTTAAATTCACTCCGGATTTGAGGCTCATCATTTGTATATGTAGCCATTCCCATCACTCCCTTTATTGAAACATTTGATAATTCATGAAATTTATTATCATCAAGCATCAGGAAAGCTTCTTCTAAAGAAAAGCCGTACTTAGCTTCTTCCCTGGCAATATAAAACTGAAGTAAACAAGGAATTATCCTATTCTGTTTAAGTGCTTCTTTATTAATTTCGCGTAATAACCTGTAGCTATCAACACTTTGGATCAATGATACAAAAGGAGCTATATATTTTATTTTATTAGTTTGCAAATGACCAATAAAATGCCATTCAATATCAGCAGGCAATATTTCATGTTTTGCTTCCAGCTCCTGAACTTTATTTTCACCAAATAACCTTTGACCACTTTTACTATAGAGCCATTCGATAGTTGTAGCCGGTTTTGTTTTCGAAACAGCTACAATTTTAATATTTGACGGAACTGCGTCTCTGATTTTATTTAAACGATCTACCGAATTCATTATTTTTTTTTAAGAATTACAAACCTACAAGAATTCAACAAAGTTTGCAAAAATGATATTATTTGAATTTGGCAAATCTACATCATTTATATCAGGAGTTTATTCAGAACGCCAGATATAAAGCGTATTTTTGTAAATAAATATTACTTATACCAATCATTAATTTCGCCAACTAATTTAATATTCCATTGAAAAAGAGATACATACAAACATGATGCAAAAAAAATAAAAAAAATAATGAAATTTAAATCTTAATCGGGTATTACATTTTGATTTTTATTGGATTAATATATGGATAGTAATGTAATCATTAGAAGAAAGATACGAGAATCGAGTATTTTATTTGATTTATCAAATATTAAATGCTTGCGGGTAAAAAGATTCTATTAATGTTTAATATTGTGATTTCAAATTAATCTTAACTCAAAGACCTTTGTTGGTGTAGCAGGAGTAACTAAATGAGAATTTTCAGAAAAGAAATTAAAGGTATCGATACCAGGCAAAGAAAGCATAGCCTGATTAGGATAATATATATATATCCAGTCGTTTTCTTTATAGTTGGTTTAAGTGCCGTAACTGCCTACTATACATGGCTTCAAATATTTAAATATAAAAATCAGGTAGAAAAGATCAAAAAAGAATTTCCGGACAAACAACGTACTGATTTAAAAAACAAAGTCATAGAACTAAAAGATTACATCTTTTGGGTTAAATCATACCAGGAAGATCATATTGTTCAGCATTTAAATAATAGAATAAACACTATTGAAACAGTGTTGGAAAAATATTCAGTTTCAGGATATCCCGAAAAAGATGAATTGACTGTTGCTCTCACGGCCAAATTAGATGAGCTGAATAAAATGTCGGTTCATAAAATTATTATTCTAAACGAAAACAAAGAAGTTTATTATCCAGCCTACCCTTTTAATAAAAAGAACAGTGACAGATCATCAAGAATATTACTTGCAGGTTATCAACTGGCTGATAATAATACCATCAATCAATTGATCAGAAAAAACCAGCCCGACAAAAAAAACACAAAGCCATACCTGATTGTTAAAAATATACGTAACACTAATATTATCATTGGAATAACTTTCTCGCCAGATCAACTGAATAACATACTCCAAGAGGTTGTTCTGGATAGTTTAAGCAAAATTAAATATAGCAATAATGAGTATATAATTATTAACACATTCAATGGCTTTGCATTGCTATCGAAGGGCAAACGTCAGGTTCCTCCTATTAATATAAATAACTCTTCAGAAACCAACTGGAAAGACATCTTTCAGAAAGAGCTTGAATTTGCAAAAATGAGAGAGGGCGGGTATCTTACTTATTTCTGGCGAAACCAGCCAGGCGTGGAAAGAAGTGAGAAAACCTCCTATTTTTCAGGCATTAATGACTGGGAGTGGATAATAGGAACGGGCTTTTTCACCAGCGATATTGATCCGATAATCAAGCAGTTAAAATCTGAATTATGGCAAGAAATTATTAATAATCTTATACGTTTCTTGATTTTTTTAGTCATCCTGAACGTATTAGCCTACTTAATAATCAGATATTTTGCCTTAAAAGCAAAATCGAATATTTTACTTTTTCTTCATTTCTTTAAGAGAGCCGCACAAGGGATGCAAATTATTGACTCAAGTAAACTGGCATTTACTGAATTTGACACCCTCGCACAAGCTGCAAATCAAATGATACAAGAAAGAGAAAGAATAAAGTCTGTACTTTCCGCTGAAAAATCACGGTTAAGATATATGATTGATGCCATACCTGACCTTATATTCTTTAAAGATGTTGAAAGTAAATTTCTGGGCTGTAATAAGGCTTTTGAAAAATATATCAATAAAAAATCAGAGGAGATAATAGGATTTTCAGAATATGACCTGTTTCATAAAACAGACGCTTCAGGGTATTTAAAATCTGACCGACAAATTATAGAGACATTAGTACCTGAACGTACCACTAACTGGATTGAATATACCAATGGTCACAGATTTCTGTTTTATACCTTAAAAACGCCATATTTTGATTCAGATAACAATTTATTAGGAATTATAGGCATAAGCCGGGACATCACAGAAATGGAAGAAACCCGGCAAAGATTAATCCTGGCAAAAGAAAAAGCTGAAGAATCGGATAGATTGAAAACAGCTTTCCTGGCTAATATGAGCCACGAAATCAGGACACCCATGAACGCAATAATTGGTTTCTCCGACTTATTATCAGAAGAGGATCTTTCACAGGAAGATAAAAATGATTTTATATCAAAAATAAAAATTGCAGGCCAATCCTTAATGACACTTATTAATGATATAATCGATATAGCAAAAATTGAGGCTGGACAACTAAAAATTTCAGAATCGGCTTGTGACATAAATCAAATTTTAACTGATTTACTTGGAACTTTCGAAGAGATGAAGAATGCTTCCGGCAAGAAAGGGATCAGCCTGAATCTTATTTTACCAGAAGAAAAAAATCGGATAATTGCGTTAACTGATCCAATGAGATTACAACAGATTTTCTCTAATTTGCTTAGCAATGCTTTAAAATTTACCGAATTTGGAAGTATTGAATTTGGCTATAACAACCAGAATAATACACTTTCGTTTTATGTTAAAGATAGTGGAATTGGTATTCTAAGGAGCAAACAAAAGCTTTTATTTCAACGATTTAGTCAATTGGATCCCAGTACAACCCGAAAATATGGTGGAACTGGTTTAGGTTTGGCTATTTCCAAAAATCTGGTTGATTTACTAGGTGGCTCGATAGGAATGGAATCGAACCCTGGAAAAGGTTCATTATTTTATTTTACACTACCATTCAAACCAGTTCAACCCCAACCTCCGGTACAGATTACCAAAATTGATCTGCAAAATATTAATTGGGAAGGAAAGACAATATTGATTGCTGAGGACATGATGCAGAATTACCTTTTGCTGGAAGCTCTGTTAAAGCGCAGTTCTGTAAGATTACTGCATGCTTTGAATGGACAAATTGCGGTTGATATTGTGAGATCGGAACCTGATATTGACCTGATATTGATGGATATACAATTACCACTAAAAACAGGTTATGAAGCTCTTAAAGAAATATTAGAAATCAGGCCGGACATCCCTGTAATGAGTTACACAGCTTTCGCCTTGCCTCATGAAAGGGAAAAAAGCCTTAACGCCGGTTTTGTTGATTTTATCCCAAAACCTATTAAAGCAGAAACCCTGATTCCGATGTTAGATAAATATCTTCAGAATCAGGATTAATATGGATGTCGCGAAAAAGCAGAAAGCTAGTCAAGAAGATGAACTACAAGACCACTCCTGAGTTTTGGTTCAAACCAGGTGGTTTTTGGTGGCATAATATTTCCAGTATCAGCTATATCAATAAGTTGTTTCATTGAAACAGGATAAAGAGCAAAGGCTGCTTTCATCTCACCACTGTCAACACGCTTAACAAGTTCGCCAAGTCCACGGATACCACCTACAAAGTCAACACGAGTCGAGGTGCGCAGGTCCTTAATATCCAAAATATGATCAAGCACAAGTGTGGAAAGAATTGTAACATCAAGTACCCCAATCGGATCCTGGTCATCAAAGGTACCTTCTTTGGCTGTTAATGAATACCAATTACCATCCAGGTACATTCCAAAATTATGCAAAGATGCTGGAGCATAAATCTCTTTGCCCTTGTTCTCAACCACAAAAACCTCGTTCAGTTTTTGTAAGAGTTCAGGAATACTCATACCATTCAAATCTTTTACAACCCTGTTATAATCTATAATTTTGAGTTGATTATCAGGGAATAAAACCGACATAAAGAAATTGTATTCTTCGGTGCCATTGTGGTTTGGATTGTTCTTTCGTTTTTCTTCGCCCACAAGAGCTGCAGCAGCTGTGCGGTGATGACCGTCAGCAACATACAGACTTGGTATTTCTTTATCAAAAATTGTAATAATTGCGTCAATAGTTTCTTTATCGTCAATTGTCCAGAATTGATGGCCAAAACCTTCGTCAGTAACAAAATCGTAAGTGGGTTTGTTATAAACAACTATGTTCGAAACGATTTCGTCAATACTTTTATTGGCAGGATAAGAGAAAAAAACCGGTTCCACATTAGCATTGGTAATGCGGACATGTATCATTCTGTCTTCTTCTTTATCTTTTCGAGTTAATTCATGTTTTTTGATCTTGTTATTGAAATAGTCTTCAATACTGGTACAACCAACAATTCCATATTGAGTACGACCATCCATGGTTTGAGCATAGATATATAATTTAGCTTCCTTATCCTGAACCAGCCACTTATTATTTTTAAAAGTGGTGAAATTTTCAACCACTTTGTCATAAACTTCCTGACCATGCACATCTATACCCACAGGCAGATCAATTTCAGCCTTGGTGACCCGGAGTAAAGAATATGGATTATCTTTTGCTTCAATGCGAGCTTCTTCAGAGTTCAATACATCATAAGGCCTTGATGCTAATTGCTTTACTATTTCAACCGGAGGGCGTAAACCCTTAAATGCTTTTAAAATTGCCATTTTTCAGATTGTATTCTAATTAAAATCATGTTTGAAGTTCGGGTACAAAATTATTATCAGCCTTGAATGATTCAACAAAAAACAAAAAAACAATGAGCAGTTAAGTCACTGAATAAGATTGTAACCAGGAATTTCACTTTATTTATCAATCATCATCACTATCAACAATACCGGCTGAACGTTGCAGAGAACCAATCAAGGCTCCAAGCATTTTTGTCATTTCCATTAATTGATTGCGTGATTCATCAAGATCTTCATTGCTAAAATATTTTTGCCTTGAGGCCATTGCACTGTGAACAACACATTCACGAACAGAACTTTTAGCCATTTTCAAATAATGAATAAACTGGGCTTTGTTACGTGCCGATCCTTCTGCAATATGCAAGGCAATAGCTTGAGCTGAATTGTAGAAATGTGAAGATAATGAGATAGAGCCAGATTCGGGGAATTTGTTTACTCTTTTATACACCCAATCTATGTAGTCAAGTGCTTTAAGGTATATACGTAAATCCTCGAAACGAAAAAATGTAGCAGTTTTGTCGAGTTCAGTTTCCATTAGTATTTGGTTTTTGGTTTTGAAAAACTACAAGCTTGATGAATATAATTCAACCAACTTCTGAAATTTTCAGCTAATGTACGAAGATCAGCAAATAAAAACAAGAAAGTTGTTAGACTGGCACACGCTTTTTTGAAAATTGTTAAACTTAACTTTACAGTTTTTACATTTCTCATCTGAATTCCAGTATCAAACAACTTTCCTGCTTGAGAAACAGTGATAAAAAATAATTTCAATCCTATTTATTTACTTGAAAAGTTGTTTCATTTTTTATGAAAAAATTTACGATTTGTCGGGCGGCAGCCAATCCAGCATTGTTATTGGCCTCGGCAGTCTGAGCACCTATTTTTTTAGGGGTGAAATAAAACCTTCCTGAAAACTTTTCGGCAATCAAAGCCTTGCAGTCGGGTTCAACATCCGAAACATATTTAAAATCAGCTCTTTCGGTAAACATTTTCAACAAACCTTCTTCATCAATAACCTCTTTGCGGGCCGTATTAATTAAGGTTGCACCTTTGGGCATTAGAGACAAGAGGTTGTCGTTTATTGATTTTTTTGTTTGAGCAGTGGCAGGCATATGTAGTGAAACATACTGACATGTTTTATACAGTTCATTAACATCATCAATATAATGTATTCCCTCCGCTTCAATTGTCTTTTTGTCGACAAATGGATCAAATGCATATATTTCCATTCCAAATCCACGGGCAATTGTAGCAACAGCCTTCCCAACATGACCATAAGCGTGTAATCCAAGGTTTTTCCCTCTTAGTTCAGTTCCTGATAGACCGTTGAAGTTATTCCGGGCAGCAAAAACCATCATACCCATAGCAAGTTCAGCCACAGCATTCGAATTCTGACCCGGAGTATTCATTGCAACCACACCTTTTGCTGTTGCAGTGGCAAGGTCGATATTATCATACCCTGCTCCTGCTCTGACAACGATTTTAAGTTTTTTTGCTGATTCAAATACTTCACCATCAACAATATCACTTCTGATAATAATTGCATCAGCATCTGCCACAGCCTGCATGAGTTCACCTTTCTGTGAGTAATTCTCAAGAAGGACTAATTCGAAACCGGCATCTTCAACAATTTTCTTAATACCTTCCACAGCAACCTTAGCGAAAGGTTTTTCAGTGGCAACCAGTATTTTTTTCATAGTAACGGATTTAATTTTGGCGCTTTTCAAGATTGTAAGTTAACTATTTGAATTTTCAAAATCAGTCATACATTCGATAAGTGCCTGCACACTCTCAATTGGCAAGGCATTGTATGTAGAAGCTCTGAAACCACCAACAGAACGATGTCCTTTAATTCCAACCATACCACGGGTTTTGGAGAATTCCATAAAAGCATCTTCTTTGTCCTTGTATTGTTCTTTCATAACAAAACAAATGTTCATAAGAGAGCGTGCATTTTTTGCGGCTGTTCCTTCGAACATTTTGCTGGTATCAATAGCATTATAAAGAAGATTGGCTTTTGCGATGTCCATTTCTTCCATTTTTTTAACACCACCCATTTCTTTAACCCATTTCAAGGTTTCTTTTAAGGTGAAGATACTTACACAAGGAGGAGTGTTAAACATTGAACCTTCTTTTATATGAATCCGGTAATCAAGCATCGAAGGGATAGCGCGATCAACTTTACCCAAAATATCCTCACGGATAATAACAAAAGTTACTCCAGCGGTACCTGCATTTTTTTGAGCACCACCATAAATCATAGCATATTTAGAAACATCTAATGGGCGGCTCAGAATATCACTTGACATATCGGCAATCAACGGAACCGGGCTATCAAAATCTTCCCTGATCTCGGTACCATAAATAGTGTTATTAGTTGTAATGTGGAAATAATCAGCATCTGCCGGGATTTCCCAACCTGAAGGAATATAATTGAAGTTTTTGTCGGCAGAGGAACCAATTACGGCTACTTCACCAAATAATTTAGCTTCTTTAATTGCTTTCTTAGCCCAAACGCCAGTTTCGAGGTATGCAGCTTTTTTGTTCAGCAGGTTGAAAGGAACCATGCAGAATTGCAAACTTGCTCCTCCTCCAAGAAACAGAACCTGGTAACCTTCAGGAATATTAAGCACTTCCTTAAATAATGCAACTGCTTCGTCCATTACTGCCTGAAAATCTTTGCTACGGTGCGAGATTTCAAGGAGTGACATTCCAATACCATTTAAATCAAGAATAGCTTTTGCTGTATTTTCAATAGCAATTCGAGGAAGAATTGATGGACCGGCATTAAAATTGTGTTTTTTCATCTTTCTGCTTTTTTTATTAATACGGTGATTTACTGCGTTTTTTTAGACTACAAGACAATTAAAGAAACTAAGAATGTGTTGTTAATAAATTCACACAAAGTTATAAAATGTTAGTAGGTTAGGCACAAAATAAAAATAATTTATTTATACTTGCTAAAATGATAATTTGGCAAACAATTTCGACAGAGGCTTAATCACTTAGCGTTGTGAGTTTTGAATAAAGAATCCTTTGCACCAATGCAGCTAAAGTTTATAACAAAATAGGATTTTGCAATTTAAATCTCCAATTTAACAAAATGCAACAATCTTAAAATAAGTTTCATTCCAAAGTTAATCAGAAAACAATGATTTTCGCATAAATATTTAGAAATATGACCGTAAAAGTTTAAGCAGATTATTTTGTTAAACTCAGTTTATTAGCAACTTCGATGTTTTCAACCAGAGTCCAATATCCGTTTCTGAAAATATATCCATCGTAAGCATCACCGGTTGGAACATAATACTTCCGGATTCCTTCCATTGATGGATCCATAGGTACCATACGATCCATTACAATAAGCCAGGCATCTTCCTTTTTTAGTCTTTTCTTTTTTTCGACCATGATGGATTGGTAATCATAGCGTAAAAGCATGTTTGACTTTTCGGCATATTCCAAAACCACGCGTGTTTTAATTCCCTTATCTGTTTTAAAGACGGGCATTCCAAAAACAATTTCCCCACTTTTATCAAGATAAACAATGTCGATCAGCTTGCGGTTTGAATTAGCTGTAAAACCATCCCAGCCTAATAAAGTGTAGGTTTTCTGGTTGTTTATTTCAACTTCAATCAGTTTATAATAAATAGCTCCGTACCATTCTTGCGATGTAAACTGCTTTGAATCAAAACCAGGCTGCTCATCTGTATTTGATTGTAATTGGATAACTACTGAACTATCAAGGTTGTTTTGTATAAATCCAAAATATTTATTTGTTCCGTTTGAAAGAGGCACATTCCATGTAAAAATCCGAAATTTGCCATCTGCAGATGCAATATGGGTAATTCCATTAATTGAATCCAAAGGAATACCAACTGACGTAACAGATTTGAGTATTGACTGAAAATTGTTAAAAAATAAAGCGTTCGCAATCAGGCGGCTGGAATCAGTTTTTTGTTTCCATATTCTGGAACTTAATTTACTTAGAGAATCCCGGATTCCTGTTGAATTGGTAATTGTCTGAGCACAGGCAAAATTTATTGTAAAAAACAGGGCAAGAACTGTGGATAATAATCGGTTTTTCATTTCGGGATTCGTCAATTGTTTAGGAATTAGGACAAAAGTATGATTTTTACGTGTAATTTCGCAGCTGATTTAAATTCCAAACGGCTGAAATCCTTAAATAGTATGACTAAATCTCTTTCACTTGATTCGCGTATTCATGCAATTGTTGAACTGGGAAATGTAATGGGGCAGGCAGCAGAGAGTTATACTTTACCGGATACAGGATTTGCAATTCATTATCCCGAACTCTATGATTCCCTTCAGGTAGCATATCATCAGAATCCGTGGTTTACTCCGGCTAATATTGCGTTTGCTTTAAACGAATGGAAAGATGCATTAAACGAACAAGCTATTCAAACCTGGCTTAAAGACTATCAGCCTATGATTCAAAATACTGAATCTAAAAAGGTTGCAGTAATTATGGCCGGGAATATTCCACTAGTCGGGTTTCATGATTTTTTGTGCACACTTTTAGCCGGACACAGTTTTATCGGCAAGCTTTCGTCAACTGATAAGGTCCTTTTACCGGCTATTGCAAATGTTCTGTGTACAATAGAACCATTGTTCAAGCAGAAAATTGAGTTCACTGAAGGCATTTTAAAAGAATTCGATGCCATTATTGCAACCGGGAGTAATAATACTGCCAGGTATTTTGAATATTATTTTTCCAGATATCCTCATATCATTCGGAAAAACAGGAATGGTGTTGCGGTTTTAAACGGAAACGAAGACAATGAAGCATTAAAAAAACTAGGCATCGATATATGTTCCTATTTTGGACTTGGATGCCGCAACATTTCCAAAGTATTCATTCCGGAAGGATTCTCTCCTCAAAAACTCTATTCTGCCGTAGAGCCTTTTAATAAAATATTGTTCGATCATTTTAAATACATGAACAATCATAGCTATCACCGGTCAATTTACCTATTGAATTCTACTCCATTTTTAGATAATGACGCTTTTATTCTGACTGAATCTGCATCATACTCATCTCCTATTCCAGTGCTTTACTATGAGTTTTATAAAGACATTGAATTGTTGAAGGAAAAACTTTTGCTGGACGACGATCAAATCCAATGCATTGCCACTGATGCATTTACGAACGACAAAACTGTACTTTTAGGTTGTACACAAAGTCCTGGATTAAGTGATTATGCTGATGGAATCGACACTTTAAAGTTTTTAATTGAGCTATAAATTGAATCCTGAAAAACATGCTAACAAAATATTGTTAAAGAAAATGTTATAAATATTTGTTTGTGAGGGAAAAATGTATAATTTTGCAGCCCTGAAAATAAAGCTGAAAGCATCATGAGAAAAGACATTCACCCAAAGGATTACCGCCTTGTAGTTTTTAAAGATATATCGAACGATTTTTCGTTTATAACACGTTCGACTGTTAATACAAAGGACACCGTTAAATGGGAAGATGGTAATGAGTATCCACTTGTTAAATTGGAAATCTCAAATACATCGCATCCTTTTTACACAGGAAAAATTAAACTTGTTGATACAACAGGCCGCGTTGATAAATTCCGTCAGAAAATGGAAAAATCAGCACAAATGAAAAGCAAGACTGTATAGTCTTACCAGCCATTGAAAACATTAGCTATCCGCTCAGGATAGCTTTTTTTTTGCCCAGTATCACCCATTTACTAACTTTGGCTGTTTTTGTATTGCCGGAACAACAGATGCGTGTATCTTTAAAGTCAAATTACTGATAACAGATTCTAATGATTAATTTTATACTTTTTGATGATCAGAGCCGCATTTCGTTGCGGCCGCTCACTTTTTTCAGGCCAGTCAGCGCTATCAGGTCAGGTATTCTAACTATTAATGAGAAATGGGAAAAACACCTTAATCATCCTGTTTCCCACCTTACAGAAACCTACCTTCAGGAAAAATTCCCACTAAAAGTGGGTTTAGATAATTACCTGATAAATGGTTCTATTTTACCTAACCAGGAACTAATTGCTGAAATTCTGTCACTTGATGAGGACACTTCGCTGATTGCTGGTGAAACAATAATCGCTATACATCTTACAGCCGAAAATCTCAAACATTTCAGGGAAGGTGTTGCTCCTGATTTAAAAAGTCGTGAAACAAAAACACCTTTTGTTAAGATTAATAACACTTGGGATATTTTCGGGAAGAATAAAAAGGCTATAGTTGAAGACTTTAAACTCATAACTCATAACCGAAAATCAGCTGAGATTTCGTCGACCAACCAGGTGTTGGGAAATAATTTATTCGTTGAAGAAGGTGTTTCGATTGAGTGTTCAACAATAAACACGCTGAAAGGCCCTGTGTATATTGGAAAACATGCGGAAATAATGCCTGGTTGTCATATAGAAGGACCAGTAGCCTTATGCGAGCATTCGGTGTTAAAAATGGGAACTCTGGTTTATAAAGGCACTACAATTGGTCCATGGTGTAAGGCAGGCGGAGAAATTAACAACAGTGTGATGTTTGGTTATTCGAGTAAGGCTCACGATGGCTTCCTTGGTGATTCAGTGATCGCAGAATGGTGCAACCTGGGAGCGGGGACCACTACCAGCAATCTTAAAAACAACTATGAGTATGTAAAACAATGGAGTTACAGTGAAAGCAAATTTGTAACCACAGGGCTTCAGTTTTGCGGCCTGGTGATGGGTGATCATACCAAAACAGGCATAAGTTCAATGTTTAACTCAGGCACAACTGCCGGAGTTTGCTCTAATATTTTTGGCGTTAGTTATCAACGGAATTTTATTCCTTCGTTTGTATGGGGCGGCACTTCAGGTTTCAGAAAACATAAACTCGACGAAGCAATGGACACTGCAAAAGCAGTTTATGCAAGACGGAATCTTCCCTTTAATGAAGTAGAAGAAAATATTTTTAAGACTGTATTTGAATTGACAAGCGATAACCGTTTGTTATAAACCAGATTGGCAAGATCCCATTTTAAAACCAGGCATCAAAGTTCATCCTAATAAAGTGAAATGCAATCGCTAATGCCATTTTAACGCTGAACATCCCATTGAAAGCCTTGTTAAAGTACTGGCATGGTTATTGAACAATCACTGATGAAATTTTAACAGGCATTTTACATGCCAAATTGTCACATTTACTCTTATGGACCATAATATAAACATAGCTGACTTGCATCTTTCGAATGTGATGGAAGATGAAACTGAATTCATTCCCCTTCTCTCAGCTGAAGATGAAGAAATTATTAATGCAGAAGATGTTCCACCGGTTTTACCTATTCTTCCTTTGCGCAACACAGTGTTATTTCCGGGCGTAGTTATACCTATTACTGTTGGCCGGGATAAATCAATCCGGCTGATTAAGGAATTTTATAAAGGTGAGCGCATAATCGGAGTGGTCTCACAAAAGGATGGCGATATTGAAGATCCAAGTTATGAAGACCTCAATAAAATAGGCACAGTTGCTTACATCATTAAAATACTTCAATTGCCTGACGGGAATACTACAGCTATAATCCAGGGTAAAAAGCGTTTTGAACTTGGTACCTTATTGCAGTCGGAACCATACTTTAAAGCCGAAGTGCATGGAATTGATCAGAAGGTATTCATCTCGAAAAAAAACGATAAAAACTTTGAAGCTCTGATAGCATCTATCAAAGATTTGTCAATTCAAATAATTAATCAATCGCCAAACTTACCGAGTGAGGCAGCTTTTGCTATAAGAAACATAGAAAGCCCGGTTTTTCTTGTCAATTTTGTGGCATCCAACCTGAATGTTGAAATTACCGAGAAACAAAATCTTCTGAGTATTCTTGACCTGGAAGAACGCGCCAACAGAGTTTTAGGGCTACTTACCAAAGAGTTACAGATGCTGGATCTGAAAAATCAGATTCAAAACAAGGTAAAAGTTGATATGGACAAGCAGCAGCGCGATTACTTGTTAAATCAGCAGCTGAAACAGATACAGGAAGAACTTGGCAACAATCCGAATGAACAGCAAATAAATGAAATAAAAGCCAAAGCTTATTCAAGGAAATGGCCGGAAGCTGCTTTTAAAGTTTTCGAAAAGGAAATTGCAAAACTGCAGCGAATGAATCCTATGGCCATGGAGTTTGGTATGCAGGTTAACTACCTCGAGGTAATGGTTGACCTGCCCTGGGATACTTTTACGGAAGATAACTTCGATTTACATCATGCTCAGAAGGTTTTAGACAAAGACCATTATGGCATGGAAAAGATAAAGGAGCGTATCATTGAATACCTGGCGGTTCTGAAACTGAAAGGTGACATGAAATCTCCCATTCTTTGCCTTGTAGGCCCTCCGGGAGTTGGTAAAACTTCGTTAGGCAAATCAATTGCACGCGCTATAGGACGCAATTACATTCGCATGTCGCTGGGTGGATTGCATGATGAAGCCGAAATCCGTGGCCATCGCCGTACCTATATCGGCGCAATGCCAGGCAGGATTGTCCAAAGCATCCGTAAAGCCAAATCATCCAATCCTGTATTTGTATTGGATGAAATCGATAAAGTTTCGGGTATGACTGTTAATGGGGATCCATCAGCTGCTCTGCTTGAAGTACTTGATCCGGAACAGAATATTTCGTTCTATGATAATTTTCTTGAAGTTGAGTACGATTTATCAAAGGTAATGTTCATCGCAACGGCTAATTCTCTGAACTCAGTACACCCAGCTTTACGCGACAGGATGGAAATTATTGATCTGAGCGGATACCTTATCGAAGAAAAAATAGAGATTGCCCGCAAGCACCTGGTTCCAAAACAATTGAAAGAACATGGCATTGACAAGAAGAAAATTACTTTTAGTAAACCAGTTCTTCAATCCATTATCGAAAACTACACAAGGGAATCTGGTGTTCGATTACTCGAAAAAACCATCGCCAAAGTAATCCGCAACCGGGCACGTTTTATCGCAATGGATGAAGCTATTCCTTCGGTACTTACAGCCTCAGATATTGAGAAAATTCTTGGTCCGGCTCCATTTAATAATGAAAAAAGCTATTCAGGAAATACGCCGGGAGTCGCTACAGGCCTTGCCTGGACAGCGGTAGGCGGAGAAATCCTCTTTGTAGAAGTTAGTTTAAGCCCCGGCAAAGGAGTCCTAACTGTAACCGGAAACCTTGGTGATGTGATGAAAGAATCAGCATCACTAGCTTATGAATATTTAAAATCACATGCCAGCCAGTTGAAACTGGAAAATGATGTTTTCGAAAAGTGGAATGTGCATATTCATGTTCCTGAGGGCGCAACACCAAAAGACGGTCCATCGGCAGGTATCACTATGTTTACTGCGCTGGCTTCTGCCTTCACTAAACAGCCGGTTAATGATAAGCTGGCCATGTCGGGCGAAATAACCCTAAGGGGCCGCATTCTGCCTGTAGGAGGCGTAAAGGAAAAGATACTTGCAGCGAAAAGAGCAAGAATTACCGATATTATTTTATCCGAAGACAATAAGAGAGATATTTTAGAAATTAAACCGGAATATATAAAAGGTCTGAAATTTCATTATCTCACCGATATGATTGATGTACTCGAACTGGCTCTTGTAAAGAAAAAATAACTTTTGGATGATTGCATTGTGAAAAACCGGATTTATTCCGGTTTTTTGCATTTTTATCATATTTAATCATCGTTGTTCAACAGTATCTATCCGGCAAACGCTTAATTTTGGTAATTCATTTCATCGTACTCAATGCGGAATCCAAACAGAAATTACACTTCCTTACTTCTCATTTTCCTGATAACTTCATGTAAGTCAGGACGATTTGAAAATGATGGAAGAACGGTATTTCGATATAATGAATCAGCAGGTATAACATCACTCGATCCTGCTTTTGCCCGTGACCAGGCTAATATCTGGGCAGCAAACCAATTATTTAACGGGCTTGTTCAGCTTGATGATAACCTGAAAGTGAAACCCTGTATTGCGAAAAGCTGGGAAATATCTCCGGATGGGTTGAGCTATACTTTTCATCTGCGAAACGATGTGTTTTTTATAGCTGATGAAGCATTCACTGGAAATAAAGAAAGAAATGTAGTTGCGAATGATTTTGTGTACACCTTAAACCGGTTACTGGATGATAAACTTGCCTCGCCTGGCGCATGGGTGCTCAAACAGGTAAAAAAAGTAAACAATTCTAATTCATTTATTGCACCCAACGACAGCACACTGATTATTACTTTAAAAGCACCATTCCCGCCTTTCCTCGGTTTGTTAAGCATGAAATATTGTTCGGTTGTTCCGCATGAGGCAGTGGATAAATACGGAGCTGAATTCAGGCGTCATCCTGTGGGTACAGGCCCGTTCAAATTTGGCATGTGGAAAGAAGGTGTAAAACTGGTTATGCTCCGGAATGATAATTACTTTGAATCTGGTGCTGAAGGTCCCCTGCCCTACCTGGATGCAATAGCTGTTACGTTTATCGTCGATAAGCAATCTGCATTTCTCGAATTCATCAAAGGCAATCTTGATTTTGTATCTGGAATTGATGTCAGTTATAAAGATGAACTATTAACAAAAAAGGGAGAATTGCGCTCAAAATATTCTTCCAAAATTAATTTAACAAAACAGCCGTATCTGAATACTGAGTACCTGGGAATATTGATCGACACCAATTACACAGCCGCTGCTGAAAGTCCGCTCAGGTTAAAATTGGTGAGGCAAGCCATTAATTATGGTTTCGACAGGGTAAAAATGATGCGTTATCTCAGGAATAATATAGGAATTGCCGGCACAGCAGGATTTGTACCTGCAGGCATTCCCTGGTTTGACCAGGAAAAGGTTGATGGATATCAGTATGATCCTGCAAAAGCCATGCACTTGTTGGGGAAAGCTGGTTTTCCGGGCGGGAAGGGACTCCCTCCTATCACGCTGACAACCAATGCATCTTACCTTGATCTATGCAAATTTATCCAGAGCCAGCTGGGTGAAATCGGGATTAATTTAAAAATTGATGTAACTCCTCCCGCAACTTTACGGGAGATGATCGCACAATCGAAAGTGAGTTTCTTCAGAGGTTCGTGGATAGCTGATTATCCTGATGCTGAGAATTATCTTTCATTGTTTTATTCACCAAACTTTTGCCCGGCCGGACCCAATTATACGCATTTTTCATCGTCTGATTTTGATAAAATTTACCAGGAAAGCATGCACATATCCAATGATTCATTACGAGGATTAAAATACATGCAAATGGACAAAATACTGGTTGAAGAAGCTCCTACCGTAGTATTATACTATGATGAGGTGCTGAGATTCAGCCAGAAAAATATTTCAGGCTTGGGCTCCAATCCATTGAATATGTTGAATTTAAAACACGTAAAGAAAACAAAATGACATATAAAGACTTACAAAAAATTGAGCCAAAAGATATCAACCAAAATCCTTTTACACTTATTGATGATGATTGGTTTTTGCTTTCCGCCGGCAATCCGCACGCATTTAACACCATGACAGCCAGTTGGGGAGGAATGGGCATTTTGTGGAATAGACCGGTAGTATTTTGTTTTGTAAGGCCGCAGCGGTACACATATAAATTTATGGAGTCTAATGAATTCTTTACCATGAGTTTTTTTGACGAAAGCCATCGTGATGCATTGAACTATTGTGGAAAGGTTTCGGGCAGGCAAAATGACAAAATGAAAGCTACAGGTCTGATTCCATTTGAATCTCCGGCAGGTTCTATATTTTATGAGCAGTCAAAACTTATGTTGGAGTGCCGGAAGCTTTACTTTTCGGATATTATTCCTGAGCACTTTAAGGTTAATGCCATTAATAAAAATTATCCGAAAAAAGACTATCACCGTATGTATATAGGTGAAATCACTTCTAGCTACACTAATTTCAAATAAATACATCTATACCAGGTTGATATTCCCGTAATAAAAGGCTCTTTGAACTTCGTCTTTTTTTTATAGAAAACTATAGGTGATGAAAATAAATTAAGTATTTTAGCAGGTTGCAAAACATAACTTGTATTTACCCGTTTTTTAGTAAACAATTGAATATCATTGAAAGCAATCCAAAATATACGCGAAAAATTTGCTAAGTCGTTTCTGCTTAAGCAAATGAATGAAATGAAAAGAAGCCTGAAACCGACAAACATGGAAAATGCACGGACAGTAGCTATATTGTATTATCTTCCTGACGAAGCTACCTATAAAACAGCAGAATTAATCCTGGGCCGGTTTTTGGAGCTAAATTTAAAAGTAAGGGTTGTAGCTTATACAAATCAGAAATTTAATCCTCATTATTTCATTCCCAAAATTTCTCAGGATATACTTACTGCCAAAGATGTAAACTGGAGGTTTCAGCCGCAGAAAGCTTTTGTAAAGGAATTCATTGAAACTGAATACGATATACTGATTGATCTGAGTCTGGAGGACCATCTTCCCTTACTTTATTGCGCAGGTTTATCGAAAGCCGGGTTAAAAGTAGGCCGGTTTCAGGAAGACCACCAGTTGTTTTACGACCTGATGATTCATGCCGGACCGGATGAAACTATTGATTCATTTGCTTCACAGGTAATTCATTATTTAAGCAGAATAAATAACTAGACAAATGAATACAAAATTCAGGGGAACCGGAGTTGCCATAGTTACTCCTTTTCATAAACAAGGAACCATTGACTTCACCGCACTTGAGAGATTAATTGAGCATCTGATAGCAGGAGGAGTAAATTACCTTGTAGTGCAAGGAACAACAGCTGAAACAGCCACTCTTACGCGTGAAGAAAAGAACGCTCTTGCAGAATTCGTTGTAGAAATCAATAATAAAAGAGTTCCGCTTGTAATTGGAATTGGCAGTAACAACACCCAGGATGTTATAAATAGCATACGGTCAAATTCTCTTGATGGATATGATGCAATTCTATCGGTTACGCCTTATTACAACAAACCACAACAAAGAGGCCTGTATCTGCATTATAAAAGCATTGCTACAGTATGCCCGCTGCCGATCATTATGTATAATGTTCCCGGGAGGACTTCGGTGAATATGAAACCCGAAACTACATTACAGCTAGCCGAGGATTTTGATAATATTATCGGAATTAAAGAAGCATCCGGAAATATTGAACAAGTGATGGATATTATCAGGAACAAGCCAAAAGACTTCCTGGTCATATCAGGTGATGATTTACTCACTTTGCCTTTGCTTGGCATGGGTTCGGATGGAGTAATTTCAGTGGTTGCCAATGCTTATCCTAAACTTTTTTCAGAGATGGTTTCTTTGGGACTTAAAGGGGACATGAAAAAAGCCCGTGAGATTCATTATAAGCTTACTGATTTCATACGCTCCGTGTTTGCGGATGGAAATCCTTCAGGTATCAAAGCTGCCCTGGAAATCATGGAGATAATTTCCAACAATTTGCGTTTACCATTAGTCAAGATCGAAAAAACACATTACAACCATTTGTCAGCACTTATGGATGAACTCGAGCCTGCAATTAAAGATATGTAACAACAAGCATGTTCATGAAAAAACTCTTTCTACTCCTTTTCTTCGTAATATCAGTATTCAGAATCGTATCAGCCCAATCCCAATTAAAACAAACTAATCAGGCTCTGCAGGATATTAACCGCCGCGGAGAAGTCTATTTTTGTTTTCTATTAAGTGATCTTTCTCAAATTTCAATGATTACCAAAGAAATATCAATCAGCAATATTAAGGGTAATACTGTTTATGCGTATGCTAATAAAAAGGAATTTTCAGCGTTCTCAAACAGGAAAATAGATTTTACGGTTCTTCCGGCGCCATCTGAACTTTATCCTGTTCAAATGAGTAGTGATCCGAAACAAGTTCTCACCTGGAATTACTACCCGACTTATCCTGCGTATGAAACGCTAATGATAAATTTCGCAGCAGATCATCCTGCAATATGTAAACTGATTACAATTGCGACCTTAGCAAGCGGGCGTAAACTTCTTGCACTTAGAATTTCAGACAATGTGAACACCGAAGAAAATGAGCCGGAATTCCTTTATACATCAAGTATTCATGGGGATGAATTAACAGGAGCCATCCTTATGTTGCACCTTGCCGATTATCTTTTATCCGGATATGATATAGATTCCCGCATTACCAATATGGTGGATAATTTTGATATTGTTATCTGCCCGCTCGCTAATCCTGACGGAACCTATAAAGGTGGTGATAATACTGTATATGGAGCCGTTCGTTATAATGCAAACTTTGTAGACCTGAACCGGAATTACCCTGACCCTCAGGCCGGACAACATCCCGATGGGAATGCCTGGCAACCAGAAACAGTTGCATTTATGAACTTTGCGGAACAAAACACCTTTACTATGGGCGCAAATTTTCATGGCGGGGCTGAAGTTGTGAATTATCCCTGGGATACATGGTCAATACTTTCAGCTGATAATGCCTGGTGGATTTATGTGTCCCATGAATATGCCGACACAGTCCATCTTAACTCTCCGGCTGGCTATATGACTCTTTACCCAAGCGGCATTACTAATGGTTACGCATGGTATCGGGTAACCGGTGGGCGGCAGGATTATATGAATTTCTTCAAGCATTGCCGCGAAGTAACGATCGAGTTGTCAGATGTAAAATTATTACCCGCAACCCAGCTGGTTGATCACTGGAATTACAATTACCGCTCACTGTTAAACTATATCGAAGAAGCCGGTTATGGCCTGCATGGCTTAGTGACCGACTCTGTAACCGGAGATCCTTTACTTGCAAAAATCTATATTTCCGGTTTTGACAAGGACAGTTCACATGTTTACACTGATCCTCAGGTTGGCGATTACCACCGTTTACTTAAAAGTGGAAGTTACAATGTTACTTATTTGGCTAGTGGGTATTTACCAAAAACTATTTCGGTTCAGGTTACTGACAAGCAAACAACTGTACTCAATGTTAAATTATTAAAAGGTGCCCTTTCAACCAATCCTATAGCAACGGTTCAACCAGATATAAAAATTTATCCAAATCCCGTAACTGGTGGAAGCGCCATAATTGAATCAGAAAACATGGTGCAAATGCTGATTGTCAAAGATATGTCTGGTAAAGTTATAAATTCGCCAACTCCATTGACAAAAAGCCATTTGATTAAATGTGATTGGCCTTCAGGTATTTACATATTTGAATTAAAAATAATGAATAAATGGATAACTAAAAAAGTACAAGTAATAAAAGACTAGATTAGCTGTGAATCAAAAATGCCCGGGAACAATATTTCCGGGCATTTTTATTCTTAGTCTCTAGAAAGCAGCCAGAAAAGTACATTCAAACTATTTCACAATCAGTTTACGAGTAATTGTTTGACCTTCACAAACTAATTGAATAAAATAGACTCCAGGCTCGATTGATTTGCTCCTGACATCAATTGAAACAATATTATTCCCTGGTTCAACATCGAATTCCTGTTTAAAACCCGGTTTACCTATGTTATTGAAAAAAGAAACAACCGCCAGGCTTCTCTGACTACTTTTAAATGCAATTTTAAGTTCATCAACTACAGGATTGGGATAAACTGTAATGTTATCAATAAAACCATATGAAGAAGAAATATTTGAAGTAAGTTGAGAAGCAGTTTTAAGTTGCAGATTATCAGTCCTGTTTTTTAAAGACTGAGCTGAAGCAGAAAATATGGATATTGTTATGACTAAGAGTAAAAGTATTTTTTTCATAGCATCGACTTTAATTAGACATCCTCAAAAAATAAGCCAAATCGGATTATGAGCCTACTTTATTAATTAATATTAACAATTGCAAAAAGTAATAGTTTCCGGTTGATTATTTTTCAAAAAACTCCATTTATCTAGCTTTCCTGTTAAAATGCATTATCTGAACATGAGGTAATCTGTAATAAGCTGAATATCTATTGGATCTACTCCATTGGCAATCAGATAACGTTTATCAAAATCGAGCGTTTCTGTAAACTGAATCAAATTGGTTCCTCCTGAGGCAATCGCAGCAATATAACGTTCCATGGCTTTGGGCTTATTACCCATGCATAATTCTACATGACCGGCATTGATCAAATCGGTTACGGTAGGATCTTCGTCTAAGATAAGCTGGCAATAAGCAAGAGCCAGATCCGGTTTATTTAATACAAAGCAGCACCAGGCAATAGGGCGAAGAACTTTCTTATTTTCGGGCGCAAGAATTTCTGCTTTAAAATAATGATCCAGGGCCATTTCGAACTGATGCAGATCAAGATAGCAGTTGCCGAGCATCGTTTGAAGGTAAGCATCATCAGGATCGAGGGCAGCTGCTTCGAGACTCCATTTTAGCGCCGATTCATTATCTCCAAGTTTCCGGTAGCAGAAAATAATCTTTTTCAGGCTCCAAACCCGGTTGCTGTCGAACAATTCAGCCCTTTTATAGTATTCAAGAGCTAACTTATAATTTCCCAACATTTGGTAACAATAGGCTAGTTTCTCATACACAGCCTGATCCGGTTCTGTTTTCTGAGCCAATACCAGGAACAATGCGGATGCTTCGGTATAATGCATTTTACTAAAAAGGAATTCGGCTGCATTACGCAGAATAGCAGTATTTTCTGCCAGGTTTTCAACCAGCCAGCTATCAGGTAGATTCCATTTCAAATTAAAAATATCCCTGAAATCAGCACGAAAAGGATACAGTTTGAAAAACCTGTATAAATCCTGGATATACTGTGTAAAGATGAAAGCATCTTTGCCGGGTTTGTTCAGCAATCCGTCCTCCTGCGATATTTCACGCATACTTTCCGCTTCCATGTTAAATAAGCTGATAATATTACGACCCTGCTCATCAGGCAGATGATTTATGTTAAAACAAAAGGAATATTTGTCGGAATTGCACATATAAAATGAATCCTCAAGTCCGGCCAGAAAATCCCCTTTCCCCTGAATTTCATCACTTATTGAATTTACAGCAGTTTCATTTTCTTTATAAAACGGCCGGAACCAGTTGGATATCTCCCTGAAAAAATCAAAATTCTTCAGCATAGCAAACGTGCCCATAAACAAATCGAGGCCTTCCATCTGCATTTCCGACATTTTTTCGATTTTATTCAACAAATCCGGGCTATCCTCGAAAATCTGTTCCCAGTCCGGATTTTTATCTTCAACAATTTCACTGTTGATGATATTATCGATATCTAATTTTTCGCGAATCTTTGATTCGAACTTTTTTACATCAGGTAATATTTCCTCACGGAACTTTTTAGTGACATTTTCTGTCTCAAGCGCTTTTAATATCTGGATAAGAAAATTATTCAGATCAGCCGTAAAATGATCCTTATCTTTAAAATAATCAAACTCTGATTTTATTGTGGGATAAAGTTCGAGCCTTTTATCATAAATAAATGCGGCAATAATTAGTCCAGCAAAAGCGCGCTGCCATACCTGAGACTGACGGTCATTATAAAATTCAGCAAGAACCTTAAATTTTTCTTTATCAAAACAGTTAATCAAACTCAATGTTATTGCGCTGACAGCCAGGCACTTTTCGAACCATGGCAAGCTTTCCGATTCCCTGATTGCTTTTATCAGCAGCAAATCGGTTTCGGTATATTTGTCAGAGAGCCACATGATCTGAAACAACTTAGGCGAAACTGAAGGAGAGGATTCATTTCCAGTATTTTCAGCTGATAACTCAGTATCATTAAGAAGTTTGGTATATTCAAGTTCAAAGGAATAATTGTCGATTCGGCGGGTAGCTTCTTCTTTGGCTATTTCCTTTTCTTTTTCGATCCGCGATTTCAGTTGGTAAATATGCATGCCGGTCTGGTCATATGCCTTTTGACGGACTTTATCCGCTAATTCAAGCAATGAAACTTTAAGTTTTCCGAAGATTGTATTTCGCTGAGGATCAGGAACACCTCTGAAATTGTATTCCAGAAGCATACGGTAAGTTTGGTTCAACTCTTCATATTGTAATGTGAAATCTGCAACATGCATTCCTTCCATTAAAAGCCCGAGTTGATTCAATGCTTCTTTTAACCGGTTAGCGTACACAAGGTTGCATAAAGCGGAAAAAGTATTATCTATTTCTGTTGATGGAATAGCCATATGGGTCAGGTTTAGATTGTTTTATTTTATGGTACAATCAGATGGAGCGAAGGGCGAGAGGGTGAGAGGCGATCCAGCCTATCAAATTTAAAAAGTGATGGTCGGAAATATCCTATAGAATGTGGCCGATATATTTTTTCTTCTTGTACCGAATATTTGGCAACAAAAAGCAATCCATTTGTAATACTATTTCAACATTTCGAGGAATTCATCTTCAGAAATAACCGGAATTCCAAGCTTTATAGCTTTCTGCCGCTTTTCAGGTCCCATATTCTCACCTGCGACCACAAAATCAGTTTTAGAAGTAACTCCGCCTGCCAATTTGGCACCATGCATAGCCACCATTTCCTCCAGTTCCTTTCGCCGTTTGGATGATCCGAATGATCCTGAAACCACAATGCTTTTGCTGGCTAAATTTGAAGAAAGTAAATCCGGCTGTTTTTCTGCTACCATATTGAGACCGGCAGCTTTCAGTTTCTCAATTAAAACCAGGTTTTCATGCTTACGAAAAAAGGCGAATATACTGGATGCCACTTTCTCGCCAATATTCTCTGCCAATTGCAATTCCTCATTGCTTGCCATAATAATAGCATCGATATTTTTAAAATGCAAAGCGAGTTTTCTTGCAACGGTTTCGCCTACATACCTGATTCCTAAGGCAAAAAGCACTCTTTCGAAAGGAGCTGATTTTGAAGCGTTTATTCCATTAATAATATTTTCTGCTGTCTTTTCTTTAAAGCTGAGTTTCTTGTCTTTTGCGCCATCAGATCCTTTAAATACTTTTTCCAGATTTAAGATAGAATCGTAAGTAAGGGAATAGAGATCAGAAATATCATAAACCAGTTTATTATCATAAAGTATTTCAATTTTACCTTCGCCCAGGCTGTCAATATTCATGGCTTTGCGGTGAATAAAGTGTTCGAGCTTCCCTTTGATCTGGGGCGGGCAATGGTCTTCGTTAGGGCAGAAATTCCCGGCTTCGCCTTCCTGTCGTTCGAGTTTGGTGCCACATTCCGGACACGTTTCAATAAAGAATACAGGCTCAGCAAATAAATCACGTTTACTAAGATCGACACCAATAATTTTTGGAATGATTTCGCCGCCTTTTTCAACAAAAACGTAGTCACCAATGCGAACATCGAGTTTGGCAATAATATCGGCGTTGTGTAAACTGGCTCTTTTCACAACGGTTCCGGCAAGCTGAACCGGTTTCAGATTTGCCACTGGTGTTACCACGCCTGTGCGGCCTACCTGGTAATCAATGGATAAAAGCTGCGTTGTTACCTGTTCGGCTTTGTATTTGTAAGCGATCGCCCAACGCGGGGATTTGGCTGTGAAGCCTAATGCCTGTTGTTGTTCCAGCGAATTAACTTTTATTACAATTCCATCAATATCAAAAGTTAACTTATCACGCTCCCTGGCCATTTTATTGATGAAATCCAATACTTCATCAATGGAACTGCACAAGGCTGTTTTATCAGAAATCTTTAATCCCCATGAAGCAAGAGCTTCAAGACTTTGTGAATGAGATGAAAAAGAAAGTGTTTCTCCTAAAGCGTAATACATATATCCATCCAAAGGTCGACGGGCAACCTCGGCCGAATCCTGCAATTTGAGACTACCTGCTGCTGCATTTCGTGGATTGGCAAAAGGATTCTCGCCAATTTCAATGCGGTCGAGGTTCATTTTTTCAAAACCTGGCCGGGGCAGAATAATTTCTCCTCTCACTTCGAACAGTTCAGGAAATCCCGAACCAACCAATCGCAACGGAATACTTCGGATAGTCTTGATATTTGTAGTAACATCATCACCACGTTCGCCATCTCCACGGGTTAATGCCCTGGTTAACAAACCATTTTCATAAGTCAGGCTGATCGAGAGACCATCAAATTTTAACTCGCAGATATATTCATATTTCGCATCAAGGAGTTTGCGAACACGATCGTCAAATTCACGCAATTCACTTTCAGAATATGTGTTTGAAAGTGATAACATCGGGTAGGTGTGGCGAGCTGAAGCAAATTCTGAGGTAACAGTTCCGCCAACCCGTTGTGTAGGCGAATCAGGCAAAATAAACTCAGGATATTCTTTTTCAAGAGCATTCAGCTTTTCGAGCAGCATATCAAACTCATAATCAGATACAACAGGTTCCGCCAGCACATAATACCGGTAATTGTGATCGCTTAACTCTTTAACAAGTTGATTTATTTCAATTTTAGCTTCTTCCTTCTGCATATACTACTTATAATCTGAATATCTGTTACCCTGATCCTGAAACAGAGTAGCTGCTAATTTGTTTTCTTTGTTATATCATTGTTGCGATACATATAAATAGTTTCGTTTCTGTTCACCGGATTGAGGCGATGCATAATTTCGTCGATCATTCCCGGCTTAAAAGTTTTTTCATACACGAGTGACGGAATTTCCTTTTTCATTGCATCAACCCTTGCCTGTAAGTTTTCGTCGCTGTAAAACAAAACAAAAGAGGCATCTTTAACCTGGCATGGCAATGAATCAGCCATATAGGATTTGACCTCCGTTTTTGATTTATACAAAGCCTGCATCCACTGTCCTGAATAATACCTGGGAAGCATTTGGGCACTGCCACTATTTGAATCTTCGGCAAGAACCACTTTAATTCCCGGGTAATTTAAAAGGTATGCCATTGCTTCAACCCTCGACCGTTTAGAATAAGCCGTTGAAACTGGAATCAGCAATATTACGTTTAGAACCCAAAAGAAAATCCACGATCTTGAAAGCGCTTTCTGATGGTTTTTCCAAAACTTCGAAACTTCCAGAAATGAATTCCATCCGATAACACCACCGATAATGATATACGGGACAATCGGAAAAATAAACCTTTCCTGCTTGTTTGGAAAAAGCGAATGAAATACCAGGAATAAAAAGGCCGGCAGAAAAATGATCAGCTGTTTTTTCCAGATACGGAAAAAGCCAAAAAGTAACATCAGTGAAATTGGTGGTATAAAAATACCTGCAAGAAGTAACAGGTAGTTATACCATGGTCCGTTAATATAATTATATGCCGCCTGGATATTATACTTCACGTATTCAATAAATTCAGCGAACGGGTATCCCCAAATAAGATAATCCACAAGTCCCTGCAAAAGAAAAATTGAAACCAAGGCCCCAAAACCAAATACAACCGCTGGAATCCATTTGCGCTGAAACAATAGCACAAGCCCGACTCCACCAACAAATACAATCAACTGGAACCTCACAGAGATGCTCATTCCAAGTATAAAACCAGCAAGGATATAGTAAAGCAAAGGATACTTCTTCTGTTCTGCGTTAAGCATACACCATATTCCGGCCAAGGTGAAAGGAAAACAAAAAGTCTCAACCAGGTTGCGGACACTCAGCATAGGTAAAAACCACATCGAAGCCATCAGTATTCCTGCCAAAGCAGCATCTTTTTTAGTTGAAAGCTTTTCTGTAATCTTATACGCAAGCCAAACTGAGTATATTGAAGCTAATGCATGCAGTATTCTGACTACTAACATCTTAAATGAAGGATCAAATATACCTAATACAGCCATGAACTTAAAAAGCAGGAAATGCAATCCCATATAAAAAAGACTATGTCCATCCGGTATTAACTCTTGTCCGGGTCCCTGAAGATGCCCAGGAACAATAACTCCATCAACCCAGGCCTGGGCAGCTTCAATTACCAGGAAATGATCATCGTGCATTCCAAAACCCCTGGAAAAAACAACAGCTAAAAACCGGGTTAATACTGCGACAATCATTATGATCATCAATGGTTTTTCATTCCATGATTTTTGTATATCTCTGATTATTTGCATACTATAAATACTTTAGTATAGTTATTGTTTTCTGTAAAAATAAGAAAATAGACATTCGTTTGTTAAAATAAGATTTACAATAATTATTCAACGAAGAAACAATCATAATTTCTCTTTTCTTTCTTAGTATTTTATAAACAGAAAGTGTCATTCTCATTTGCTGCGATTGAATAATCTTTTCTACTTTCGCAACAAATTAATAAATCTAAAAAAACAATAATGAAAAAGGCTAATGGTATAACCATAATACTTTTGACAGTTGCAGGTATTTTAATTTCCCTGCAAAGTATAGCGCAAGATCGTTATACTCCCGAACTGCTTTGGAAACTTGGCCGGGTAAGTGATATCCAGGTTTCGCCTGACAATAAATCAATTTTATACGGTGTAAGCTGGTATAATCTGGCTGAGAACAAAGGAAACCGTGATTTGTACTCTATTCCTGTTTCAGGAGGTGCTGCGGTGAAAGTTACCAACTTCAAAGGAAGTGAAGGCAACGGAATATTCAGGCCTGATGGAAAAAAGATAGCATTTCTTTCAGCCGAGTCAGGGTCCATGCAGATATGGGAAGCAAATCCGGATGGCTCCGCTCCTATCCAGATCAGTAATACCGGTAGTGATATTACGGGGTTCAGCTATTCTCCAAATATGAAGTATATTCTTTACACACAGCGTGTTAAATTAGATAAAACTGCAAACGATATTTATCCTGACCTGCCTAAAGCCAATGCCCGTATCGAGGACGACCTGATGTACCGTCATTGGGACAGCTGGTCCGATTTCAGTTACAGCCACATTTTTGTAGCTTCTTATGCCGACGGAAAAGTTGGAAAGGGTAAGGATATTATGTTTGACCAACGTTTCGAATCACCTATGGCACCCTGGGGCGGAATGGAACAAATAAACTGGAGCCCGCAAAGTGATAAAATAGCTTATACCTGTAAAAAGCTTACCGGTGTTGAATATTCGCTTAGTACTAATTCCGAGGTTTATGTTTATAACCTCAATACAGGCAACGAAAGTAACGTATCAAACGGTATTGCAGGTTATGACCAGGACCCTGTTTTTTCGCCTGATGGCAAAAAACTCGTTTGGAGAAGCATGGCCCGTGATGGTTTTGAAGCTGATAAAGACCGCATTATGATCTATGATTTCAACACGGGAAAATATTCTGATTACTCGGAGAAATTCGATCAGAATGCCAATAATTTTACCTGGGCAGCAGATGGAAATTCCATGTATTTCCTGAGCCCGATACACGGAACTGTTCAAATCTATTCGCTTGCCTTGGGAACCAGGGAAATTAAACAAATCACGAATGGTGCCTGGGATTATCTCTCAATCGCTCTGGCAGGCAAAGATGTAATTGCTTCAAAGCAATCGATGACAATGCCTACCGAAATATTTAAAATCGATGCTTCCGGAAAAGAAACGCAGTTGTCGTTTACCAACAAAGAAATCCTGAAAAACACCAAATCAGCTAAAGTTGAAGAACGCTGGATGACAACGACAGATAACAAGAAAATGTTGGTCTGGGTGGTATATCCTCCCGATTTTGATCCGAATAAAAAATATCCGACCCTGCTTTTCTGTGAAGGCGGACCTCAAAGTATGGTCAGCCAGTTTTTCTCCTATCGCTGGAATATGCAGATTATGGCAGCTAACGGTTATATTGTAGTAGCTCCAAACCGCAGAGGTTTACCTGGGTTCGGACAGGAATGGAACGACCAGATCAGCGGTGATTATGGCGGACAAAACATGAAGGATTACTTCACTGCAATCGACGAAATGGCAAAAGAACCTTTTGTTGATAAGGACAGGCTTGGGGCTGTTGGTGCCAGCTACGGCGGATTTTCGGTGCTCTGGCTGGCTGGCCATCATGAAAAGCGATTTAAAGCTTTTATTTCGCATTGTGGCATGTTCAATCTTGAAGATCAATATCTTACAACGGAAGAGATGTGGTTCGTTAACTGGGATCTTGGCGGAGCATATTGGGAAAAGGGAAATCCAAAGGTTGATCATTCCTATGCCAATTCACCGCATAAATTTGTTGATAAATGGGATACTCCAATTATGATAATCGAAGGCGAAAATGATTTCAGGATTCCTTATACACAGGGAATGGCAGCTTATAATGCGGCTAAACTTTTAGGAGTACCGGCACGATACCTGCATTTCCCTGAAGAAAGTCACTGGGTTTTGCGTCCACAAAACAGCGTTTTATGGCAAAGGGAATTCTTTCGCTTTCTGGATGAATACCTTAAGAAATAATCGGAGTTTAAAAAAGAACCAAGTTTCAAATTCCAAATTTCAAGACCCAAGACCTATACCTAAAACATTCTTGGAATTTGAAAGCTGGAATTTGAGACCTGGAATTTGAGACTTGGGTTTTATAAATCGGGAAATTATCCCTTTTAAATGTAGATTCCCATAGCAATAACCAACTATTTGCAGTTCTCTGTTAAATAGTTGGTTATTTCCTTTAGTTGGGATGGTTCAAACCATTTGTACTCATCGGTGCGATTAAACCAGGTGAGTTGTCGTTTGGCGTAACGGCGGGTACTGGTTTTAATATTGATTATTGCCTGGTCTAAAGTGATTTTTGAATCCAGGTATTCAAATATTTCTTTGTATCCGACTGTATTCAGAGCGTTCAAATGCCGATAAGGTAATAAGCGCTGCACTTCTTCGACCAGTCCTTGTTCAACCATCTGATCAACCCGCGATTCAATGCGGCTGAATAATTCAGGTCTAGGCATATTTAATCCAATTTTGATTATCTGAAAGTCTCTTTTCCTGGGACTATTTAACCGTTGTTCGGAGAATTTCTTCCCTGTAGTATGGCAAACCTCAAGAGCCCGAAGCAAACGATTGGGATTATTGATATCTACAGTTGCAAAATACTCAGGATCAAGTGCCGAAATCATTTCCTGCAGTTTCGCGATACCTTCATCCCGGTAAATTCCTTTGAGATAATTACGGTATTCAGGTTCCGTATCCGGAAAATCATCAATCCCATTACAAACTGCATCAATATATAAACCCGAACCACCAACCATAAATACAAGGCTGTTTTTCTCAAAAAGATGCTGAACTAGTTGTAAAGCATCATTTTCGAACCTGGAAACATTATAGTAATCGTGAACAGATAAATGCCCGATAAAATGATGTTTCACCTCGCTAAGCTGCTGAATATCAGGCTTGGCAGTTCCAATTGACATTTCATCATAAAATTGTCTTGAATCAGCAGAAATGACTTCTGAATTCCATGTTTTTGCCAACTGAATTGCAATATCAGTTTTACCCACAGCTGTAGGGCCGGCAATTACAACAAGATATTTTCCGGAATTTAGCAAGGGATGAAGATGGAAAGATTATGAAAATGTTTAGAGGAAAATATTCGGGTGGGGAATAAGTATAAAGGCCAGATAGAAAATCCTGAAAGCGTATTATAGAAAACTACATTCATCTCCTTCCCTGCCTATACCCTTTTCTATTTTCTATTTTCTATTTTCTATTTTCTATTTTCTATTTTCTATTTTCTATTAACGATTAACGATTAAAAAATTTTCCTCAACACCAAACTACCACTCAGGTTCAGTAGTATAATTTTCATCAATCTCTTCTTCCAGCTCACCGCTTTCAATCAATTTATCCAATTCTCCAAGCATGGCATCTTCATCGGGATCGTCTAAAAATGAAAGGAAATTAGGCGTGGCCGTTGGAGCCATAGTACCTTCTTTCTTCACACAAATCGGGTATATTTTTTTAGGATCACCTTCAACAATTTTCATTAGCTCAATAAAAAAAGTAGTAGGATTCAGAAAATTATATTCAAAAAGGATTCGCTGATGAGGGTCGTCAATTACTTCCCTTATTTTCACATCATCCATTATCATAACCGGTATGGGAATATTTACAGGTTTTCTTTCATCATCATCAAAATCAGTATCTGGTGATTTTACACCCATATCAATCAATGTGATCTCTCTCTGCTTACTCCAACCCGGATCACAAATGAAGAATGAAGCTAGCTCATTGCTTTCAATATCAACGGATTTAAGTATGATGTCGTGAAAATCTTTAAAAGTCTGCCCCGGCTTGATTTCAATATCCCGCAGAAAATCTTCCTGTTCTTCAAATAAAAGCCTGAAACGGTATACTTGCATGGTCGTATTATTGGTGGTTTTGATAGTGTAAAGTTATGAATTAATTTAAGATTTAGTATTTCTGAAAGAAGAATTTCGACTGATTAAGTAAGATGCTGTCTTACAACATTCAATCCCAGTTTCGATCCTTCCAATATCATCAATTGATATGCTTCTTCAAAATTATTATGAATTGTTCCTTCTAAAATGGCTTCCCTGATGGCAGTTTTAATTACACCAACCTGTCGGCAAGGTTCGAGTCCAAAGACCTGCATAATAATTTCACCCGAAACCGGGGGTTGCCAGTTACGGAGGTTATCCTTCGCTTCAATTTCTTTCAATTTAGACCTGACTACCTCAAAATTAGCCATGTACTTTTTAACCTTGGCCTGGTTCTTAGAAGTAATATCGGCTTCACAAAGTGTCATCAGGTCATCAATATCATCACCGGCTTCGATAAGTAAGCGGCGAACGGCTGAATCGGTAACAACATCTTCGGATAAAACTATTGGACGCAAATGAAGCAAAACCATCTTTTGCACATACTTCAGTTTTTCATTTAGGGGAAGCCGAAGATCGCTGAATATTGCAGGTATCATTTTCATTCCTTTAAACTCATGCCCATGGAAAGTCCAGCCAGAGAGAGGATCAAAACGGCGTGTAGCCGGTTTGGCAATATCGTGAAGCAAAGCAGCCCAGCGAAGCCAAAGGTTATCTGTATTTGGCACTATGCGGTCGAGAACTTCCAGAGTATGTTTAAAATTATCTTTATGGCCTTTGCCATCAACATATTCAGCGCCCTTCAGTTTAGTGAAAACCGGAAATATATGCTCAAGCAAGCCTGTTTCATCAAGCAAATAAAAGCCCACAGAAGGTTTTTCCGTCATTACAATTTTATTCAATTCCTCGCTGATACGTTCTTTGGTTATTATATTGATACGCTCAGCATTCCGGGTAATGGCATCAAGCGTCTCCGGAAGAATCTGAAATTTCAGCTGGGTTGCGAAACGGATTGCACGCATCATGCGCAAAGGGTCATCAGTAAATGTAATATCAGGATCAAGCGGGGTTCGGATAATCTTATTCTTCAAATCATCAACACCATGAAAAGGATCAATCAAGGCACCAAAATCGCCGGTTCGTAAACTAATAGCCATAGCATTAATTGTAAAATCACGACGGTTCTGATCATCTTCAATCGTACCTGGTGAAACCTGGGGATTTCGTGAATCAGTACTATATGATTCCTTGCGTGCTCCTACAAATTCGACTTGCCAGTCGTGGTACATAAACATTGCCGTACCAAAAGTCTTAAAAACACTGACTTTTTTAACTTTAAGCAAATCAGCAACCTTGGTAGCGAGTTCAATTCCATCTCCGGAAGTAACTATATCCAAATCTTTGCTTGTACGATGCAAAATATGATCACGCACAAAACCTCCGATTACATAAGCATCAGTATTTAAAAGCGTTGCGGCTTCGGCTATTTTTTTAAAAACAGGACCTTCAACGCTTTTAGCCAATACCGTTTTGTTCATATCTGTAAAAATGCCTGACAAAGTCTGATAGATAATTTTGATTAATGGCTGCAAAAGTAGTTAAATCGGGGCGAATACGAAATCTTCAATGATATTGAATTCCGTTTTTAGGTTTTCCGGAACATATTTTAACATAGATTCTGAATAAAACGTTCTCTTTTTCAGGACAAAACACCACTAAAAATATTTGTAAAAACCGCTTGTTATTCACGTTTGAAATTCTAATTTTGTCGCATATTGTTTCATAATAACAAGATAAAATTAAACTAAGATTATGGCAAAAAGAACCATTGTAACAATGCCTGGCGATGGCATTGGAAAAGTAGTACTTGAGCAGTGTATCCGTGTCCTTGATGCAGCCGGATTTGAAGCTGAATATGTAAAAGGAGATATCGGATGGGAATTCTGGTGCGCAGAAGGCAATCCCCTGCCCGACCGCACTATACAACTTCTGGAAAAGCACAAAATAGGTCTTTTTGGTGCCATCACTTCCAAGCCAAAGGACAAAACAGCTGCCGAGCTTGCGCCAGAATTGCAGGGAAAAGGATTTACATACTACAGCCCTATAGTTACTATGCGTCAGCATTTTGATCTGGATATCTGTATGCGTCCATGTAAAACATTGAAAGGAAATCCATTGAACTTTATTCGTCGTGGTAAGGATGGTATAGAAGAACCCGCAGTGGATGTGATGATTTTCCGCCAGAATACAGAAGGACTATACGGAGGTGTTGAATGGACTAATCCATCCGACCAGGTTTATGATGCATTGATGACTCATCCTAAATTCCGTGAGAACTTTGGATGGTGTCCACGTCCGGAGCTAGCAGTCTCAACCCGGATATTTACGAAAAAATATGTTACACGTATTGTTAAAGCTGCTTTCGAGTATGCAAAAAGCCGTGGCTTCAGCAAAATAACGGTTTGCGAAAAACCTAATGTAATCCGCGAAACTTCAGGCATGATGCTGAAAGTAGCCCAGGAAATGAGCAAATCCGAATACCCTGATATTTGGGTTGAGGATGTAAATATTGATGCTATGACCATGTGGCTAACCAAAAATCCCGAAAACTATAACGTAATAGTAGCCGGAAATATGTTTGGTGATATTGTATCGGATGCATTTGCCGGTTTGATTGGTGGTCTTGGATTTGCTACTTCCGCCCAGTTTAATCCGGAAACCGGGGTCAGTGTTTTTGAGCCTACTCATGGTTCAGCGCCAAAGTATGCCGGTTATGAAGTATCCATTGTTAATCCTATTGCCATGATTCTTTCGGGTGTAATGATGCTCGAACATCTTGGCGAAATGGAAATGGCTAATCGCATTCGGAAAGCAATTGCCGAGGTGGTTGCTGAAGGCAAGGTTAAAGCCTATGATATGATGAAACTGAAAGGAACTCCTGATGTTGTTAACCAGGGAGCAGCTTCAACTGTACAGATGGCTGATGCTATTATTGCGAAATTAAAGTAGTCTAGTTATTTGTTATACGTTATTCGTTAATCGTTATTGATTGTACGAGATAGGTTAAACGTTATGTGTCATTAACGATTAACGATTAACTAGTAGCGATTAACTAATTTCTATTTTCTATCAACAATTAACCAATCAACACATGAATATTGAACAGAAATACATAACCCAGGCCCGCCAATTATGGCCTGAACTGGAATGGATCAAAGACATTGATTTAAAAGAAAAAACAACTCTCACCTGGGCTCTGGCTTTACAGAGAAGTGTTTTAACACCTGATGATCTGAATACTATTCCTTTTACCCTTCTGTGTGGTCCGGATCTTAAAGTTACGTTTATGGATCACAAACGTTGCGTTGTGCATGTTGCGCTGGATGCAGGCAAAAAAATGAATGAGTTTTTTAAGACTGATTTGCCTGTTGACATGGATGTTCTTATTGCCGGAGCCATTCTTGCAGATGTTGGTAAACTGCTTGAATATGAAATGAAAGACGGGAAATCAGTACAGGGAAATTACGGTAAATATATCAGGCATCCATTTTCCGGCGTTTCTTTGGCTGAACAATGTGGCGTTCCGGATGCGGTTTGTCACATTATTGCCACACATGCAGGCGAAGGGAATATGGTGAAACGGTCGACCGAGGCATATGTAGTTCATCATGCTGATTTTATGACGTTTGAGCCGTTTCGGGACCGATTGAAAATATAAATAGAAAATAGTTAATAGAAAATGGTTGGGGGAAATAGTTAATAGAGATTAAGAAAAAATAGAAAATAGTTTCTTAGAAAAGGAATTTATTCTCAAACCGGAATCTTATTAATTTCACTATTTTCTATTTTATATTTTCCATTCTCTATCAATTGTAATTCTAACATTTATTAAGGCCAAAATGAGAACTTTCAAGGATCTTGAAGTCTGGAAGAAATGCAGGCAACTTCGCCAGGAAATATGGATTCTGGTTAAATCTTTTCCCGCAGAAGAAAAATACAGATTAGCAGATCAGATGATCAGAAGTTCGCGATCTCCATCAACTCAAATTGCCGAAGGCTATGGCAGATATCATTTTCAGGAAAATGTTCAGTTTTGTTGCATCGCCAGAGGATCGCTTTACGAAGTCCTCGATCATTTATCAGTTTGTATAGATTCAGAATATATTACCTCAGAGAAACATGATGCCATTGAAAATCTGATTTATGAATGTATCCGGTTACTAAACGGATATATCAATTATCTGGTCAAATCTAAAAACGAATCCAAAAATGGAGAAGTTAATGATGAATACCAAAACCATGAAGTAAGTTAATCAAACTCAACAGTGCCCTAACTTCTGGTACCTTTTTCTATTTCCCATTAACCATTAACTAAACAAACCCATGACAATCATAGAAAAAATCATAGCCAGCCATGGCAACCAAACAACAGTAAAACCTGGTGATATCGTTGATGTTTTTATCGATGCTCGCGCTGCCCGCGATTTTGGTGGTGCCAATGTTGTCGAAAACATTCTCAATAACGGATTAAGCGTGCACGATGCTACACGGACCTTCTTCACTTTTGACTGTAATCCGGGAGGATCGGATCAAAAGTATGCCGCTAATCAGCATTTCTGCAGACTTTTTGCCCGGCAGAATGATATTAAGGTGTACGATATTGATTCGGGTGTAGGAACTCACCTGGCTATTGATAAAGGGCTGTCCTATCCGGGAAGTACTTTTGTTTCGACAGATTCGCATGCTAATATTATGGGTGCAATTGGTTCGTTCGGACAAGGAATGGGCGACCAGGATATCGCAGCCGCATGGGCCAAAGGATCCGTTTGGTTCAAAGTTCCTGAATCGGTAAAACTGATTTTGAAAGGAAAACGTCCGGCTAATGTCAGGGCAAAAGATATTGTTCTGAATCTGCTTTCCATTTACGGAGCCAATAAATTACTTGGTTATTCCGTTGAAATTGAAGGCGATGCAGTTGAAGATTTTTCTCTCGACGAACGCATCACTATTGCTTCGATGGGAACTGAAATGGGCGCCATTATTATACTGTTCAGCCCTAACGAAAAAATATTAACTGAATTGCAGGCTCGCTCAGGCAAACGGGTTGAAACCATTAAAGCTTCTGCCGACGCTAAATATTCCTTCGTTCACGAAATTAATATTGAAAAATTTGTGCCTATGGTGGCTAATCCCGGCCATCCCCATGACGACGTTTCAGTTGAAAGTGTAAAAAACACAAAAATTGATTCTGCCTTCCTGGGGAGTTGCACGAACGGACGCATGGAAGATCTGCGCGAAGCAGCAAGTATCTTAAAAGGCCGTAAGGTTGCTCCGGGCGTTGTTCTTAAAATTGTACCAACAACAGATGCCATCTGGCGCGAAGCGCTGGATGAAGGTCTGATACAGATTTTTAAAGACGCAGGCGCCATGGTTTCAAACGCTGGATGCGCAGGTTGCGCAGCCGGGCAGGTTGGGCAGAACGGACCCGAAGAAGTAACAATCAGTACCGGCAATCGCAATTTTTCAGGAAAACAAGGCAAAGGGGCTATGTATCTTGCATCGCCAGGTGTAGTTGCGGCTTCGGCTATTGCAGGCTATATAACCACTCCTGATGATATTCCTGAAATTGCGGCAACTTTCACAAAACCGGCTGTTAAACATCGCGAAATAGTTATTCGTGAGAAAACCGAGAAACCAGAAATTATTGAAGGCCGTGCCTGGGTTATACGCCAGGACGATATTGATACCGATATGATTTTCCATAACCGTTATCTTACCATTACCAATATCAAGGAAATGGGGCAATATACTTTCGATAACCTGAAAGGATACGAAGATTTTGCGAAAAAGGCCCAGCCGGGAGATATTGTTTTCACAACCAAAAATTTCGGAGCGGGAAGCTCACGGCAGCAGGCTGTTGACTGTTTCCAGTCACTTGGGGTAAACGCCATTATTGCGGAATCCTTTGGAGCCATTTATGAACGGAATGCGATCAATGCCGCATTTCCTATTCTGACTTATACTCCGGGACAACTGGAAGAGCTTGTTTTAGAGCAAAATGACCAGGTCAGAATAAATTTTAAGACTGGCGAAATCACGAATCTCACTAAAAATAAATCTCTAAGCGTCAATAAGTTTTATGATGCTCAGATGCAGATTTATAAAAATGGCGGATTGCTATAATCTGTTTCTGAAACAGCAAAAAAGCCCGGAGATGATTTTCCGGGCTTCTTTTTGTTGAAGGGGTTGGTTAGTTGGTTGGTTATAGCTTCTTTATTTAATTTTGTCCTAACATTACAGGCATTACCAGCATCAGTATATCTTCATCCGGATTATCATGGTTTGCCGGAACAATAATGCCGGCGCGCGTTGGTCCTGAAAGCTGGAATAAAATGTCGCTGGATTCAAGGTTGTTTACCATTTCCAGCAAAAATCGTGAGTTGAAGCCGATTTCCATATCATCACCTGCATAAGTACAAGCCAAACGCTCAACACCTTCGTTCGAGTAATCGATATCTTCAGCATTCATAAGCAACTCCTGACCGCTGATGCGCAAACGCACCTGGTGAGTTGATTGATTGGCAAATGGTGAAAGACGTTTAACAGAACTGATGAACAAACTCCTGTCAACGGTGAGTTTATTGGGATTATCTTTAGGAATAACAGCATCATAAGCGGGATAACGACCTTCAATCAGACGGCTGTATAGTTTCACACCATCATAAGCAAATGCTGCATTTGTAACATTATATTCAACCTGAACGGTTACATCTTCGGTAACGAGCAGATTTTTAAGAACGTTTAGTGGTTTGCGTGGAATAATGAATGAGGTTGAGATTCCCGATTTTGCGTCATTACGACGGTAACGAACGAGTTTATGAGCGTCGGTAGCAACAAAGGTGATGTAATCGGGCATTATATCGAAGAAAACGCCACCCATGGCAGGGCGAAGTTCATCATTTCCTGTGGCAAAAACAGTTTTTGTTATCCCGGCAGCCAGGATGGACGATGCGAGTTCAAAACTTGTAGTTTCATCAAGAACAGGCAGTTCAGGATAATCTTCAGCATTGTGACCGGTAAGTTTGTATTTTCCTTCGCTCGACAGGATTTCAATACCCAACGTAGTTGTATTAATATTAAACGTGATTGGAGCATCCGGAAGGTATCTCAGGAAGTCGAGAAGTAGTTTTGCAGGGATAGTAACTTTACCCGATTCATCAGCCATTGAAGGTTCAAGTGTCATGATCAGGGTAGTTTCGAGATCGGTTGCAGTAATTTTCAGAATGTTTTCGTCAAGGTCGAACAGAAAATCATCCAGGATAGGTAATGTATTATTTGAATTGATAACTCCGCTGAGGAACTGTAGTTTCTTCAGTAATGCCTGACTATTGATGATAAATTTCATAGTATTATGTATTTCAGTTATTTACAGGTAAAGGTTTTAATGCAGTAAAAATATGAATCTTAAATTGAATTTTAACATTCAATGGAAATAAGATATTAACATTAAATGAACTATTCTGCTGGTTTAGGTTTTTTCCTGAAGGAGAGTTTACTTTCCTCACCTTTAAGCAAACGCCTGATATTTTTATGATGCGTAAGAGGAATAAAAATGGCAATTAAAGCTGCCAGAATGATAAGATATGTATTTTGTTGATGAAAAACAAAAATGGCAAGAATTGCAAAAAGTATTGAAGCCGTTATCGAAGCAAGTGATACATAGCGAAACAATATAAAAACCAGTGCAAACCATCCTAACACGATTAAGATAATAACAGGCGAATATAATGCAAGTATGACCCCAACTAATGAAGCAACGCCTTTTCCTCCTTTAAATCCGGTAAAAACAGGGAAAACATGCCCGAGAACAGCCAAGGCACCAAGTACGATTTTATAATTGGTTAACCAGGATGCATCATGATTTTCACCTATAAATACAGAAGCAAGCATTACAGCTCCCCATGCTTTTACAATATCAAGAACCATTACAATAATACCGGCCTTGGTTCCCAGAACCCTGATAGTATTAGTAGCCCCGGCATTTCCACTGCCCTGGGTGCGCACATCCGTATTATAAAACCATTTGCCAATCCACACCGCAGATGAGAATGATCCCATCAGGTATGCTAAAGCTCCCCCGGCAATCAGAAGCAAGTTCTCATTCATATTTTTACTCTCTTCAATTAATTTAAACCAAGTCAGAAATAGAAGCTTAATTCTGGTCAAAATCTCAACCCCATGATTATTATTCAGACCGCAAATGTATAGTTTTCTATTTGATCTTCATTATTCTTCACCAGTAACCTGCTTCATTTTTCGGAGGAATGTGGCTTTTTTATCGGTGGTTCCAAGTATAAACTGGTAAGAAGGTTGTCCTTTTTCTCCTTTGATAAGCCGCTGGTCCTCTTTAAGCCCGGCTAGTTTATCATTAAACGCCTTATTGGATGAAATAACCTGCATAGTTCCATTTGCATACGAAAAATAATACCACTGCTTATCTTCCGGTTCGATATAGAGATTTATTATATCACCCGACCGGCGTTTCCCAATTTCCAGGTATCCTTTAACTTGTTTATTAACAGACATTTTACCGATATTCCCAATTCCAATCTGGCCTTTGCTGATAAACGAACGCAAATCTTTGTTCCAGCTCATCTGCAAACCGGTAAGAACAAGAGTATGATCAAGAACCTCGGGGAATCTTCGGTATTGACCGTATAAGCTCAATTCGGATAAAATTTTATCAGCTTCATTCTTTCCAACAAACTCACGTAACGACCGTGTATAGCTTGTAGAGGCAACATCAGTGCCTTTTGCGGTTGAGGCATTCAGCGCATCAGCTAATATCTTCAATGCATCCGCCTGGAAGAAAAAGTCAAGAGCACTCAACATAGTAAGCGACGTGGAATCAGTAATAGAATAATAGTTGATTTCACCTGCTGACTTCATCTGGAGTCGACCCAGGTTAGTTGCAACCTGCAACTGTCCGATACCGGAAAGAATACATCGGGAAGTATTGAGAATAAGTTTATTACCAGGCAACATCTGATTTCTGAAAATTGCTGAGTCAGCTACCCAATATTCGGAGGTTTGAGGGAAGTATGTAACAAAGCCACCCGATTTGATGATATCAGGGTCCGTAATATTTTCGGCTTTAGCGAAAAATCCGGGCATAACTGTATTCTCTGTTGTAGAGTAATATAGTGAAACACGCAACTTACCACTCCCCGTATTCTCAGTTATATCAGCAATTGGAATTACTATGTTTTTTGAGTCAAGTTGTGCTTTTAATTTAATCCATTCGTGTGGCAAAGTATTACAATCGTGTACAAATCCAAAACCACCCTCAAAATTTATTAGCTTACTTGACGCGTTAACTGCCATAGTACCAACAAACCGGAAGTACTTGTTAAGCATAAAATTCATTGAGTCACTGATTGCTGTACCGGCAAATGTTTCGCCCTTGCTGTTAACCTCAATTTTGTTCATTTCCAGTGAAGTAACATCGCCATCAGAAGGAATGTAATCATACAAACCGTTTGCGGAATAACGCTTTCGCGAACCAATATTAACAGTTGCGTTATAGAACCGGTGATATAAACTGGTTCTGTTAGCCAGGATTTCAGCCTGTTTTAATTGAGAAATCAGTCCGTTATGACCTATGGATAGTTTACCATTAAAAGGAAATATAGCCGCATCAGCCACTTTTATGATCCGCGCGTCCTCCACTTCCAGGTAGTTGGAATCAAGGTCGTACAAGCCGTGTAAAGCAAAGAAACTGAGCGAATCCTGTTTGGGATCAGTAGAAACATATATTTCGCGCCCCGGATCATAAGCCAGGAGCTCATCCGGTTTCATCTGGTAATATTTCTCACGCGAAAAACTGGTCTTATTTGTCAACTGAAGTTGTTTTTTATTCATCAGCCAGTCAAATTCATTAACCACACAATTGTATTGAATAAAAGGAAATTCCATTAAGGCTCCGTTACCTGTTGCTATAAAATGTCCTTGCCTGGTTCCAAAATCAATTGCAGTTTTAAAAACATGAACCCGGAGCGCATCTTTTGAACGATCATCCGTTAATAACCTGAAGTCGGACGTATCAGAAGTAAACGAAGTTGTTTTGAAATGATAATTCAGGGAAGTAACTTCTGCATTTTCAAATGAGAATTTACCCTTTCCTTTCAGACCAGTTGGCGTAACTTCAAGTGTACCAATAAGTTTTGCGCTGTTATTGAACATGTTTATGGAATCACTCTTAGCATTCTGAACAGTCATCAGGTCATTGCCTGGTGACCATTTAACGTAGGCACCTTTAACCTGTGCATCCGGGAATTCAATTGCACCTTCAACCTTAGCCAGTTGGAAATTCTTAACCGTGGCTGATGTAGAATCCGGCGCAAACAGAAAATCCGCAGATTCGGTAAGGGAACTCAGGTATTTTAGTCGGCCGGAACCTCGCAATCCTCTGTTACTCAACATTAAGGTATCCGAATAATTTCCCTTTCCTCCATAAACTGCGAGTCCTGGTTCGGCTAATACTTTTTTAAAACCTAAAGAATAGTCTTTCTGAACACTTATTGTTTCGGTAAGATCAGGAAAAATACCCGCCGATTTAAGTGTTCCCTCAAACTGCAAGCGCCCCATCGGAAGTGAATTGATACTATCCATGGAGAAAGGATTGACTTCAAAAAAGAAATTTTTACGCTTATAAATTCCGTTCACAATATCTTTTCGTTCAAAATACACATAACTGGTATCTTTACTGATGAGCAGTGGATATTGATGCAACATCTTTCTACCTGATTTGCTGTCGGGCGAATCAATAAACAATTCGCCGTTCATATCTGCCAGTACATTTTTGACCCTGACAAATGGCCGGAATCCGTTTGCGTCCAGATTCCATGCAGGAACCACCATCATGGCCGAATCAATCTGGGGAATACTCAGCGAAAATTTATCGTATTGGAACGTACATTCGTTTGCCAGGAAATCGAACAATCCCGCGTGTACACGTCCCTTAAATGAAAAGTCACGATTTCGGTTTACAATTACTTTTCCATCGCGGGGAACTACGTATACATATTGTGAATCGCTGAGCATTACTTTGTTTACGCCCTCAATCGAAAGCCTGAAGTTTTTAAGATCAAGCCGGGCATTCGATCCTTTTTCAACAAAGGACTTAAACTGGATTATATCGCTATCTTTCACTCCTGAGCGTGCCGCAAGGTATTCATTCAGCCTGGGTTGTATTATAGCAAAGTTGTTGTCTATATCAAAGGACAGGAATCCTGCATTAGCAAGTTTAATCAGCTGTACCTTAATTTGTTCCACAGGTTTTTTAGCCCAGGTAGCAAATTCATCGGTATAAAACCTGTCAGTATTTCGGCGGCGTACATAGGCAGAAACCAACATTGCAGGGTTTACATCATCAATCCCCTGCATTTTATCAAAACGATAGGCCGAAAAGAAATCGGAAGATTCAAACAGGGCTTCACTCTTAGTCCTGATTCCCTTAATATCTTCGAAACTCATGATATCCTCGTTTAGTTTCCAATATACTGCCTCGGTAAACATATCCAAACGATGGTAAGTATTAAAGAACGGACTCTGGCTCAGGCCGTCCTCACCTCTGCTCATCAGCAGTTCATTACTTGCCAGATTGTATCGTACCTGAATTGCAGGATGGAATATTGAATCATTCTCTAAAAAAATCAACAATGAAGCTCTTGCCGAAACAAACTTATCGGGCCAGATTGCGAATTCAGTTGATTTTAAACTAATGAAAGGCTTGTCGTTGTGTTTGATTTCAATCCTTGAAAATCCATCGGCCGCTGGTTTTCCAATTACTCTTCCACCCTGCAGACAAAAACCTCCAAAAAACTCAATATCTTTAAACAGGTTGATATAAACCTGGCTGCCTTTGTACATGGTAAACATTGGAAAGGTTGCTTTTTCAGCGGTAATATCAACCATTGCTTTATCTTCGAGTCTTCCCGGCAGATCTTTCTTAAAATAGCCACCGTGATAAAACAATACGGAGTCAGCGGAATAAGAAATTGTTCGTGTGTCAATCTTATAATCGGCAAGTTTAGCAAATACTACATCCCTGCCAAGACCCGTGCGATCCCAGTAAACTTTTCCGCCTTTTCCTGTCCAGATTTGGGATAATGGATAATAGGTGCCTTTTGTATCATAAATACAAGCGCTGTCGTTCCGCACAATACACGCGAGGCTGGCAGATGAAAAAACAAAATAAGGCACTGAATCAAAAGCAAACTTATAGTCTCCACGCCTGACATACCAGGCTTCGGTTTTGGTCTCCATAAACGCATTGCTTCGGATCAGCAATTCGGTTTGGGTAAGGTATTTTAATAAAGTGCGCGATGGCGTATTTGTTTTGAGGCAGTGATTTACGCTTTTATGAAACAGGTCGAATGTAGCAGGTATAGAACTTTGCCTGACTAAAATAGTTAAGATTTTGAAATATAGCACATAGTACGGCGCTACTTCAAGTTTATGTTCCTTAAACGTGGAGCACACTTGTTGAGCTTGTTTTTTCTGAGCATCGCTAAGCAGGTTCGAAGTCCATTGGTATGTAATTGCAGATAGAACGAGTTTTGCTTCAGCAGCATCAGCATCACCAACATTACGGAATTGAAAAGTCATCTCCTTTATAAAATCCGAAGTATCGGCTGAAGAAATAACGGATTGATCCTGCGCTTTCAACTGGTATGCCGGAATCAACAGGCAGAAGAAAGCAAAAAGAACAATCCGTTTAATCAGCAATTCGGTCATACTATTTTATAAAAGCAAAGTAAAAAGAACATGAAAATTCCTCAAAATAAAATTGTATAAACAACTGAAATTTATTCCATAAACTTATTTGAGTAAAAGAACTGTTTCTGATCAGAGTGTAAAACAAGCTGCTGTCCAGTTATTTTCAATCCGTTTCGACATGATATTAAGTCCGGTTTCATTTGCTTTCGCTTCGATAAGCGGCAAGTCCTCGCTATAAAAACCACTCATAAAAAGTTTACCGTCTGGATTTAAGCTTTCGCGGTAAGCAGGAATATCATTTAAAAGAATATTCCTGTTGATATTTGCCAGAATGATGTCGTATTTTTTACCTTCAAGCAATGATGCGTCGCCTAATAAAACTTCAATATCAGCGAAATTATTGCTCTGTACATTCTCCAGAGCGTTATTATATGCCCATTCATCGTTATCGATGGCTGTTACAGGAAAAGCACCTTTCATTCGGGCTAAAATTGCCAGCACAGCTGTACCTGAACCCATATCGAGCAATGATTTGCCTGTAACCTCCACACTTAGCAGATACTGAATCATCTGTTTGGTAGTTTCATGATGCGCAGTACCAAATGACATTTTGGGCATAATTACAATATCGAACTCCACCCCTGCCTGCTGAGGATGGAATGGTGCCCGAACCATGCAGCGGTTGTTGATCAAAACCGGATCATATTGGCTTTCCCATACAGCATTCCAGTTCTGATCAGCAATATGTTCAGCATGAAAAGAATCAAGAAATTCAGTAAATTCATCCGAACTTAATCTCGAAGTTAAAGCAGGTGTATACAATGGAGACTGTATAAATGCGGAAATTGTTCCGTTTTCGTTTTCAGTAAAACTTTCGAAACCGGCCTCAGCAAGTAAACTAATCAGCACATCGGCAAGGTGCTCACCCTCTGTAGGATGGCAAATTAATTCGACGTATTCCATTTATGCAAACGAATTCACAATGGCGACAAAATCAGCTGCTTTCAATGCGGCGCCCCCGATAAGTCCACCATCCACATCCGGATTGGCAAAAAGCTCGGCTGCATTTTTAGCATTACAGCTTCCACCATAAAGGATTGAAATTTCAGCGCTTACTTCTTCACCATATTTCTCAGTAAGAAGGCTGCGTATAAAAGCATGCATTTCCTGTGCCTGTGCCGATGATGCTGTAACTCCGGTACCAATGGCCCAAACCGGTTCATAAGCTACAATTACCTGGCTAACCGCTTCTTTTCCAAGGTGAAACAAGGCTTCACTAACCTGGGTTCTGACAACATCGAAATGTTTTTCTGACTGGCGTTCTGCCAATACTTCACCGCAACAATAAATGGGTGTCATTCCATATTTCAAAGTGAGGTCAACTTTGGTGGCGATCACTTTATCGGTTTCGCCAAAATAGGTTCTGCGCTCGGAATGGCCCAGAATGCAATGCGAAATGCCCATGGAATGCAACATAGATGCTGAAATTTCACCAGTGTACGCGCCTGATTCCCATTGGCTTAAATTCTGAGCGCCAACCATAAAACCGTTTTCAGCGGCAATATCCGAACTCATTTCGAGGTAAACTGCAGGTGGACATACAATTACCTCAGTATCACCCGAACCTTTTTCGGTAAGTTCATCTACAATTTCGAACATCAGATCTTCTGCATCCTGAAAATCTTTATTCATTTTCCAGTTTCCGGCAACAATTTTTTTTCTCATTTTGTGTTAAGTTTAATTTTATGAATGTTTAAATTTCCAGCTATTTATGTGTATCGTATTCGCGGATCAAGTATTCCATAGATTAGATCTGCAAAAATATTAATAATAATGAGTAGAACGGAAATAAACAATACCGCACCCATTATAACAGGAAAATCATATTTCTCAAGTCCGTCTACTATAACCACTCCGACTCCTTTCCAGTCGAAAATATATTCGACAAAAACTGCACCGGCCATTAATGATGCAAACCATCCCGAAACAGCAGTAACAACCGGGTTCAACGCATTTTTCAGCGCATGCCGGGTAATTATCCGGTATAAACTCAGCCCTTTTGCCCGGGCAGTACGGATATAATCCTGGGACATAACATCCAGCATTGAACTCCGGGTAAGTTCGGTAATTATTGCCAAAGGCCTGATCGCCAATGTTAATGCCGGAAGAATAAGGTTTTTCAGGTCTATATATTCACCGCGTCCAAAATCATCGACGGTATAAAGACTTCCAAACATGCTCAAACCTGTGTAATCGGCCAACACATAAGCAAAAAACCAGGCGATAAGTATGGCCGCAAAAAACGAAGGTAACGACATTCCCAAAATACTCACAATGAGCGAAATACGATCAAACCAGCCATCTTTGTTCAAAGCACTGAAAATCCCAAGGATCAATCCGAGTATTGTTGCTGCTATCATAGCTACAGTTGCCAAAACCAGAGTCGGGATAAAAGCTTCTGATAATATTTCCGAAACAGGCCTTTTACTCTGATATGATCGTCGAAGGTATGGATTCTTCAGAACAACCGTTGATTTTCCGATGTTTAGTAAATGTATTGCTGAAGGGTATTTTGAAAGGGAAAAATAAAAAGCGCTGTTTGGCTCTTTTAGAGTATGAAAAGAAACCGGCGACACATCATTCAGAAAGCCAAGATATTGTACGAAAAGTGGTTTATCCCGGCCCAGGTCGCGGTTAATAGCTTCAACCGATGAAATATCCGCCCGCTGTCCCAGCATCATCCTGGCCGGATCGCCGGGTAATACATTAAACAGGAAAAATATCAGGGTAACAACTCCGAAAAGCACAAGAATTCCATACATAAGGCGAATAAAAGCGTAACGGAGCATGGGAGAGTTTCAGGGTTTCGGGGTTCAGAGTTACAGAGATTTTAAACTAGTGGTCATTCAGTGGTCATTCAGTGGTTATTCAGTGGTCATTCAGTGGTCATTCAATGGTTATTTAGTGGTCATTCAATTGTCATTCGATGGTCATTCAATTGTTGTTTGGGTTTTGGGACTTGGGACTTGGAATTTGGAATTTGGGATTTGCGTCCTGATTCTTAAATATTAATGAATATACCGCTCTCCTGACTACCTGGCTTCAAGTGATTTTTTAAATTCCGCATAATCCGGGAAGTCATTGTAGTGCCATTTTTTAAGAATGACGCCATCTTTCATCAATAGTAAGCCAGGATTTGAACGAACAATCGTTTTCAGCGCAATATCATCGGATGTGTAAAAATCAAGTTGTAGTTTATTTTCTTTTACAAATTTAACAATATCAGCAGGTGTTGAACTGACAAGCACTGCAGTCGCAGTATTATCGGCATAAGCTTTTGCACAGAAATCGTTCAGCTTAATAAACGCCGGGACATTTGCTTTCGACAAATCATAGGAATTAACAATCAGCTGGTAATCAGGATTCCGGATTATACTTTCGGTAACATTGTTGCCGGTAGTATCGCTGATTATAAGTGATTTGCCATAATACTTATTCGGATCTTCCACACGCTGGGAAACGAATTCCCATTGTGCCATCCAGGTACTATCATTAAACGGATAGTTTGGGGATAAATACTCCTTTTCTTCACCTGACTTCTTATTTTTATAGGTAAGATAGTATTTTACCGGTTTTGGATTTTCCGGAAATAATTTATGCCCTGTTTTCCATTCAGTGAAATCGATAACAGGTAAATGGCTGTAACACATGTATGAAAACGCGCTAAACAATCCAACAAAAAATAACGCTATAAGCCATTGCTTACCTGGAGTGGTAAACGGTTTGAATTTCTTACGATACGTAAAAACAAAGATGGCTAATGGCAACAAAATCAGGTTTTTATAAAATGTCTGCCAGTTAGTGAGTTTGATGGCATCCCCGAAACAACCGCAATCAGGAACCGGGCTGTAAAGTGCGTCGTTTAATGTAAGCAAAGTGAAAAACACCATCATCGCCAATAAAAGCCAGGCAGTAATCTTCAGACGAAGATTTAGCAGCATCATTATCCCGGTTACAAACTCGATGGTGCAAAGTACTATTGAAAAGAAAAGAGCAAACGGAATAAAGAACTCCCAGTTGAAAGCAATAAAGTAATCTTCCAGTCTGTAAGCTGTTCCCAGCGGATCAACTCCTTTTACAAAACCTGAAAACACAAAGACAGTTCCGACCAGAATTCTGCTGATATTAGCAATCCACTTCATAAAACTAGATTTGTTGATCCAACATGATCAGCGCGAAAGCTGAGTAATTAATTATATCAAGGTAATTAGCATCAAGTCCTTCTGACATAAGAGTCAAACCGTTATTATCTTCTATCTGCTTAATCCGTAATAGCTTCATCAAAATAATATCGGTGAGCGAGCTGATACGCATCTGCCTCCATGCCTCGCCGTAATCGTGGTTCTTATCGGCCATCAGATCCCTGGCCAAAGCAACAAACGCATCATATTTAGCGCCAACAATATCTTCATCCATATGTGGTTCTTCAGCAGATTTTAGTTCAAGCTGAATCAGAGCCATCACTGAATAATTGATCATCCCGATAAATTCTGGCCTTATGCCTTCATCTACTTTGCTCTCGCCTTTTTCCTCAATGCTGCGTATTCTGCTGGCTTTAATGTAAATCTGGTCGGTAATGGATGTGGTTCGCAGGATGCGCCATGCTGTGCCGTAATCGTGATTTTTGGCCATGAATACCTTACGGCATGCACGAATCACATTATCGTATTGTTGAAAAGTTTTTTCAGGCATATAATCAATAACTTTGTAGCCGATTTCAATAAGGAAACCATGAATTTTTGGAGTGATAAAAGTACACCTTTTCCCGGAATTAAGACCCTGAATTGTGGCAATAATGTGCTAAATACCGGTAAACCTCTGGTTATGGGCATATTAAATTTAACGCCGGATTCTTTTTTCGATGGTGGTCGCTATTCAGATGAAGATGCATGGATTTCGCAGACTGAAAAAATGATTCAGGATGGAGCTTCCATTATTGATCTGGGTGCTGTTTCAACCCGACCCGGAGCAAAGCATGTTTCGGAAGAAGAAGAAATAGCGCGCCTGATACCAACCCTGGAATTGCTCACAAAAAGATATCCTGAAACAGTTTTTTCTGTCGATACTTACCGCTCGAAAGTAGCCAAACTTTCAGCACAAACGGGAGCCGGAATTATTAACGATATTTCAGGTGGCAGCATGGATGCCGCACTTACCGAAACTGTAGCAGAGACAGGATTACCTTATATTTTAATGCATATGCAGGGAACACCATCCGATATGCAGAAGAATCCGGTTTATGAAAATGTTACGGAAGGAATAAGTGGATTTTTTGAGAAAAGCCTGATCCATTTGAACGATTCAGGGATTAGCCAGGTAATCCTCGATCCTGGTTTTGGGTTTGGTAAATCCATTGAACATAACTATACTATACTTCACGATCTCAATGTTTTCAAAAAATATGGTTTTCCGATTTTAGTTGGAATTTCGCGTAAATCGATGATATATAAATTGCTCGAAATTACACCCAAAGAAGCATTGCCTGCGACTTCTTCATTACATTGGGCTGCCTTACTCAATGGCGCTGATATTCTGCGAGTTCATGATGTAAAAGAAGCCGTTCAGGTTATAAAACTTGTTGAAACGTACATGAATGCTTCGAAATAAGTATATTTGCACTTAACACAAACGCATATAAATGATTGCTTCGCTGATACCCATTTTTTTACATGTCAGGATACTCGATGTTATCGATATTTTCCTAGTAGCATTATTGCTATTTTCTCTTTACCAGTTACTTAAAGGCACTGCGGCTGTTAATATTTTCCTTGGCATATTAGCCATCTTTGTGATATGGCGGTTAGTAAAATCGCTTCAGATGGATTTGCTCAGCGACTTGTTAGGCGCGTTCACTTCGGTAGGTTTTATAGCTTTTATCGTTGTTTTCCAGCCGGAAATAAGGAAATTTCTACTTGCTATTGGATCTCCTGGATTTATTACACGCAACCGGTTCAGGGCATTATTTTCAAAACTTCAGCTCGAAAACAGCAACCTGGCTGATATTGACCCTGTGGTTCAAGCCTGCCACCGGATGTCACACTCCCTTACCGGTGCCTTGATAGTAATTGGCCGTAAAAATGATTTGTCCGAATTCAAAGAAACCGGGTTAGCGGTTGATGCCATTATTTCGGATCAGCTGATTGAAAGCATTTTTTATAAAAATAATCCGATGCACGATGGAGCTGTAATTATCAGCGATAATAAAATCAAATCAGCACGATGTATTTTACCTGTTTCTGCCATAACAGATCTTCCGGCTGAATTAGGACTTCGTCATCGCGCTGCTATTGGTATCACTGAGAAAAATGATTCAATTGCAATTATTGTTTCTGAGCAAACCGGTCGGATTTCGTATTGCCGTAACGGAGAACTTTCGATGGATATAAAAGCCTCAGGGTTGAAAACTATGCTTACGGAAGATTTTTCAGGGAAGGAATAAAGGATGATATAGGATGTTCGATGTCAGATGTTAGATATGGGATATGGGATGTGGAATTTGGGACTTGGATTTCATATCTGTCAATAAACCAATTCCAATTTTCTGTTAGCTTTTTATCTATTAACTTTATTTACTGAGTCAGAACTCATCTTCTCAAATTCACGAACCATTTCTTCAGGAGATTTCCCCAGAAAATTAATAGCTGCCCTGGCATCATCAGCTAATTCGTGATCAGGATATTTATCAAGGAAAGTGTTATACAAATCATTTGCCTTTCCAATATTTCCAAGCGAATTTTCGTAGGTAAACGCCTTCATAAAATAGCATTCGGGAATCCTTTTATAGTGAGGATAAGCCTGAATTATAGACTCATATAAATCAATTGCCTGTGCACCCCGATTAAAACCTGAAGCCAATCCGGCTGCTTTATAAAGATATTCCGGTGACAGGCTATCGTCAGGATATTTTGAGCTGAAATTCTGGTATTCACTTACTAATTCATTTACTGCAACAGAATCAACTGTTTGAGAAGTTTTCATTTCTGATTCCATTTTTGAAATTGAGGCAGACATTTTTTCATTTCCATTCGAACATGAAAACGAAAAGGATGAAATTATAAATGCACTAAAAAATATGATGCTTCTATTCATTAAAATATTTCTAAAAATGTAACTAATCAGTCTGATTATAATGTTTTTTTGCCACAGATTACACGGATTACACAGATTTTAAACTGCTTTTAGCAGTTTTTCAATTAATTTCAATTAAAAATGATGAATAATTGTCTGTGAAATCT
>CAIRMR010000045.1 GCA_903879715.1 uncultured Bacteroidales bacterium
AGGCTCGAATATTTGCCGCCAGCTTCTTTCAGATTCGCAGTCACCCACGACACCCTTGCTCTTAGCTAATGATATGTACTGCAACACTCATTCGGGACTTGCACCCTATAGGTTATGACCATGCCCGACACACAAAAAAAATCCCGCCTTTTCGGACGGGACTTTTCAAGTTTTATTGCTGATCGCGTGCAACGTTTCGGAGAATTTTTGCCTTGGCTTCGAGCGAAGCAAGTTCCTCTTTGGCATGGGCGATTTTGGCTTCGAATTCAGCTTTTAGAAGGTTGGCTTGTTTCGAACGGGCAAAGAATCCGATATTATTTTCCCAAAGCAGAATTTCTTCTTTCAGGCTGTCAATCTTAAATTGAAGACCGTTGCGCTCGCGGTTGATAATGCGGCCTGCATCAGGTTGATCCTTTGTATTCTCGAATCGTGAACGATAACTCATCTGGCTGGCTTCCTGCGAATCCACCTTCAGTTTATCGTAAATCTTGTTCACAGCAGCTTTAAATTCAGCCTGGATGCGATCCTTTTCTTTGATCGGAACATGGCCGGTATCCATCCACTGGCGCTGTAATTCCTTAACTTTTGCAAGACTTTCCTGGCGATTTTCGCTATACTCAAAAGCAGTCAGTTTGCTGATAATATCCAGTTTGATCTGTAAGTTTCCACCTTCGCTGGCTTGTAAACCTTTGAAATATTCGTTCTTGGTATTAAAGAATTCATCACAGGCGGTACGGAAGCGTTTCCAGATTTTCTCGCTGTGTTTGCGTGGAACGGGACCTATGTTTTTCCATTCTTCCTGCAATTTGATAAGTTCGCGTGAAGAGTTTTTCCAGTCTGTGCTCAGTTTGTGCGATTCGGCCTGCAGACAAAGCTCCACTTTCAAATTATAGTTATTGAGCTGTTGATCTTTCAGCTTTCCGAAATATTCTTTTTTATTCGAGAAATAGAGATCAAGCTGTGCTTTAAAGCGGTTCCAGATTTCGTTGTTTACTTTTTGCGGAGCCTGGCCAACAGATTTCCACATTTTCAGTAACTCATTTACCTGGTGAGTGCTGTCCTGCCATTGCTTGATGGAGTTAAACTCGGTAGCAACAAGCTGTTCAGCTTTTTCGCAAAGTAAAACTTTAGCCGCGTGATTGGCTTCCAGATCGCCTTGAATTTGTTTGTAGAATTCGTGGCGACGGTCATTTATTTTTTCGGTAGCGGTTTTAAACCTATCCCAAACTTCTTCGCGTTTATCCTGGGCAACCGGTCCTACTTCTTTCCATTCTTCGTGAAGTTCCTGTAAACGTTTGAAAGATTGTGTTATTGAAGGCTCAAGAACCAGTTCCTCAGCTTTTTCGCACAATTCAATTTTGCGTTCCAGGTTTTTGCGAAGATCAAGGTCTTTGAGTTCCTTGTTGATTTTAACTTTATCAAAGAATTTCTCGATCAGGAAATGATAATTCTGCCACAAGCCCTGAGCTTCGGTTTTGGGAACCATCCCAATGCCTTTCCAGGTTTCCTGTAATGCTTTAAATTCGTCGTAGGTTTTTTTAAGCGTTTCTTCCGAGTTGATCAATACTTTCAACTCATCAAGAATTTTCTTTTTTGCTTCCAGGTTCTGGACTTTAATCTTTTCCTGATCTTCAGTGAAACGGAATTTATTGTGTTTATAAATCCCAAAAGCAGCTTTAAAGCGTTCCTCCAACGGATCAACAACCTCAAAATTTTCAGCTTCTTCGCTGGCGGCTGCATTTTGATACAGTTCCTGGCGTTCCTTATTAGCAAGAGCCAGGTAAGCTACTTTTATCTGGGCAACCTTTGATTTTATTTCATTAACATCCTCGTTCAGCACAGTTTCCTCGAGCAGGGCTACCAGTTGTTCGCGATCCATGTGACCGTAATCAATGTCAACTGATTCAGCGGCGGCAACTTCTGCTTCAATCACTTCATCTATTGCTTCAGCTTCTTCGGTAGCTTCAGGTTCTGTTAGTTCCTGAGCTGTTGGTTCAGTAACAGCTTTTGCTTCAGGGGCAATTTCAGCCGCAACAACCATTTCAGGTTCCGGCACGTTTTCCACTTCAGCTACAACCTCAGGTTCAGCAACCACTTCTGGTTCCGGACTTGTTTCAGTTTCGTCAACTACTCCAGACTGAGCAACTACTTCTGCTTCAGGGTTCTCGATAATTTCAGATTCTGAGACTACTTCTTCAGCTGCCTCAGTAATATCCGGTACTGAAATAACTTCAGGCTCCGACAGAGCTATAGGTTCGGTAACTTCTTCAGGCTGAAGCGGTTCTTCAATAGCTGGTATTTCTGCTGCGGCATTTGCTTCGGCATCGATTACTTCGGCAGGAACTTCAACTTCGGTCTCTGCGACAGCATTTTCGATAGATGATGATGATTCTTCAACTGTGACTACAGCATTTTCCTGCTGTGAATTCTCCTCCTGCTTAAGTGCCTGGACTTCCTCAGGATTTTGATCGGGATGTTTGGTGGATTCCATCTGTTAATGAGTTAGTAATTAAACTATTGATCAGGGTTAAATGATACCCGCCATCTAATTTAAACAGCGGTAGGTATGTGCGTTTTTCTTTCGAAAAAGGTCAGTAAATGAGAATTCCTTTTCTAGTAAAGGGACTGCAAATTTAACAACATTTCGTTAAGTAGGTTATTTATTCTGAAATAGATTCTCGGAAAGGTAATACCAGTTCTGGTGTGCATATACAACTTCCAGTTTTAAAAAGCTGAACGGTTAAATATGATAAACCCTATATTTACATAAAACGAAAGCGGAGTTTCGTCGTCATAATAGTTCAATGAAGCACTAAGTGGTCCGATAGGTGTGTTATATACAAAACTTCCTGACAAGATATAATGCAGTGAAGGGAAAACGTTACTTATAACTACTTGCTGGTAAGAATTGCTTCTCAATTCATAAAAAGGAGCCATTACAAACCCTTCGAGGCGGAGGTCCATATTTTTATTTACCGCAAAAATATTTCTCATACCGAGAGCCATAAATCCTGAAGGCCTGTATTCTGTTTGGTATATGGTCGACATTTCGTACACCGGGCTATATACCGGCATATAAAGCGTGGTTGATGTATAATTTCTGAAACTTTCGAGACTATTAGCCTGGAATTCAAAATTCATCCCTGGCCTGTATAATTTCCCCGGTCGAAAATATTTGTCATAAACAAGTTTGAAAATAAAATAATCATGACAATCGGTATAATTACCTTCCAGTATTGATGTACTTCCCGGAGTATGCTTTTCGAGGCCGCCTACAAATTGCAGGGAGGAATAAAACCTAAAGCCTTGATTTGAATATTGCTTGCGATTCAACGTATTATATTCGATTTCAAGATACGGGCTATAAAAATTAAATTTAGTCCTGTCTTCCTTGTCTTCCTTTGTAGCTGTATTGGTTTGGAAATAATCAGCACGGTTTGATCCCCAGGTGATCCCTATTTCAAGTTTTCCTCTGTATGTTAATGGAAAACCTGCATCAGCCCTGAAATATGTGTTATTCTCATATAAAAATGAAGGACTGTCATCAGTAAAGAAGAATGATTTGGTCCTGTAATAGTTAAACTGATTAAAGGTGTATTCTGCTTCCAGGTATTTGGGTTTCCTGCCTGGCAATTCAATCCTTCCTCCCAGCAATGCTGAATTGTAAAAACGTCCGAATGTACCATTAACTTTGGCCGATGCAGCTACTTTCCGCCAAAGACTGTATTTTAACTGCAGAAAAATTTCATTCGTACCGCTCGACGATAAACTTCCGCCAAAGTCAGCTTCAATTCCTTTTTCATACTGAGCATCAATAATAAATTTGTATCGTTGCGAAATCGTATCATATATCAATGTTGGATATACAGATTTTAAACGGTCCTCTCCTACCACTTTAAAATACCCGGATTTTACAAGGTCGAGATTAACATCCTGTCCATAATATGTATTTGATTTACGACCCCTAACCTGGCCCATAACGGCATTTGCCACATACAATGCCTGTCCCTGCTGAATGCCTTTTATTTCAATACTGTTTATTCTGAGTGCGGGTTTACGATCGTTAAAGTGTTTTCGGATACTGTCGTGCGCAGCCAGTGTAACTGTATCCGTCACAAACTGGCGAATCTTAGGTATCAACCGCATGGTTGAAACATACCCGCTGTCAATAAAAGCTGTTGTATTCGAAAAATCAGTAAGACCTACTGTTTTCAATTGTGGTTCAATAAGCACACTTGCATCACAATACATATTAAACTTGGTTTCTTCCATCAGCATACTTTTCAACTGCGACAATGCATCATCGTCACTTGGCGGAGGATAATTTGCGGCTGCCTTGCTTCCGATAATAATGTCGGGGAAGAAATCTTCCATTACTACATCGGAAGGGAAATTATTATACATTCCACCGTCGAACAACAAACGGCCATCGATACGGATAGGCTTAAAATAAAAAGGGAAGGTCATGGATGCCCTGATTGCAGTACCCAAATCACCTTTTTTCAGAACAAACTGGCTATTATTCCCTATATCTGCAGCAACACAGCGAAAAGGAACCATCAGTTTATTGAAATCCTGATCTGCAACTGCTGATGCCTCAGAAAACAGTTCAATAAATCCAAAATCCATGCGGATGGGCGATATCAGGTTGGTAGGCAACTTAGTTTGTAAAATGGAATCATACTTAAACTTGAAACTAATCCATGAGGGATCAGGCTGGCCTTGCCTGAAGAAATAAGTATATTTCGGATCAAGCTTTCCGGTTATCCATTTTGTGAACTCGTCGGTATTAATAATCTGCAGCATTTGATCGGGCGAATAACCGGAAGCATATAACCCGCCTATTATAGCACCCATTGATGTGCCTGCGATATAGTCGATAGGAATTCCACTTTCTTCAAGAGCTTTCAGAACGCCGATATGAGTAGCGCCCTTAGCACCACCACCACTTAATACAATAGCAACCTTCTGAGAAAACACAGAAAAGGAGCAAATTAGAAAAAGCAATAAAAGGCAACTCCTTTTCATGATTCAAGTAAATAATATAAAAGTACAAATATAAAAAAATCCGGCGCTGGGGACGGATTTATTATATGTTTTAATACTTCTGTAAGCTATTGGCCCGTAGATATAGGCTAAACTTTCTCCAATGCCTGTTCAAGGTCGGCAATTAAATCGGCTACATCTTCGATGCCAACAGAGTAGCGCACAAGTCCATCAGTAATTCCCGCTTTTTCCTTGCCATCAGCCGATACTTTCGAATGGGTCATGGATGCCGGATGTTGAATCAATGTTTCAACTCCACCCAACGAAACCGCAAGAATAGCCATCTGAACACTGTTCATCAGAATCCGGCCAGCTTCGAGTCCGCCTTTCAATTCAAAACTTATCATACTTCCAAAACCATCCATTTGTGTTTTCGCCAGTTCATGCTGAGGATGTGAAACAAGTCCCGGGTATTTTACCCATGCCACTTTGGGATGACTTTCGAGATAAACTGCTACTTTCATCGCTGATTCCTGTGCCCTGTCAATGCGCAGACTTAATGTTTTAACTCCGCGTATAACAAGATAAGCCTGGTGCGGATCCATATTAAATCCCTGGATAACCATCATGGCCCGTAATTTCTTATACAGCTCCTTATCTTTAGCAATTACAACGCCTCCGACAATATCGGCATGTCCGTTGATAAACTTGGTAAGCGAATGCAACACTATATCAGCGCCAAATTCGAGCGGACGCTGAAGATAAGGGCTGCAAAAAGTATTATCAACAGCTACCGGAATACCATGCTTGTGTGCCAATTCGCAACACGCTTTCAGATCACTGATTTCCATAGTTGGATTCGAAGGCGTTTCTATATATAAAAGTTTGGTTTCCGGCCTGATGGCATTTCGGATTTCTTCAACATTTGCCGTGTTTACGAACGAAGCGTCAACACCGAACTTTTTATAATAGGTTTCGAGTACAACACGGGACGGGCCATACACAGCAGCAGAGCTTACTACGTGATCGCCCTGTTTTAACATCGTAGCATACACCGTATTTACAGCACCCATACCCGAGCTTGTTGCTACTCCTCCAAAACCATTCTCAAGCTCTGCAAGCAAAGTTTCCAAAGCATGAATCGTAGGATTCCCGATGCGGGTATAAATATAGCCATCACTCTCACCGGCAAAACAGGCAGCCCCATGTTCGGCACTATCGAATTTAAAGGTCGAAGTTTGATAGATGGGAACAGTGGCGCTTCCGAGTGCATCGTTAAATTCACCACCATGGATCAGCTTAGAGTTAAAACCAATATTTTTATTTTTCATTATAATTCAATTTTGAATATGAGTGTTAGCATTGTGAATTTCTATCGTGAAGAAATCTTAATCATTCATTTCACCCCTACTGTTTAACAAATCTTATTTGCCAACAGGATTTCCATAGCTATTATCATCCATTTTCTGTTTTTCCTTTTCCCACACTTCTTTACATCTTACATCTTAACCTATTACCTCTATCGCTCTATTCCCTACCTCTGTACACACTATACTTTTAAACCGCTATAAACCAATTCCCCTATTTTCTATTCCCCTATTCCCTATTTTGCTTTTTTCAATATCGATGCCAATCCGTTTGCCAGTGATTTCTTACTTCCATGTTTAAATACACCTTCTTTTGCTTCTTTTACATCTTCGATGGTATAAAAAGCAGTTGGATGATAATCATGAAGTGTATTCAGAAAAACAGGAATCTCCTTCCGTCGTATTATTGAAAAAAGGATTTTCACTTTGCCTTTGGACCCTTCGGCATTAAGTATGGTGAGTCCGAAATTATGCACTTTTAAGGCAGCAATAAGTTCAGGCGATTCACTCGACAGAATCACCCTGATAATTGATGTACCAATTGACAATCTCTCCTCAAGTGTAATCCCGATAAAATTACCCATTGCAAAGCCAGCGCCATAGGCCACGTAACATAACCAGTTATCAAGGTGCTGCATAATTTGCCCGATTGCCAGAAGCCATATAATAACTTCGAAAAATCCAAGAAAGGGAGCAATATGCTTCATCCCTTTTGACAGAAAGATAAGCCTCATTGTTCCAATGCTCTGATCAAGGATTCGGGCAAAAAATATTAAAGCAGGTAATAGTACCCATGTAAAAAACCACGTATCATGTGTTAATAAATCCATGAGTCTGAATACTGAAATTAGGGTGCTAAATTAGTATTTTTATCACGCAATTTATCCGGAAAATATAATTATTTAAGTGCTGAAAATACAATACTTTTGGCTATTTTCTTTTTTACAGGAAACAATCGAATGTGTAACTTTGTTGATGATCTAAACCTAATTTAAAACGTTTTATCGATGAACCGACTATTTAACAAATATCTGCTTTTAGCATTCCTGATGAGTGTTCAGGCATTTCTCTTTGCTCAGGAAGAAACCCGCTTACTTCGATTTCCCAGCATCAATGGAAACCAGATTGTATTCTCCTATGCCGGGGATTTATATACCGTTCCTGTGAGTGGAGGAATGGCACGCAAACTTACCAACGACGCAGGGTACGAAATGTTCTCGCATTTTTCGCCTGACGGAAAAACCATCGCGTTTACCGCCCAGTATGATGGAAATACTGAAATCTATACCATGCCTGCGCTGGGAGGCGTTCCTGCAAGGCTGACTATCACAGCTACTCTTGGGCGTGATGATATCAGCGACAGGATGGGACCGAACAATATTGTTATGGGTTGGACTCCTGATGGCAAAAATATAATCTACCGTTCGCGCAAGCAAACTTTCAATGATTTTATCGGCCAGCTTTTCACTGTTCCTGCTACAGGTGGAATGTCGCAGGAATTGCCTTTACCAGCTGGTGGTTTCTGTTCGTTTTCAGCGGACGGCAAAAAGCTCGCATATAACCAGGTTTTTCGCGAGTTCCGCACCTGGAAATACTATAAAGGCGGAATGGCAGATGATATCTGGATTCACGATTTTGCTACAAAAACAACACGAAACATCACAAATACCCAATCACAGGAAATTTTGCCTATGTGGTTTGCTGATGAAATTTATTTCTGCTCCGACCGCGACCGCACGATGAATCTTTTCTGCTATAACCTGAAAACAAACCAAACCCGGAAGGTTACCAATTATACTGAGTATGACATCAAATTTCCGTCAGCCGGCGATAACCGGATAATTTACGAGAATGGTGGTTTTATCTATATCTTCGATATCAAATCACAGACGTCAACCAAAGTTACTGTACAAATCGCTGATGACTTTAACACCGCCAGAAATGAACTTAAAGATGCTACGCGCCATATGGGTTCTGTGAATCCTTCGCCTGATGGCAATCGTATTGTTGTTGCCGGCAGAGGTGATATTTTCAGTGTCCCTGTAAAAGAAGGAATTACCCGGAACTTAACTTCAAGCAGTAACGCACATGATCGTGATGCTTTCTGGTCACCTGATGGCAAATGGATTGCTTACCTGAGTGATGCCAGTGGGGAATACGAAATCTACATCACGAAACAGGATGGCAGCGAACCTGCGGTGCAACTTACGGCCGGAGCTGATACCTATAAATACACCATTCATTGGTCTGCTGACAGTAAAAAAATCCTGTGGAGTGACAGAATGCTGCGCTTACAATACATTGAAATTGATACAAAAAAAATCACCCTTGTCGAAAAATCGAAAACAGGTGAATTTAACAGCTTCGACTGGTCCCCGGATAGCCGCTGGATCACCTATAGTCGCACCTTGGATAACGATATGCAGCAAATAGTGCTTTTCAATGTCGCAGATAAAACGAAACATGAAGTTACCGACCAGTGGTTCTCATCCGACCAACCAACTTTTTCACGCAATAGCAAATACCTGATTTTTACTTCCGATCGTACATTTGATCCGATTTACAGCAATGTAGAATGGAATTATGCATACGAAAACATGACCAAACTCTACCTGGTCACACTTGCTAAAGATACGCCTTCGCCATTTGCGCCATCGAACGATGAAGTGAAAGCAGAAGAACCAAAAGATCAAAAAGATGCAAAACCAACTAAAGAAGAGAAAAGCAAAACTGCCGGTAAAGCTGACAAAAAGGACAAGAAGGAACCAGAGCCGGAAATAAAACCAATAAAAATTGATATGGAAGGAATTCAACAACGCATCATTGAAATCCCTGTAGATGCTGGCAGCTATTGGAATCTCTGGTCGGTTGAGGATAAAATCTATTACAACACGGCCAACGATAAAGGCATGTCGGCAAAGATGTTTGATCTGAAGTTAAAGAAGGAAACCGATCTGGGTGCCGATATCAATTTCGATATTACTGCCGATGGCAAAAAAATGCTGGTCAGGCAGAGAAACAAGAATACGATGATAGACCTTCCTTCATCAAAAATCAGTACCGAAAAATATATTGATTTATCCGATCTCAAAATTTGGGTGAACAACCGCCAGGAATGGAAACAAATTTATGATGAAGCCTGGCGCCAGATGCGCGATTTCTTCTATGTTCCAAATATGCATGGACTGGATTGGAAAGCCATGCACGACAAATATGCGGTTATGCTTCCTTATGTGAACAATCGCAACGATCTCACTTACCTGATTGGCGAATTGATTGGTGAACTAAGTGTCGGCCATGCCTACATCAGCGGTGGCGAACGAAAGCCCATTGCAAAAATAAATCTTGGTCTGCTGGGAGCCCGGCTCAGCAAAGATGCTTCAGGTTATTTCAGGATCGACAGCCTGCTGCAAGGAGCTAACTGGAGCCAGGATTTGCACTCGCCGCTTACCGATGTTGGTGTGGGTGCCGTTAAAGGTGAGTTTATCACTTCCGTCAATGGCAAGCCAACAAAGGAAATGCCTGATATTTATGCCGCCTTGATAAACAAAGCAGGAAAGAATGTTGAACTTACCCTGAACGCTTCTCCTGCCGAAGGTGGCCGAAAAGTATTGATAGTTCCTGTGGATGATGAAGCTAAACTCTATTATTATACCTGGGTGCAGAACAATATCAGGAAAGTTGAAAAAGCTACCAACGGCCAGGTCGGCTACATCCACATTCCGGATATGGGAGCTGAAGGACTGAATGAGTTTGTAAAATATTTCTATCCTCAACTGGCTAAAAAGGCTTTGATTATTGACGATCGCGGTAACGGTGGCGGCAATGTTTCACCTATGATCATTGAACGCCTGAGCAGGGAAATTCAACGCAGCAACATGGCACGCAACGTAGAAACTATCGGTCATACACCTGCCAAAATGATGCTTGGACCAAAAGTACTTTTAATTAATAATTATTCAGCTTCGGATGGCGACTTGTTCCCGTATGGTTTTAAAAAACATCAGTTGGGAAAAGTAATCGGCAAACGGAGTTGGGGTGGAGTGGTTGGAATCAGGGGTTCATTGCCATTTATTGATGGTGCTGACCTTCGCAAACCGGAATTCGCAAGCTATTCGGCTGACGAAAGCAAATGGATCATAGAAGGGGTTGGCGTTGAACCCGATATCGAGGTCGACAACGATCCATCAAGAGAATATGAAGGAATAGATGATCAGTTGAATAAAGCTATTGAAATTGTCCTCGACGAACTGAAAAATTACAAGGAGCAACCAGCTATTCCGGCAGCACCTGATAAAAGCAAGTAACAAACACTTGTGTCAGACGACAGTTCTTGCTATGAACTGTCGTCTTTTTCAATTAATGGATAAGTTCTAATTACCGGTAAATGAAGAAAAAAATTCAATTTGCTTTCCTGATAACTATACTGGCATTGACAGGAAAAACCCAAACACCGAGCCATGTTTTTGATACAACGCTTTTCAACAAACAGCTCGATATTGCTAACTATCTTATTGAATACACATTCTTTACACAACTGGCAAACGACAAATACAGCAAAACACCCGAGACTTTTGATTTTGAATGGTTTAGTTATAAGGACAACAATACGTGGCATTCAGTCGGTGGAAATAGTATTGGAAACACTTTCCATATAAAGGCTCAAATCACATTCGATTCTCTTTACAATATTTCTGATTACAATGGTATCTCTGACAGTGTAAAACTGAATTCGTTAGGCTCTGCTTTAGCTTTTGCAAATACTCAATTCCAGATTATCCGCGACTCAAGTAGTATCTATTTTAATTCATTTGTAATCAGCAATCCGGATCAAACCATCAGTATTCGGTATCTGCCGGCTTTTCAACCCAGTGGCCAGGCTTTATATGGATGCGAGTGGGAATATATATTCGACAAAACAGGTTTAAATCTTATCAGTCAGAATTCTTACATCAACAGAATTACTGGTGTGTGGATAGGGCAGCCACGCGAATTATGGCTTAATTACCGCAGTATTGACAGACCAACTGTAGGCAGTATATTTTTTGCGCTTTACTTCCGTGATTATTTTACGCGGATACGGATTGACACACAAATCAGCACAAGTACAACAACCAAAGCTGCAAATGGCAATTACAAATGGGTGCATAAAATGAAGTAAACATTCCTTAGATTTTGAAAATCTGGAAGAAGTTACATATGACGATTACACGATGCAATTCTAATGCTTATTACTAACCGGTTTTCGTATATTGTTGAAACCTGGGTTGAGGAAATCTATAAAAACAAGATCGTTAAAGTAACATTTTGTGACAACCTTTCTGCCGATGCTGAAGGTAAAATCTCAGCAACCGAAAATTTCCCGGCAGGAATCATTCAAACTATGCTGTTATAGACACAATTTTAGATAAACTATCATTGAGTTTCATTTAAGATAGAGGGTGAAAAAAAAGTTTACTGATAGCATAAAATAAAAACCTATACTTTCCATTCAATAAATACAAATCATATAAAACTATTTTTGTCATATTTAATTGCATACAGCTATATTTTTTTTATATTTAAAAAAGTATTTCAACGCAAAAAGCTTGATAGCGTAAGATGTTCTTCTATCATCAATTAGTTTGCATTATTCAACAAGTTATTCGTTAAATTGAATGTTTTAAATTATCATATCTTAAACAGCTAGATCCCATGAACTTATTGTAAATTACTCAGATTGATAATCATAAATGATTTTTATTACAAAGTTTGTTTTTGAACAAAATGTGATTAAATTTGTGCCTCTTCAAATCGGTACGAGCTGCAATCTCCGTGAATAATCTTATGCCAATCTAACAACATAAATTATCCATAAGTACTTCTTAAAGAAGATGAACAATTTAACAGGGTTGATGTTATCAAGGTAGATTTTATATCACAACCTTTTAGTGTAATTATTTTATAAATCATTAGATGGAAGAGAAAATCAAAAAAATCGGGCTGTTCATAGATGGAACCTTCTTCTTGAAGGTTAATTCTTATTACAGGTACCACCATGAACGTAAAAGCACCATTAACTTTAATGGGCTTGCAGAGTTTCTGCGCGACGAAATTTCAAAACTCGAAAACTCAGAAAAACGTTATTGCCAGGTTGTTGAAACTCACTGGTTTCGCGGGCGCTATTCGACCAGTCAGCTGGAAAAGAAATACCCTGATGAGTCTTACCGTTTAACACAAATGACGAATGAACGTCGCATTGACGACATTTTCATGTACGAAGGAATAACTACACACAATTATCCTCTCTTAGTCGACTCCCGTACAGGAGAAGCCGAAGAAAAAGGAATTGATGTATGGTTCTCTCTCGAAACCTATGAACTAACGCTTATCAAAGAATTAGATGTAGTTGTTATTATTGCCGGCGACACTGATTATGTGCCTCTTATTAAAAAGATCAACAGCCGCGGCTGCAGGGTTATGGTACTTGGATGGGATTTCTCATACGAATCCACATCCGCTGCCGGACGTGCTTATAAAGTCACGACCCGCACCAGCCAGGCTTTGATTGACGAATGTGTATATCCTCTTATGATGGATAAACGTATCGACGATCGTACAAGTAAAAATGATCCAATTGTTAACTCGTTATTCAACGTGTAACAATACTATTTTTAACCGTTTAAACGGATATTAAGCAGCAACTTCTTACTAATGTTGCTGTTTTTTTTTGATATAAAAGCCAATAAAAGCTTGCTGAATGAATAATCCAATCATTTTGAAAAGAATCATTTTTTCACAAAAAATTCCTGATATAATAACTTTCTTTCAATTCGTAATTCAGGAGTTATAAATATCATGGATATAAGTTATCTTTACATATCCAAATAAAACCAACCACTATGAAACCTATTCTAATTGCATTATTATTTGTTGCAAGTGTTGCATGTACCACCCAGATTTATGCTCCAACCGAAGCGAATGTGAACAAGGTTCAACCTGCAACTCTTGCTGAACTTCAACAAGGCCACGATTTGTTTCAGAGCAAATGTGGCAAATGTCACAAACTACCAAACCCGGGAAAGCATTCCAAAGATGACTGGACAAAAATTCTTGGCAAGATGGCACCCAAAGCTAAACTAAGTACAGACCAATCCGATCTCGTTTACAAATATGTGGTTAACAACTAAAAACACATTACCTAAAACAGAAAAAGAGACTTCTTTTTTAAAGAGTCTCTTTTTTTCTATTAAATCCACACGTTAAGCCTGTCCTGCAGGTCCGCTTAATTGAAACGGATAATCTCCACCCTCAGTTTCTTTTATAGTACCGTGTACCGATTCAAACTTGCTGATATTGTCCTTTAATGCGCGGTACAACCGCTTTGCATGTTGAGGAGTAAGGATGATACGCGACTTAACTTTAGCTTTGGGCACACCTGGCATAAGTTTAATAAAATCAACCACAAATTCTGAATTGGAATGTGTGATTACTGCCAGATTCGAATAAATACCTTCGCTCACCTCATCGGATAGTTCGATATTGATCTGGTTCGGATTCTGATTCTTAGGATCATTCATATCCATAATTTTAGCTTTTTAAATTGTGTACAAAATTCTTGTTCCAAAAAGAAGGGGAAACTGATCAATTAAGTTGATTCAGTTTCCCCATATAAGATTTGAGTTTGAAATTACTCAGCTTTTGAAGCCAGCATACGGTCATACTCTTCGCGCGAACCAACAATAAGGTGTTCGTACTCACGTAAACCGGTTCCTGCAGGAATCAAATGTCCAACAATAACATTCTCTTTCAAGCCTAACAGCTCATCACTCTTCGACTGAATAGAAGCCTGTGTAAGAACCTTGGTTGTTTCCTGGAAGGAAGCAGCTGAAATCCAGCTACGAACCTGTAAGGAAGCCCTGGTAATACCTTGCAGCACTTGTTTAGCAGTTGCTGAATTGGCATCACGTGATTCTACTTGTTTCTTATCACGGCGTTTGAGTAACGAATTTTCATCGCGAAGTTTACGTGCACTGATAATCTGACCAGATTTAAGGTTGGTACTATCACCACAATCTTCAACAACTTTTTTACCGAAAATCCAATCGTTCTCTTCGTTGAAGTCGATCTTGTTCACCAACTCTCCTTCGAGGAATTTGGTATCACCCGGATCAACAACTTCAACTTTACGCATCATCTGACGAACGATAACCTCATAGTGTTTATCATTAATCTTTACACCCTGCAGACGATAAACTTCCTGGATTTCATTAACGATATATTCCTGTACTTTCATCGGGCCTTTAATAGCCAGAATATCAGCAGGAGTGATAGCACCGTCGGATAAAGGAGTACCGGCACGCACGTAGTCATTTTCCTGTGCAAGTATCTGTTTTGATGTTGAAATCAGGTAACTGCGTTCTTCACCGGTTTTGGATGTGATGATGATTTCACGGTTACCACGTTTCAGTTTCTTACCGAAAGTTACAACACCGTCAATTTCAGAAACTACAGCTGGATCAGATGGGTTACGTGCTTCGAATAACTCAGTTACACGTGGTAAACCTCCGGTGATATCACCAGTTTTACCAACAGCACGAGGAATTTTAACGAGTACATCACCTGCTTTAATTACTTTACCTTCTTCAATCTGTAAGTGGGAACCTACCGGAAGGTCATAGTTTTTCAACTCTTCACCATCAGTGGAAACCAGTTTTATTGAAGGATTCTTGCCTTTAACACGCGATTCGATGATAACTTTTTCCTGGTAGCCGGTTTGCTCATCAGCTTCCACTTTAAAAGTTACACCTTCAGTAATGTTATCGAACAACAATTTACCGTCAACTTCCGAAAGAATTACAGCATTGTATGGATCCCATTCTGTTATCAGGTCGCCCTTCTTAACAGTTGAACCATTTTCAAAATAGAGATTCGAAGCATACGGAATATGTCCCGAAGCCAGGATAATCCCGGTTAACGGATCAACAATCCTCATTTCAGCTGAACGACCAAGAACAATTTCGTAAGTACGGCCTTCATTGTTTTTGTATGCTACTGACCGAAGTTCATCAATTTCGATAACACCGTTGTATTTTGCAATGATACGTGATGCAGATGCAATATTAGCGCCTGCAACACCGCCCACGTGGAAGGTACGCAATGTAAGCTGTGTACCAGGCTCTCCAATGGATTGAGCTGCGATAACACCAACAGCTTCTCCTTTTTGAACCATACGTCCTGTTGCCAGGTTACGGCCATAACAGCGGGCACAAACGCCTTGTTTGGATTCGCAGGTAAGTACTGAACGGATTTCAACAGATTCAATAGGTGACTCGTCAATAATCGTACAGATTTCCTCGGTAAGTTCATGACCGGCTGAGGCAATAAGTTCGCCTGTGTGAGGATGGTAAATATCATGCAGAGTTACACGACCCAGAATACGATCGTAAAGTGACTCAACAAGTTCTTCGTTTTTCTTCAAAGCAGAAGTAACACGTCCACGCAAGGTTCCACAGTCAGGTTCGGAAATGATAACATCCTGGCCTACGTCAACCAAACGACGTGTAAGGTAACCGGCATCTGCAGTTTTCAAAGCAGTATCGGCAAGACCTTTACGAGCTCCGTGAGTTGAAATAAAGTACTCAAGTACAGAAAGTCCTTCTTTCAGGTTGGAGAGAATAGGATTCTCGATAATTTCACCTCCGGTTGCACCTGATTTCTGAGGTTTGGCCATCAGTCCGCGCATACCTGAAAGCTGCCTGATCTGTTCCTTCGAACCACGGGCTCCTGAATCAAGCATCATGTACGCCGGATTGAATCCCTGGTTATCAGTCGAAAGATCACTCATTACCTTTTTAGTAAGGTTCGCGTTGGTATGGGTCCAGATATCAATAATCTGGTTGTAACGTTCGTTGTTGGTAATGAAACCCATGTTATAGTTACTCATTACTTCTTCAACTTCCAGATTTGCTTTATGAATCAGCTCTTCTTTGAGTTTCGGAACAACTACGTCGCCAAGATTAAATGAAAGACCTCCTTTGAAAGCCATCGTAAAACCTAAATTCTTGATATCATCAAGGAAACGGGCAGCTTTTGCAGTTCCGGTTTTCTTCAGCAAGTCACCGATAATATCACGGAGTGATTTCTTGGTTAAAAGCTGATTGATAAATCCGTATTCAACAGGAACTACCTGGTTGAAAAGTACGCGGCCTACAGTGGTTTCAATAAGTTTTTCAACTATAACACCATTTTCTTCTACAGGTATTCTAACCTTGATCCAGGAATGTAAGTCAGCTTGCTTCTCATTGTAAGCAATGATAACTTCTTCAGGTGAATAAAAGCTTTTTCCTTCACCTTTCATTATATGACCTGGTTCTGTTTTACGGCCTTTGGTAATATAATAAAGACCCAAAACCATGTCCTGTGATGGTACAGTGATAGGTGCACCGTTAGCAGGATTAAGAATGTTGTGCGAAGCAAGCATCAGAATCTGAGCTTCCAGAATAGCAGCATTTCCCAGTGGAAGATGCACAGCCATCTGGTCACCGTCAAAGTCGGCATTGAAAGCCGTACATGCTAACGGGTGAAGCTGAATAGCCTTTCCTTCAATCAGTTTTGGCTGGAAAGCCTGTATACCTAACCTGTGCAGTGTTGGTGCGCGGTTGAGCATAACAGGATGACCTTTCAAGATATTTTCAAGTATTTCCCAAACTACAGGATCTTTACGATCCACAATCTTCTTAGCTGACTTAACGGTTTTTACAATACCGCGTTCCAGCATCTTGCGGATAATAAACGGCTTGAAAAGCTCCGAAGCCATATCTTTTGGAAGTCCGCATTCGTGAAGCTTAAGTTCAGGACCTACGACAATAACCGAACGACCTGAATAGTCGACACGTTTACCAAGCAAGTTCTGACGGAAACGACCTTGTTTACCTTTGAGACTGTCACTTAATGATTTCAGCGCGCGGTTCGATTCAGTTTTAACCGAACTTGCCTTACGTGAATTATCAAAAAGTGAATCCACAGCTTCCTGAAGCATACGTTTTTCGTTGCGCATGATAACATCAGGAGCTTTTATTTCGATAAGGCGTTTCAAACGGTTGTTACGTATGATAACCCTACGGTATAAGTCATTTAAATCGCTGGTAGCAAAACGACCGCCATCCAATGGAACTAATGGACGAAGTTCTGGTGGAATTACAGGAACCACTTTCACGATCATCCATTCAGGTTTGTTTTCGCCACGTGTTTGTGCATCGCGGAATGATTCGTAAACCTGGAGACGTTTGAGTGCTTCCATTTTCCTTTGCTGTGATGTTTCGGTATTTGCTTTATGACGCAAATCGTACGACATCTGGTCCAGGTCAAGGCGTGAGAGCAAAGCAATCAACGCTTCGGCACCCATTTTTGCAATAAATTTGTTTGGATCACTTTCGTCCAGGTACTGATTGTCTTTCGGCAATTTGTCGAGATAATCAAAGTATTCTTCTTCTGTAATAAAATCAAGGGTTTTAAGCCCTTCGGAAGCAAGAACACCAGCCTGGATAATTACATACCTTTCATAATATATAATTGAATCCAGTTTTTTGGAGGGAACTCCAAGTAATGCGCCAATTTTATTTGGCAATGAACGGAAATACCAGATATGAGCAACAGGAACAACCAACTGGATGTGTCCCATGCGTTCGCGGCGAACCTTTTTCTCGGTTACTTCAACACCGCAACGGTCGCAAACAATACCTTTGTACCTGATCCGCTTGTATTTCCCGCAATGACATTCCCAATCCTTCACAGGACCGAAAATGCGTTCACAGAACAAACCATCCCTTTCAGGCTTGTATGTTCTGTAGTTTATAGTTTCGGGTTTAAGTACTTCACCGCTTGATCTTTCCAAAATTGATTCAGGAGAAGCGAGGCTTATCCTGATTCTGGAAAATTTGTTAGCGGCTGTATTTTCTTTTCTGAAAGCCATATATCAAGAAAGGATTAACGATTAAAATTACTGTTGTTACACTACAAACATTCTGAGCCGGACAAAGCATCATGTCTTTTGAACATGATGCTTCGCGGCTTTAGAATATTTATTCGAAGCTTACGCTAAGGCCAAGACCTCTGAGCTCGTGAACAAGTACATTGAATGATTCAGGGATACCTGGAACCGGCATATTTTCACCTTTTACAATGGCTTCGTATGCTTTGGCTCTTCCAACTACGTCATCGGATTTAACTGTAAGAACTTCCTGAAGGATATTGGCAGCGCCATATGCTTCGAGGGCCCAGACTTCCATTTCACCGAAACGCTGACCGCCGAATTGAGCTTTACCTCCAAGTGGCTGTTGTGTTATGAGTGAATATGGTCCTATTGAACGTGCATGCATCTTATCGTCAACCATGTGGTGAAGTTTCAGCATGTAGATGTAACCAACTGTTGCCGTTTGATCAAATTGCTCACCGGTTCCACCATCATAAAGGAAAACTTTTCCGTTTTCAGGTAATCCAGCTTTAACCATGAGTTCATTGATCTGATCAATTGAACCACCGTCGAAAATTGGTGTAGCAAAATGGGTTCCGGTTTTAGCTCCGGCCCATCCCAGTACAGTTTCGAAAATCTGTCCCAGGTTCATACGTGAAGGTACACCCAGCGGGTTCAATACGATATCAACAGGTGTTCCGTCTTCGAGGAAAGGCATGTCTTCTTCACGAACAATACGTGCGACAATACCTTTATTCCCGTGGCGTCCTGCCATCTTATCCCCTACTTTAAGCTTACGTTTTTTAGCAACATAAACTTTAGCCATCTGAACAATACCGTTTGGTAATTCATCACCAACTGTAGCAACAAATTTCTTCCGGTTGTAAACACCAAGAATTTCTTTGTATTTGATAATGAAGTTGTTGATTAGCTGTTTGATTAGCTCATTAACATCTTTATCGGTTGTCCATTTGTTAGGATTTACATTGATGAAATCAATTCCCATTAACATTTTCTGGGTGAATTTCACCTTTTTGGGAACCATTTCGTTCTTGAAGTTATTGTAAACTCCCTGCGAAGTTTTACCACTAACAAGAACTGTGAGTTTATCAACTAGCTTCTGTTTCAGATCTGTAGTGCTTTTTGAGAATTCCTCATCAAGTTCCTTAACGAAATCCTTTTCTTTAGCTTTGAGTTTTTTGTCCTTAACTACACGTGAGAACAATTTCTTGCTTATAACAACACCCTTCATCGAAGGAGGTGCTTTAAGTGAAGCATCTTTCACGTCGCCGGCTTTATCACCGAAGATAGCGCGAAGTAATTTTTCTTCAGGAGTCGGATCGCTTTCTCCCTTAGGAGTAATCTTACCTATTAAAATATCTCCTTCGTTAACTTCAGCACCAATACGGATCAAACCACTTTCGTCGAGATCTTTTGTAGCTTCCTGGCTTACATTTGGAATATCGTTGGTAAGTTCTTCAACACCACGTTTGGTATCACGAACTTCCAAAGTAAATTCCTCAATATGCAAGGATGTAAAAATATCTTCTTTCACAACGCGTTCAGAAATTACGATAGCATCTTCAAAGTTGTAACCTTTCCAAGGCATGAACGCAACCATGAGGTTACGGCCAAGAGCAAGTTCCCCAGCCTGGGTAGCATAACCTTCGCATAATACCTGTCCCTTTTTCACCTTGTCGCCTTTGCGGACGATAGGCCTGAGGTTCATACAGGTATTCTGGTTGGTACGTGCAAACTTGGTCAGATTGTAAACTTTAACATCTTCGTCGAAACTTACAAGTCTCTCTTCTTCCAGTCGGGCATAGCGGATAACAATCTGAACCGAATCCACATATTCAACTATACCATCGCCTTCGGCATTGATAAGCACACGTGAATCCTGGGCAACGCGACCTTCGATACCTGTTCCGACAATTGGTCTTTCAGGATTCAAAAGAGGCACAGCCTGGCGCATCATGTTCGATCCCATCAGGGCACGGTTAGCATCATCATGTTCCAGGAAAGGAATCAGCGAAGCTGCAATCGAAGCAATCTGGTTAGGAGCAATATCAATAAGGTCGACTTTCTCTTTTTCAATAAGAGGATAATCGGCCAGGTAACGTACTTTAACTTTATCGGAAGCAAAATTACCCAGATCATCCATAGGAGTGGTTGCCTGGGCAATAATCTTGTTTTCCTCTTCCTCAGCACTCAGGTACATTGTATCGGCAAGGTCAACCTTACCGTTAGTAACTGTCTTATAAGGAGTTTCGATAAAACCAAGTTTATTGATTTTAGCGAAAACGCATAACGAAGAAATAAGACCGATATTCGGGCCTTCAGGTGTTTCAATCGTACAAAGGCGACCGTAGTGAGTATAGTGAACGTCACGTACTTCAAAACCGGCTCTTTCACGCGAAAGACCTCCAGGTCCAAGAGCAGATACCCTGCGTTTGTGAGCAATTTCACTCAACGGGTTGGTCTGATCCATGAACTGTGATAACTGGTTGGTGCCAAAAAACGAGTTGATTACACTCGACAATGTTTTGGCATTGATCAGATCCATAGGTGTAAATACTTCATTGTCACGTACATTCATACGTTCCCTGATGGTACGGGCCATACGGGCCAAACCTACACCAAACTGATTGTACAATTGTTCTCCAACAGTACGAACACGACGGTTACTCAAGTGATCGATATCATCAACCTCAGTTTTGGAGTTGATAAGACCGATAAGATATTTTATAATCGAAATAAGGTCTTCTTTTGTAAGCACCTTTGTTTCGAGAGGGATATCAAGTGACAGTTTTTTGTTGATCCTGTAACGTCCTACATCACCCAAATCGTAGCGTTTATCTGAGAAAAATAATTTCTCGATAATTCCACGTGCTGTTTCTTCGTCGGGTGGCTCAGCGTTACGCAACTGCCTGTATATATATTCAACAGCTTCTTTTGAGCTGTTGGCGGTATCCTTTTGAAGGGTATTGAAGATAATGGAAAAATCCTGCGAGTTGATATCGTCGCGATGCAGAAGAATTGATTTAGCGCCTGAATCAACAATCATATCAATATGATTATTGTCAATTACAGTTTCGCGGTCAATAATTACATCAGTACGTTCGATTGAAACAACTTCGCCTGTATCCTCATCACCAAAATCTTCGATCCAGGTCCTGAGAACCCTAGCGGCAAGTTTCCGTCCTACATATTTCTTCAGACCGGCTTTACTTACTTTGATTTCCTCAGCGAGGTTGAAGATTTCGAGAATATCTTTATCGCTTTCAAAACCGATAGCCCGTAACAGGGTAGTTACAGGTAATTTCTTTTTCCGGTCGATGTATGCATACATCACGTGGTTGATGTCCGTTGTGAACTCCATCCACGATCCTTTGAAAGGAATAATTCTGGCCGAGTACAATTGCTGGCCATTGGTATGAAAACTTGTACCGAAAAATACACCCGGTGAACGATGCAACTGCGAAACAACTACACGTTCAGCTCCATTCACTACAAATGTGCCTTTGGGCGTCATATATGGGATCATACCCAGATAAACGTCCTGTATAATAGTTTCGAAATCTTCGTGCTCGGGGTCGGTACAGAAGAGTTTTAATTTTGCTTTAAGAGGAACGCTGTATGTCAGCCCTCTTTCGATACACTCCTCTATTGAATAGCGAGGTGGATCAATAAAATAATCCAAAAACTCGAGAACAAAGTTGTTCCTGGCGTCTGTGATAGGAAAATTTTCCGAAAAAACCTTAAAAAGGCCTTCATTTACACGGTTGTCAGGATTTGTCTCCAGTTGAAAAAAGTCCTGGAAAGACTTTATTTGTACTTCGAGAAAATCAGGATACTCTGATTTGATTTTCGAGGTCCCGAAGCTAAACCGTTCAGTTTTTTGTGAAGCCAAAGCCATGAAGTTTAAGATTTAAATAAACAAAGTATTTTTAAACAATTAATCCCGATATGAAAATCGGGAAGAAAACTGACTACCTATTCGCGCGTAAAGCAGGAATAAGAAGTCAGTTTGGTAATTGTAGTCTAAATAGCAATATTTACTTTATCTCAACTTCAGCACCTGCGTCTTCGAGTTGTTGTTTAAGGGCGTTTGCTTCGTCCTTGGTTACACCTTCTTTAAGAGCTTTAGGAGCAGCGTCAACTAAGTCTTTTGCTTCTTTCAGACCAAGGCTGGTCAACTCTTTTACTAATTTAACCACTGCCAGTTTAGCCTGGCCCGGGTGTTTCAGGATAACATCGAATGAAGTTTGTTCTTCAACTACAGGAGCATCTGCACCTGCTGATGCTACAGCTACTGCAGTTGCAACTGCTGGTTCAATACCGTATTCGTTCTTTAGTATCTGAGCAAGTTCATTAACTTCTTTTACTGTCAGATTCACTAACTGTTCAGCGAAAGCTTTCAAGTCTGCCATTTTATTTGTTGTTTTAAGTGTTTTACAATAATTGATTAATTCATTTTGTACGCTTGCCTGATGTTATTCAGGACGTTCGGACAAGGTCTTAATTACACCTGATAATTTCTGTCCACCGGATTGCAGAGCGGAAATAACATTGCGTGCTGGTGTGTTGAGCGCTAGGATTATATCGGCAATAAGCTCATTTTTGGTCTTAATTGCGATTAAAGCGTCAAGTTGATTGTCACCAACAAAAGCCATTTCTTCTACATATGCTCCTTTTAACAGAGGTTTAGGGGATGTTTTCCTGAATTCTTTGATCAGCTTAGCAGCGGTACTTCCCTGCTCGGCGATCATAATTGAGGTATGACCTTTCAGAACATCGTACAGAGTCCCAAAGTCCTTGCCGGACTTTTCCATTGCTTTTTGAAGCAACGCGTTTTTAACTACGACCAACTTTACTTCCCTTTTAAAACAGAGACGGCGAAGCTTACCTGTATTTTCAACATTCATATCAGCTATATCAGTGATATAAATATACTTGGCAGCTTTTAATTCTTCTGTTAGAGATTCTATAAGTTGACTCTTGTCTTCTCTTTTCATAGCGATTTTTGTTCTTTAAAGATCAAGTACTTATTGTTACCGGAATTATTATTTGACCGATTTTTCATCGATACGTACACCAGGACTCATAGTACTCGACATGAAGACGCTCTTTACATAAGTACCTTTAGCTGAGGAAGGTTTCAACTTAACGATTGTTGCCAACAATTCTCTGGCATTTTCAATCAGTTGATCCTGCTCAAAAGATACTTTACCTATTCCTGCATGAATGATACCGAATTTATCAACTTTGAAGTCGATTTTACCGGCTTTCACTTCTTGTACAGCTTTTCCTACATCCATAGTAACGGTACCTGTCTTGGGGTTAGGCATAAGTCCGCGGGGACCAAGTATGCGGCCAAGAGCACCTACTTTAGGCATAATGCTAGGCATTGTAATAATAACGTCAACGTCGGTCCAGCCTTCTTTAATCTTCTGGATATACTCGTCAAGGCCAACATAATCAGCTCCGGCAGCTTTTGCTTCTTCTTCCTTTTCAGGAGTACAGAGCACGAGAACACTAATAGTTTTCCCGGTTCCATGCGGCAAGGTAACAATACCTCGAACCATCTGGTTGGCTTTGCGCGGGTCAACTCCAAGACGAACATCAATATCAACAGAAGCGTCGAACTTTGATGTTGTTATGTCTTTGACAATACGTGCAGCATCAGCTAGTGTATAGGTAGCGTCCTTGTCGTATTTAGCTAAAGCCAGTTTTTGATTTTTTGTCAATTTAGCCATTTTACGTAAGGTTAATGGTAATAACACATTTTTAATTCATGAAAGCCTGATCAACCGATCAGCTTTACATATTGGTTGGGAATTCGCCTTGTACAGTTATACCCATACTACGGGCAGAACCTGCAACCATGCGCATAGCGGATTCGATTGTGAAACAGTTAAGGTCTTCCATTTTGCCTTCGGCAATTTCTTTGACCTGGTCCCACGTAACCGAAGCAACCTTTTTACGGTTTGGTTCGGCCGATCCGCTTTTCTGCTTAGTCACTTCAAGGAGTTGAACGGCAACAGGAGGCGTTTTAACAATAAAATCAAACGACTTGTCCTTGTATACAGTAATTACAACAGGAGTAACCTTACCGGCCCTATCCTGAGTACGTGCATTGAACTGTTTACAGAACTCCATAATATTCACACCCTTCGAACCTAATGCAGGTCCTACCGGAGGTGAAGGATTAGCCGCGCCACCTTTAATTTGCAGTTTAATTAATCCAGCAACTTCTTTTGCCATCTTTTTTTTTCTTAAAGGATTTGTACTTGCGGAGTTTAGTAACTACCTAGGCTTCCTTTGCCACTTGCGTAAACGAAAGTTCCAAAGGAGTTTTACGGCCAAAGATTTTCACCATTACTTTCAGTTTCTTCTTTTCCTCATTGATTTCTTCAATGATTCCACTGAAACTGTTGAATGGTCCATCGATGACAGTTACCGTTTCACCAACAATATACGGAATACTGAATTCGGCGCCTTGCTCTAAGAGCTCATCTACCTTACCAAGTATCCTGTTTACTTCGGCTTGTCTCAGGGGTACAGGTTCATCTTTCGAGCCAAGAAAACCTAATACTCCGGGGATATTGCGAATAATGTGAGGAATCTCCCCGGTAAGCACGGCTTCGATTAAAACATAGCCAGGCAAATAGTTTCGCTCTTTGCTAACTTTTTTGCCATTACGTACCAGATAGACTTTTTCAGTTGGGATGAGTACCTGTGCAATATAATCCTGTAATTTGAGACGACTAATCTCGCTTTCCAGGTATATTTTCACCTTTTTCTCATTCCCGCTGATGGCTCTCACCACATACCACTTTTTCACTTGTTCGCCCATGCCGGATGGTGAATTTAAAGGTTGGTTACCAATATCAGACTTATAGTTTAATACAGGTTAAAATAATGAATAAAATTGCTGGAGAATGATCTCAAACGATTTGTCCATCATAAAAACCACGAGTGCAATTATCAGGGAAGCAACTGATACAACTACTGCACTATTCTGCAATTCGCTCCATGTTGGCCACGAAACTTTATGCATGAGTTCGTCGTAACTTTCTTTGACGTACTCTACGAATCTATTATTTGCCATATAGTCAAAATATTTTGCACGGGTGGTAGGGGTCGAACCCACAGCCTACGGTTTTGGAGACCGCCACTCTACCAATTGAGCTACACCCGTATAGCCATAGCCTGTTGCAGGGTTACCTGGAACAGGCC
>CAIRMR010000046.1 GCA_903879715.1 uncultured Bacteroidales bacterium
AGGCTCGAATATTTGCCGCCAGCTTCTTTCAGATTCGCAGTCACCCACGACACCCTTGCTCTTAGCTAATGATATGTACTGCAACACTCATTCGGGACTTGCACCCTATAGGTTATGACCATGCCCGACACACAAAAAAAAAACGCCCCAAACCGGGACGCCCTTCACACTCCTGGTTTGGTTAGTTGGTTAGAACTTGTAAGCATTATTTTCAATCAGCCTGTCGGCGATACGCCTGCGGGCTTCTTTTACATTTACTCCTTCAACCTGGGTGAGTTTTTCGATAGCTGCATTCAGTTTTTCAGATTGTTCAGTTTCAGCAAACGAATTAACGGCATCGCGTGCAGATTTGCGTACCAGATCGGCAGTGTCATAAACATATACATCAAGCATATCGCGGAAAATTTCAGCATTGCCTTTCATGCTCTCGAGTTTCTCAACCCTAAGCGCGAGTGATTCAGCAATATAGGTTTCCATGATCATTTCGGAAAGATTATTCATAACTTCCTGCTCTTTCACTAATTTCTTGTCGAAATAGGTAGTGATGCCATGAATGGCGATTAATATAACCTTTTTAAAATTGGCCAGATAGCGGCGCTTTTCGGAATAATAACTTTCAGCTTCAACTTTACCTGAAGTAATCTTATCGAGGTTATTGTAAAGCTGTTCAGCTGGTCCGAAAAGATCGAATTCGCCTTTCTGCGCACGTTTTATAGCTGTATCAGCAATGATCAGCCGGTTAATTTCGTTGGTACCTTCAAAAATCCGGTTGATACGCGAATCACGGTAACCGCGCTCAACGGCCATTTCAGCTGAATATCCCATGCCGCCATGAATCTGGACAGCTTCGTCAATTACATAATCCAGGGCTTCAGAACCATAAACTTTAAGAATTGCAGCTTCGACAGCATAATGACTAATACCTTCGATAGTTGCACGTCCATGGTCCATTCCTGATGCTTTATTGATTATGATCAGATCGTCGATATCCTTGCTTAAGCGGTAGGTTGCTGATTCGGCGGCAAAGGTTTTTATCGCTTGTTGTGCCAATTTGTGTTTGATAGCCCCGAAAGTCGAGATTAGCACACAGAATTGCTTGCGCTCATTGGCATATTTAACGGAATCGTTGATTGCTTTTTTGGAAGCCCCTATAACATTGGCGCCCAGTTTGATACGGCCCATATGCAGAATGCTGAGCGCAATACGGAAACCTTCACCCTGCTTGCCGAGCATATTCTCAAGAGGCACTTTTACGTCATTGTAGAAAATCTGGGCCGTTGATGAACCTTTGATTCCCATTTTTTTCTCGTCAGGAGCAATAACTACGCCCGGCATATCTTTTTCAATAATAAATGCACTAAGAATACGATCGGTTCCAACCTTGGCGAAAACAGTCTGAATATCAGCGAAATTGGCATTGGTGATCCACATCTTTTGTCCGTTCAGGATATAATGTGTTCCATCGGCTGAAAGAACTGCATTCGTTTTCCCTGCGTTTGCATCACTGCCGGCGCCGGGCTCGGTCAGGCAATAGCATCCGATAAGTTCACCGGTAGCAAGTTTGGTAACATATTTCTGTCGTTGTTCCTCGTTTCCGTAATATGCGATGGGTAAAGTCCCTATTCCGCAATGTGCCATAAAGGCAACTGAGTATGAATATCCTGCTCCAATCTTTTCAGCGGCAAGCATTTGCGTCACAAACGATTGGCCAAATCCACCAACATCTTCGGGTAATGCAATGGCTAACAATCCCAGTTCACCCGATTTTTCGAGAATTGAACGCATCAGTTTAATATCCGGACTATCAATCTGGTCCAGGTTGGGATAAACTTCAGTTTCAAGAAAATCCTGGCAGGATTGAGCAATCATCAACTGTTCGTCGTCAAATTCTTCCGGAATAAAAACATCTTTCGCTTCTACTGTGTCAACAAGGAACTCTCCGCTTTTAAGTACTTTTCTGTTCTCCATATTATTTCAAAAATCGTTATGTGAAAATGTATTTAATTGATATTTATGAAATTGGTTTTAATCATCGTTTTAATACTGATTTTCAAATCCTGAATTCTTGAATTTTGATAAAGGAATGGCCTTAAAAAAAATGATCCACCTGTGAAAATCAGGCGAAAAGTACAAAAAATACATCACCGGAATTTCTATATGTTAATAAAAATTTAATTCCATTAGATATGAACCGCTATAAAATAAAAAAGAACGCCTTTTGGGGGAGCGTTCTTTCTTTCAATTCTATTTATAATCAATATTATAAGCCAGTTTATAAAATTAAAACCAGCAGTTTAAACTATTCTACATTTTGAAATCATTCACATCTTTAGGATGACAATTGTTGATAAAACTAACTGATGCAATGTTTTCGGACCTTCCTTTCCGTATGAAAATATCGGCTGACTTTACATAAACATCACTCCTGTTTGCATCAAAAAGCAACATATACCCGATCAGCACATTGGCTGCCATTTCAACCATTCGCCTGGCGTGGAAGTCGAAATATTCGTTATCACCAAATTCGTTCACTTTCTCAACCGTTTTGGCAAATTGCTCAGTCATTTTTTCGAGTGTGCCTTTCAGGTACTCAAGTTCAGGTTTAACCAGTTGCTGAGCACGTTCGCGCATATTTGCCAGGTATCCTCCATTTCCAACATAACGAATGGCTGCAACAACCTGGAGTTGAGAAGTTCCTTCATAAATAGTGGTAATACGGGCATCGCGGTAGATGCGTTCGATCGGGAAATCTTTCATATAGCCTGTCCCACCAAAAATCTGGATGGAATCGTAGGCAATCTGGTTGCATTGCTCGCTTGAATACAACTTTACTAAAGGAGTAAACATGTCGGCCAACTTCTGATATACTTTAGCTTCCTGGCGTTCCTCGGGCTCAAGTTTACGCTCGTGAGAGGTAAAATTATAGGCTTTGTAAACATCAACATACCTGGCAGTTTCATAAAGCAAAGTGCGCATAGCGTCGATCTTTACTTTCATATTGGTAAGCATTTCGAAAACTGCCGGGTATTTTATAATGGATTTGCCGAATTGCTCACGTTCGTTGGCATATTTGAATGCTTCGCGATAAGCAGCTTCAGCAATACCAACTGATTGTGAACCTACACCCAAACGTGCTGAATTCATCAGCGACATTACATATTTGATAAGGCCAAGTTTGGTATCACCAATCAGTTTTGCAGGCGCATTGTGAAATACCAACTCACAAGTTGGTGATCCTTTAATCCCTAATTTGTTTTCGATCCGGCGAACCGTAACTGCATTATCAGCGCGATCGTAAACAAAAAGTGAAAGTCCACGGGCATCCGAAGTTCCTTCTTCGGAACGCGCAAGAACCAGCGAAATATCAGCATCTCCGTTGGTAATAAAGCGTTTTACGCCATCAAGAATCCAGCGATGTTTATGAATATCGTAAGTAGCTTTTAACTGAACAGCCTGTAAATCGGAACCTGCATCAGGTTCGGTAAGATCCATAGCAGCAGTTGCGCCTTTGTAAAAACGTGGCAGAAATTCAGCTTTTAATTCCTCAGAACCAAATTCATGAATGGTTTCGGCACAATCCTGTAAACCCCATATGTTAGCAAAACCTGCATCAGCACGTGATACAATTTCACCGGACATTACATAAGGAACCGTAGGAACGTTGAGTCCGTCATATTCTCTTGGAAGAGTAAACCCAACCAAACCGGCTTTAACAAGCGCATCGTAATTCTGCTGAGTACCGCGGGCATATTTAACTTCGTTGTCAATAAGCTGTGGTCCTTCTTTATCGACAGATTCAGCATTTGGCGCGATGATTTCGCCGCTGATTTCGCCAATGATCTCCATTACTTTATCGTAATTGTCGATGGCATCTTCGAAATCGAGAGGTGCAAAATCGTATTTCTCTTTCTGGGTATAACCCGACTCTTTCAGTTTCACAATTTTCTCCATCAAGGGATGGTTAAGGTGAAACTTCAGATGGGGATTGTCGTTATAAAAATTTTCCATTATAGTCGGTAGTTTTACTTCGAGTTTTTCTTGTAATATTTGATCATTTTCGGAATTATATCCGCCACATTTCCAACAATAGTATAGTCAGCAATGTTATTGATTGGAGCGCTGATATCGGTATTGATTGAAATAATCTGAGCCGATTGATCCATACCGGCACGATGTTGAACAGCTCCTGAAATTCCGCAGGCAATGTAAAGTTTAGGACGAACAGTTACGCCGGTTTGACCAACCTGGCGCTCATGCTCAACAAAACCGGCATCAACCGCAGCGCGTGATGCGCCGACCTGTGCTCCAAGTATGTCAGCAAGCTGGAAAAGCAGGTCGAAATTCTCTTTTGATCCAACACCATATCCACCGGCAATAATTACCTGCGAGTTTTTGATGTCGATCTTGCTTTTTTCGATATGACGCTCAATAATGGTAACGGCAAAGTCATCATCTTTCAGAATGCTTTTAGCATCAATTTTCTGTAGCTTTCCTTTGAACTTATTCGAAAAAATTTCTTTTTTCATCACGCCTTCCCGAACTGTAGCCATTTGCGGGCGGGTTTCGGGATTGATGATGGTAGCAATTATATTGCCTCCAAAAGCAGGCCTGATCTGGTATAAAAGATTTTTATATTCAGTTTGGGTTTTGTTTTCAAAATGGTCGCCGATTTCGAGGCTGGTGCAATCGGCTGTCAACCCGCAACGAAGTGCCGAAGCAACGCGTGGAGCAATATCACGACCGATACTGGTAGCTCCAAAAAGAGCTATTTCCGGTTTTTCTTTTCCAAACAAATCAAGGATAATTGAAGCGTGAGGAAGAGTGGTGTAAGGGAAAAGCCTCTCATCATCAGCGTAATGGATTACATCAACGCCAAACGGATATAAAAGTGTTTCCAGGTTTTTAACTTTGTAGCCTAATACTACTGCTTCAAGCTTCACTTTCAGGTCGCCGGCCAGTTTCTTACCTTTCGATAAGAGCTCAAGGCTAACATCAGCTATCGATCCTTCTTCGGAAACTTCGCAATAAACAAATATGTTGTTCACGTGCTTTCTGTATTAATCAGTAATTTATTTTTTAGTTGATTAGCCGATAATGTGGCTGCCGATCAGTTCCTGCATCAGGCCTTCAATTTCCTTATCGGAACTGCCCATAACTTTGGAATCTTTATGTTGAAAAACAACATTTTCGATCTTTTTAACCTTGGTAGGCGATCCTGAAAGACCAAGCATTTCGGACTGGGCATTCAGATCTTCGGCAGTCCATTCTTCAATAAGCAAGTATGGCCTGTCGTTGTATAATTCGGTATAATCCTTTGTTTCGTTCTGAAGTTCAGTTACAGTGCGGGCATGCTTGTATTTCATAAGCAACTTGGCAACCCTCTGGCGGCAAACCGGGGCAGAACCATGAACCGTAATAGCAGCAGGTAATGTTGAGTTAACAACTTCTACTCCCATTTCGAGTCTGCGCTTCACAATAATCTTTTTGGCATCTACCGAAAGAATTTCTTCAGCATAAGTAATCTGAGGAATGCCAAGCTTTTCGGCAGTCTGAGGACCAACCTGGGCGGTATCGCCATCAATTGCCTGGCGGCCTGAAATCACAAGGTGATAAGGCGCAAGCTTCTTAACAGCAAGAGATAAGGCATAGGAAGTTGCAAGAGTATCGGAACCGGCAAATTTACGGTCGGTGATCAGGTATCCCCTGTCAGCGCCCCGATACATGGCTTCCCGGATGATTTCGGCAGCACGGAAAGGACCCATTGTTAAAAGAATGACTTCAGCATGGGGCAATTTGTCCTTAATGCTGAGAGCCTGTTCAAGGGCGTGTAAATCCTCGGGGTTAAAAATGGCAGGCAACGCTGCCCTGTTAACGGTGCCATCAGCTTTCATGGCATCTTTTCCAACATTCCGGGTGTCCGGAACCTGCTTGGCTAACACAATTATTCTAAAACGCATAGATGGTATATCTGGTTATGACTTAGTATAATGTAAGTCAAAAAGTATTTTGCGATGGGTAATTACGGCCGCAAATTTACACTTTTAGAGATAAACTACAAGCGGAAAAGCTGTAATACAGCCTGAATCAATGTTTTAAACATGCAGATAGTTGCATATCTGCCTAGGTATGAATTGATTATAGCCGGATGTTAATCGAAAAAGTTGATAAATAAAAAGTTTGGGGACGATGAAAGGGAATGAGTTAATAGAAAATGGAAAATGGAAAATAGTAGGTCAATTCTACTACTATTTTCCATTATTCTTATTCTAAAGGGAACAGAAATTCTCTCCTATTTTCTATTTTCCATTAACTATTTGCCAAATTCTAAAGATCCAAAACCTGTACGATCAACTCTGCAATATCAAAGTTTTTCACATCTTCTTTATTCTTGTATTTCAGACCATCAGTGAGCATAGTCATGCAGAAGGGGCAGGCTGTTGCAACGATTTTGGCATCACTTCGCAGAACTTCTTCAGTTCTTTCAATAAACACTTCCTTTTTACCGGGTTCTGCTTCTTTAAACATTTGGGCTCCACCGGCCCCACAGCAATAGGAAAAACTCTTATTGCGTTCCAGTTCTACAAAATCGTTGGTAAGTTTTTTCAGAATGCTTCGGGGTTCAGCATAAATATCATTGCCACGTCCAAGATAACATGGATCGTGGTAAGTGATTCGGGTATTTCCAAGCATGCCGGCATCCAGTTTAATGCTACCGTTTTCAATATATTTATCGAGGAACTGGATATAATTGATCACTTCATAGTTGCCCCCAAGATCAGTATATTCGTTTTTGAAAATATTGAAGCAATGCGGGCAAATGGTGATAATTTTCTTTACCTCATAGCCATTCAGAATAGCGATATTCTGCAAAGCCTGCATCTGGTAAAGCATTTCGTTACCAGCCCTGCGGGCGGGATCGCCGGTACAGGATTCTTCTTTACCAAGAACAGCATAACTGATATTGAGATGTGTGAGTATTTTGGCAAAAGCCCGGGTTACTTTTTTATACCTGTCGTCGAAAGCGCCGGCGCAGCCTACCCAAAAAAGGTATTCGGGTTTTTCGCCGCGGGCAAATAAGTCAGCCATTACAGGGATTTCTATCTTTTTAGTTTCCATTACTTATACGATATTTTTTTTACCACGGAGGTACGGAGGGCACTGAGGAACAAAGAGTTAAAGTTTTTGAAAGCATTAATAGTACTTTTGCTAAATAAATATTCTCCGTGAATATCTGTGCTCTCCGTGCCTCCGTGGTTTATTTTTATTAAACTTTTATTTCCAGGTTATCAGCCCACAGCAAACGATCTTCCGGCGAGAACTGCCATGGAGCTCCATTGTTTTCGATATTGCTGAACATGGTTTTTAAGCCACTGGGCGCACTGTTTTCCTCCATTACGAGGTAACGCCTCATATCCACAATCAAGGTAGGATGATTGATATTTACGGGGCATTCCTGCGCGCATGCATTACATGTAGTGCAGGCCCAGAGTTCTTCTTCCGAAATATAATCGCGCAGGTATGATTTATTGTCGTTAAAATCTTTACCAACTTTAACCAATCCGGGACCTTTTTCCTTCATTCTGGCCCGGAGATCCATAAATATTTTACGTGGTGATAACATTTTACCAGTCGTGTTTGCAGGACAAACCGATGTACAACGACCACATTCAGTGCATGTTAATGAATCGAAATAGTTTTTCCACGAAACATCTTCCACATCTTTAACACCAAAACGACTGATTGGAGCATCGGCTGCCGGAGCATCAAAAGTTGCATTTGGATCAAGCATCATTTTTACTTCACGGGTGATGTCATCCATATTAGTCAGTTTGCCAAGTGGTTCCAGGCGCGTAAGGAACGTATTGGGAACCGACATAAAAACATGAAAATGCTTTGAATAAGGAAGAATATTAGCAAAAATGAAGATCAGTAGAATATGCGACCACCAACAAATCTCATAAGTTAAATGCAAACCATTTACTGTCAATCCACTAAATATCGGGGCCAGCATCACTCCTACCGGGTAAACACCATAAATAGTTTCACCGGCAGTCAGCTTAAGCTGAACATACGAAGCATTCATTCCTATCAGTGAAAGCATCAGCAATAAAATCATGCTGAGCGCGATATTAGCATCCTGGTGCGATATTTTCTTCATCTCGATTCCTTCGAAGCGGCTGATATGCATAAATAACCTGCGAACCAGGAAGACAAGAATAGAAATGGCTACCAGCAAGGCAAAAACATCTCCTGATGCCATGATTATATTGTGCAGCACGCCTAATGTTTTCAGTGATTTCTCAACGCCAAAAAGCCCGTCGATAATCATTTCGATGCTTCCGAAAATAATTACACAAAATCCCCAGAAAACAAGCGCATGGAAAAATCCGATTACCGGGCGGCGGAATATCTTCGTCTGCCCAATGGCAACTTCAAGCATTATCTTAAAACGCTTACCAAAATCGCGGATCGGGAAATTGGCTTTGGTAAATTTAAAATAGCTGATCAGCCTGAGAATGGTGAATGTAAAAACACCCAATGTGATCAGAATTGTAATTGCAAAAACAATTTGCTTTGCCATAATTAATTGATTTACAATAATTTAAAATGTCCTTAAAACCCATTCAGACAGAATAAACTTTTAAGGACACTTTCATTAATATTATGTGAAACCTACTTATTTTGACTTCATTACTTTAACAGCTTCCACCAGCTTTGGAAGTACTTTCGATGCATCGCCAACAATTCCATATTGTGCGGCTTCAAAAATCGGTGCATCCTTATCGGTATTAATTGCTACGATAAATTTAGAAGAACTTACACCGGCTAAATGCTGGGTTGCTCCTGAAATTCCGATAGCAAAATAAAGGTTTGGTGCAATTATTTTGCCGGTTTGCCCGGTATGTTCGTCGTGCGAACGCCAGCCTTCGTCGGAAACAGGACGGGAACATGCAGTTGCAGCGCCAAGTAAATCAGCCAGTTCAACCAATGGAGCCCAATTATCAGGCGATTTCATTCCACGACCACCGGAAACAACTATATCAGCATCTGTAATCAGGATTTTACCCGACTGTTTCTGAACTTCTTTAAGCTGGGTTTTCAGCAGGTTTCCATCGGGCTGAATATCCAACTTCTCATGAACAAAGGCTTTTGGTGATTCAACAACCTCAAAAGAGTTCTGAGCAAGTGTAAGAATTTTGATTTCAGTTTTAATTGCAACATTAGCAAAAGCTTTACCGGAATATACTTTTTTGTACACAACAAACGGGCTCAGGCTTACCGGTAATTTGCTGGCACCTGATGCTACACCAGCTTTTAGTCTCACTGAAAGTCTTGGAGCCAAAGCTTTTCCGGAATTATTGTTCGCAAGAACGAGAACATTGGCTCCGGTTTTCTGAGCTACTTCAGCAATCATACTTGTATAAGCCTGCTCATCAAAAGCTTTGATCAGATCATTATCGATGCTGATCACTTTTTCAGCGCCGTAGGTGGCTAATTTTTCGAGTTCTGAGGCATCAACTTTACCGATTGATAAGGCTATTGCCTGCTGACCAAGCATTTCTGCAACTTTGGAAGCATATGAAACCAGTTCAAAGGATAATTTCTTGAACTTACCGTCCCAATTTTCGAGGAATACTAATACTGACATATAATAATTCGTTTTTGGCTGTTTAAAAAATTAAAAGACTTTGGCTTCATTCTGAAGCAAGGCAATGAGTTGGCCGGCATCTTCAGCAGCTACATATTTGCAGGCTGCGCGTGGTTTGGGCATCTCATAATTAATAACTTCTGTGAGGCTGTCAATAGCTTGTGGCTCGACAACTTTAATAGGTTTGGTCCGGGCCATCATTATACCGCGCATGGCAGCGATGCGGGGTTCTTTTGCAATACCTTTTTGTACAACAGCAACAAACGGAGAAGGAACGGATAAAATTTCCTTGCCACCATCAATTTCGCGGGTTAATACTGCTTGGCCGCCTTCAATTTTAACGGACGAAACTCCCGTTACCGAAGGATATCCTAAAAATTCGGCCAGCATCCCTCCTATCGTTGATCCGTTATGATCGCTGGATTCGATACCGCAAAGGATAATATCGAAATTTTCTTTCCGGATAGCATCTGCAAGTTCAGCTGCAATTGTATATGCATCGCCTGATTCAATATTTACACGAATGGCATCATCGGCTCCTATTGCCAACGCTTTGCGCAATGTAGGATCAGAACTGATCAAACCAACATGGCCAACTGTTACAGACTGAATTCCGTTTGACGCATCATCTTTTAACTCCAGGGCACGAGTGAGCGCAAGTTCATCCCATGGATTTATAACCCACTGAATACCATTCACATCAAGCTTTTTGGAATCGTCAATGAATTTGACTTTCGTTGTAGTATCAGGAACGTTGCTGATACAGACTAATATTTTCATAGGTGCAGATTTATTTTAAAAATTGGGAATGAACCATATTTCAGACCGACTTTATGCTTATTTGCAATAGCTGATAACGCGACTTATTCTGGTTTAACTATTAATCGAAATTTAATTCTTGGGTGACAAATTTAGTATTATTTACCTAAGTACATGACAAAAATCCACAACACTCTTTAAATTTACTTAAATCATTACCGAACAATACATTAGCAAGGAATGTCAGTCCATATTTAAAAAGACTTTTTGCTTTTCTGCCATGCGTTTTAATTTTGATAGGGCAAAT
>CAIRMR010000047.1 GCA_903879715.1 uncultured Bacteroidales bacterium
AAATTTGTACTACAAAAGGTTCGCTTGTGAATGCAAATGAAGAAGTTTATAGGAAAGCCGTATGCGGGAAAACCGCACGTACGGTTTGACGAGGGGGCAGGGAAGGTGCTTTTATCCTTCCCGCTCTACTCTACTGGCAAACAGGTGAATCAGAGGCAGATTATCGCTTGTATTTTTTGAATTAAACAATTCTCTTCTCAATCTCATTCTGCTCTTTTCAGATAGAACAATTGCCCGTCATAAACCGGGCCATCCGGCTCGGTTAAATTTCCAAACCGGTCATAAACACAAAGTTTGCCGCTTTTCATCATTTTGTGGCTTCGTATTGAATAGGCTAAAACCATCTCACTGATTGTGGCACCTTTAAAAATAATTACTTCGCTGTTATTCAGAATTACTTTCATAGGTTGGCAGGGATTATAAGTCGTGAGGTAGTTTCGGGTTTGAGTTGTAATGTCTTTAAATCAATATTTTCAATAAGGACGACACCAGGCTTTTTCCCTTTTTCGAAACTTCCCAGTTTATTTTCTACACCTAAAAACTCTGCGCCCTTAAGTGTACTCCATTTTAGTAATTCAAGTAAGGAAATATGAGGGAAATACTTTTGGATAGTCTTTATTTCTTCAAGTATACTTAACGTATGGTTCGATGCCAGGCTGTCGGTTCCAATTGTAATTTGGCAGTTGTTCCTGCGAAAAAGGTCAATATCGGGAAGCTGCTTTTCAATAAACAGGTTTGCATTCGGGCATAAGCACCAGTAAGGCTGACTAAAATATCCCTGCACAAAATCAATATCCTCTTGTTGTGAAACTGTATTGTGCACCAGGAGCATCTTCTGATCCGGGTCAAAGTAAGTTGCGATGCTTTCCATCGGGCGTTTGCCGGTTCCTGAATATGCCGGTATATCAGGATTGAATGCTTTTCTTCGTGCAGAAACCGGTCCTCTTCCATCCTTGTAAAAGCGGTTCTCATCTTCATTTTCCTGGTGATGGATAGTAAGCAACTCTCCTTTTCCAGATTTGGCTATAAGTCTGAACAGTTCATCCGATAGTGAATAAGTTGCATGAGGAACTATAGAAGCAGCCAGCGATTGATTATTAAATCCTGCTTTTAATTGAGCTGCTTTTTCAAAAATAGCGTCTACGCTAGACGGATCTGATCCGAAAACTTCTATAAATGTGTGAAAATAATGCGTGTTTTTACTTTTTAAATCCAATGTATGATCCCCATTGGCAATATCAGCTGTTGCCACAATCCCCGATTGTATCATTTCGGATGCTGCTTTTTCGATTGCTTTCCGGTTATAGGCTTCAGAAACAGATTTCCTGAATTTACCGAGTTGCCAGATGAAATAATCAAGGCCTTCGCCTTCTGAAAATAATCCTTTTGCCCATGAAAGTTCAAGGTGACAATGGGTATTTACAAACCCGGGGCAAAGAATACCATTATAATGAATGATTTCGTAGAGCGGACCTGTCAGTTCGTTTTTGGTATAAATTCCTTCTATGGTTCCATCATCTTCCACAACAAGAACACTGTTGAAGCAAGCTTGTCCTTCTATTGGAATAATACAATCAGCCGATAAGAATAGCATAAAGAAGCTTTGATTGGAAACTTTGACAAAGCTATTGAATTTTTCAGAAGAGAAATATTAAAACTGGAATATCACGAAATTTACCTATGCCATGATGTTGTTAGGAATTTCGAACGATCTGACATGTTTAGATGTTTAAAATATAAAACCAAACAATAAACAATCTAGTAATGCAAATGTTATTTGTGCATATAATAATTTTCACCATTACGATTCACTAGCTTTGCCATTCAAAATCAAAAAATGAAAGATATTAATATTACTACCGGGTTTTCACGATTGGATAAGGACCAAAAGATCGACCTAGTAGCATCTAAAGTACCTGATCCCGAATTATTCAGCCAAACTTTGCATGCTTCCTGGCATCGCGATCCGGCAACTCAGAAAATGATTGATGAATTCAGCGAAAATACCCTTGGTAATTATTTCTTTCCATACGGCATAGCACCTAATTTTTTGATTAACGGAAAAATGTACATGGTTCCTCTGGTAATTGAGGAAAGTTCTGTTGTTGCTGCTGCATCAGGCGCAGCCAAATTCTGGGCCGTAAGGGGAGGCTTTCACAGCGAAATTTTAGGTCTCGAAAAAATAGGGCAGGTTCATTTTTCATGGAATGGTGGCCATGAATTAATTGCCCGCCATTTTTCTGAAATCAGGAAGCAGATGTTTGCCAATACTTCCCGCATTACTGCAAATATGGTAAAACGTGGCGGGGGAATTTTAAATATTGAGTTGGTGGATATGACGGATAAAATTCCTGATTATTACCAAGTGAAAGCAACATTTGATACCCGCGATTCAATGGGCGCTAATTTTATCAATTCATGCCTCGAAGAGTTTGCTGATACTTTACGCGATTATGCGGCAGGATGTATCGACTTTTCAATTTACAGTTTGCAGGTGATCATGTCAATCCTTTCAAACTATACCCCAAGCTGCCTGGTTCGTACCTGGGTTGAAGGTGAGATTATTGAAGATGGCCATCATTACGACGATTTATATACCGACAGGGAATTTGTGACACGTTTCGAAACCGGTGTTCGTATTGCCCAGGTCGACAGGTATCGTGCAACAACCCATAACAAGGGAATTTACAATGGAATTGACGCAGTGGTTCTTGCTACCGGAAACGATTTCCGGGCTGTGGAAGCCTGCGGGCATGCGTATGCTTCGCGAAACGGTGAATACAGCAGTTTGTCGAAAGTTGAAATTTCAGGAAATACTTTCCGCTTTTCACTCGAAGTTCCTATGGCTCTTGGTACAGTAGGCGGTCTCACACATTTACATCCGTTAGCTAAACTTTCGTTGCAGTTGCTTGGTAATCCGGATGCTACAGAACTAATGATGATTGCTTCGGCTGCCGGACTTGCCAATAACTATTCGGCAGTTAAATCGCTGGTTACCAAAGGAATTCAAAAAGGACATATGAAGATGCACCTTCTTAATATTCTGAATGTTTACCAGGCTACGGATGAAGAGAAAAAGCAAACCGTTGAATTTTTCAAACACGAGAAAGTGTCGCACAGCGCGGTAAGTGGTTTCCTGGATTCGATCCGTGGTTGATCATCGAGGGGTGACAATGAGAGGGGAGACCGGGCGAAGGATGACTGAGAGATTAAGTGACAGAGTGAATTTTAGAGAGGTAAAAGAATTTGTGAGTTTTGATTTTTGAATTGTAATTTGTGATTTTGAAACCAGAAACTTGAACCGAGCGAAGCGAACTCAGCGAAGCTAAACTCTGAACCGGTCGCAGTGAATTCAGTGGAGAAAAACCTGAAACTAAAAAATAAAATAGCCTTGCAATTCAATTCCTACTATAACGCCAAACTGTTGCTAACCTCCGAGTACCTTGTTTTAAATGGTGCCAGGGCTATGGCTGTGCCTTTAAAGTTCGGGCAGCGATTGAGTGTGCAAGAAAATCAGCAGGAATTTATTTCCTGGCAATCGATTGCTAATGACGGTTCATCATGGTTCAATGGGAAATATTCATTAAGTGAATTCAGTATTATTGAAAGCAGCAATCCGGGTGTTGCAGTATATCCTCAGCGTTTGTTGATTGCTGCCAAAAAACTAAATCCTGATTTTTGCATTTCAGTTAAAGGTTGTAACGTAATATCCACACTAAATTATCCTTTGCTTTGGGGCCTTGGAAGCAGTTCAACCCTCATTGCCGCTATTGCCGGTTGGGCAGAAATTGATCCTTTTAAACTGCATTTTGAAGTATCGAAAGGTTCGGGCTACGACATTGCATGTGCTGTCAGTAATGGTCCGATAGTATATTCCCTGATTGAAAACACACCTGAATTTGAGCGTGTGCCTTTTTTACCTGCTTTTGCAGATAAAATCTATTTTGTGTACCAGGGAAATAAGCAGGACTCTGACGCAGGAATTCAAAAATACCGCAACCGGAACTCAAACCCGGACCATGAAATTATCGAAAAAGCCAATCTGCTGACAGATAGAATGCTGCAGTCATCATCGCTCCCGGAATTTGAGAAAGTGATGCTTGAACACGAAATAATGATCAGCAATTTATTGGAAACTCCATCAATAAGGCAAACTGTATTCACTGATCTGCCCGGAGAAGTAAAGTCTCTTGGGGCATGGGGCGGAGATTTTTGCATGCTTACCTGGAATGATGACCCAGGCTTACTTTCCGCTTACCTGAAAAGTAAAGGCCTCGAAACATGGTTTAGTTATTATGATATTGTACTTTAGCATCCAAATTTAACTTTCAGATGACTAACTCTGATTTTCCCGGTTCTGAATTAACTTCTGCTTTGTCAGAGCCAATAACCGTTTCATGGCAATCGCCAAGTAATATAGCGCTCGTAAAATACTGGGGGAAAACCGGCCGGCAACTTCCTGTAAATTCTTCGCTGAGTATAACTCTGTCAAAAGCTTTTACTGAAACCTCGCTTACAGCATTGCCACGTAAAACCAAAGGATCTGTTGACCTGGATTTCTGGTTCGAAGGAACACAAAATGCTGCTTTCGGTGAAAGGATGACTAAATATCTTCAATCTGTTACTGATATTTTCCCCTGGCTCGCCCAGGTAAACCTGAAACTCGAAACTCATAATACATTCCCTCATTCAGCCGGTATTGCTTCATCAGCTTCGGCATTCAGTGCTTTAGCGCTTTGCCTTTGCTCACTTGATACTGAACTTAATGGTATTATGCTTGATGAAACTGAATTCAGGCAAAAAGCATCCTATGTCGCAAGACTTGGATCAGGTAGTGCCTGTAGGTCTGTATTTCCCGGATTTACAGTTTGGGGAAAAAGCAAGGCACTCACCGGTTCATCGGATTTGCTGGCAGTGCCGGTAACTGAATTCCATCCGGTTTTTTCGACCCTGAGAGATTCCATTTTACTTGTTAATAAGAAGGAAAAAGCAGTTTCCAGTACCGAAGGACACAAGCGGATGATCGGGCATCCTTTTGCGGAAGCCAGGATAAAACAGGCTACAAAAAATACAGCAGATTTGCTGGAAGCGTTGAAATCCGGAGACAAGAAAACTTTTATACGGATTGTTGAAAATGAAGCCCTTACTTTGCACGCGCTTATGATGACTTCGGATGAGGGTTTTATGCTTATGTATCCTGAAACTGTGAGGATTATAAACCGGATTCAGGAAATAAGAAAAGAAACCGGCCTCGATATCTGTTTCACTCTGGATGCCGGGCCAAACGTACATTTACTTTATTTTGAGGACCAGATTGAACAAGTGAATAAATTAATTGTTGAAGATTTATTAAAAAATAATGAACAGAATATGCGTATTGATGATTTTTACGGCAAAGGCCCGGTTAAGATTGGTTAATGCTTTATAGATTGGTTCGCATGGGGTTTTTGTAAAAAAAATATAATGAGTAGCAAAGCAGATATTTTTTACGGTAAAGTATTATTATTCGGTGAGTATAGCATCCTTTTCAACTCCAAAGGTCTTACCATTCCGTACACACATTTCACTGGTCAGCTTAGTTTTATCAACGACGACAAATACACGGATTTCGATTTCGCGGTTCAGTCGAACAAGCAGTTGAAGGTGTTCCTGGGCTATATGCTTGAGCTTGAGGCAAAAGCTGAAATGCCATGCACTATGGACTTCAAGTCGCTTGCCCGTGATATAGAAAACGGATTATATTTCGAATCCAATATTCCGCAGGGCTACGGCATAGGTAGTTCCGGTGCTTTGGTAGCTTCCATTTACGACAGGTATTGTACAAACAAAATCGAAGCAAATGAGTCTATTTCAGGACTTGATATCAGTAGGCTAAGAGAAATATTTTCAATACTGGAGTCACTTTTTCATGGAAAAAGCAGTGGCATAGATCCGTTAAACTGTTACCTTCAACATCCCTTATTGATACATTCGCGTGAAGATATTGCCATCACCGGCGTTCCTCGTAGTAAGTTTGAAAGCGAAGGCGTAATTTTTCTGGTCGATACAGGCAAAATAGGCAAAACCGGTCCCCTTGTGAATCATTTCCTGGAGCAGATGCGTTTCAAAGAATATGAAAATATTTTTAAAACAGAATACATTCCCTGGGTAAATCAATGTATTTCGGACCTTCTGAGCGGGAATATGCGTTCTTTCTTCGAATCTCTTATTAAAGTATCAACATTTCAGTTGAAACATTTTACCAATATGATCCCCGAAAATTTTATGCCGGCATGGCAGTGGGGGCTTGATTCCGGGAAATTCCAGCTTAAACTGTGTGGTTCAGGCGGTGGAGGCTTTTTACTGGGTTTTACAACCGATTACCTGTCAGCAAAAAAGTATTTTTCTGATCAACACCTGGACCTGATCCCGGTTTATAAGTCAGCATAACTGTTTTACGGATTCCCGGCCTCAATTTTTCTTTCCAAATCAAATGCTAAACCGTTACTTTTGTATTGGATAATTTCCTTTATAATTCTCTTTGTATGCAAAAAACCTTCACACTGTCCGGCCAAATTGTTGATGTTGTAGCCGGTAAAATATTCCCTGGAAAAGTTGTAGTTACAGATGGTAAAATCTCTTCCGTTTCTCAATGCGAAGTGGTAGAAACCCAATTTATATTGCCCGGATTAATTGATGCCCATGTGCATATCGAAAGTTCGATGCTGGTGCCTGCTGAATTTGCGAGGTTAGCTGTGGTGCATGGTACAACTGCTACCGTTTCCGACTCGCACGAGATTGCCAATGTGCTTGGTTTGGAAGGTGTTGATTTTATGATTAATAATGGCAAATTATCCCCTTTCAAATTTCATTTCGGAGCACCTTCCTGCGTTCCTGCAACCGGGTTTGAATCATCGGGAGCTGTTATTGATTCCTCTCAAATAGAGCAATTACTCAAGCGGGATGATATTTTCTACCTTTCAGAAATGATGAATTTCCCGGGTGTGATTTACGGGGATGCCGAAGTACATCAAAAGCTTTATTTCGCAAAAAAATACAATAAACCTGTCGATGGCCATGCTCCTGGCCTGGATAGTGAGAACATCAAAAAATATGCATCTGCCGGCATCACAACCGATCATGAATGTACCAGCCTGGCCGAGGCTATTGATAAGATTAATTCAGGAATGCATATCCTTATCCGCGAAGGAAGCGCCGCCCGTAATTTCGATGCTTTGGTTAACTTGCTGGCCACACATCCTGAAAAGGTAATGTTTTGTAGCGACGACAAGCATCCTGACGACCTGGTTGCCGGGCATATAAACCTGCTTGTTAAACGCGCAATTAAATCCGGATATAAGCCTCTGGATGTACTCAGGGCTTGTACACTTAATCCTGTCAGGCACTACAAGCTATCTTGCGGACTTTTACAGACCGGTGATCCGGCTGATATTATTTTGGTTGATAACCTTAAAGACTTTACTATCCGGCAAACATACATCAATGGTGAATCAGTTGCTGTTGAGGGGAAATCTCTTTTAGCAACATTTGAATATGATGCTCCAAACAGGTTTGTTGCTTCGGCTTTTAGTACTTCCGACCTTGAAGTTAAAGCCGGTAAAGGTTTGTTGAAAGTAATTCAGGCTTTTGATGGCGATCTCGTAACTGAAAAAATATTGGTAAGTCCTCTTATCTCTGAAGGAAATTTGGTTAGTGATATTCAGAATGATATTCTCAAAATTACTGTAATTAACCGTTATGCACCTTCCAAGCCGGCTATTGCATTCATTAAAGGATTTGGTCTGAAGCGCGGAGCCATGGCTTCGACAGTAGCGCACGACAGCCATAATATCATTTGTATCGGAACCAACGATGCCGATATGGTTACCGTGATAAACAGTCTTGTAAAAAATAAAGGAGGAATTGCGGTTACTGATGGTCAAAACCTGGATATACTTCCTTTGCCGGTTGCCGGATTAATGGCCGATACCGATGGATATGCGGTTGCAGATAAATACGAACATATTAATGAAAAAGCGATTGCATTGGGTGGAACCCTGGAAGCTCCGTTTATGACACTCTCATTCATGGCTTTGCTTGTAATTCCTGAATTGAAACTCAGCGATAAAGGTTTGTTCGATGGGACTAAGTTTGCGTTTACTCAATTGTTCGAATAGCGATAAACTTAAACATTCTCTAACCCTTTTTTTGGGAGAATGAAACAGGAATTATTTTGTTTTTTAATTCTTTAACATTTCATTGTTCCACATTATCAGTGCATTATGTTTTTTTAGATAAAACGCATGAATAAAGTTACATATTTACGATCCGGTAATGTATTTATTTATACTTTTGCAAAAAAAACTTATTGAAATGACTGAACACTTGAAACTTGACATTGTAAAACTTGAAGCAGCAGCAAGTAAACTGCGCGCTATGGCTCACCCAATGCGTATAGCAATTATCGAATTGCTGAATAACAACAAAAAACTCAATGTGACTGAAATATATGAAGCTCTGCATATTGAGCAGGCTGCAGCATCACATCATCTTAACATTCTGAAAAGTAAGGGTATACTCGCTTCGAAGCGCGATGGAAAGCAGATTCATTACTCGTTGAAAAACAGTACGCTTCTCGATATCATTACCTGCATCAATAAATGTAACGAAGCTCAGTAATCTGATCCGGTGCTTTATTAAACAGGTAGTTTCTACAGGCTACAGATCCCAATTTTCTTCCAGCTCCCAGTTGCTTTTAACCACAAATAGTTTGGGGTGTAACAGTACACTTTCGGGCTGGATTTTCTTTATAAAATTTCCGGTATCCCATTTCCCGTTTCCATTTACATCCAAAATGGCTTTAAGCCCATATTTGCCGGGTGAAAGAAGTCCGAAATCAACGCGCTTTTCGTTAGTAATTATCCGTTGATCGACAACTGCTCCTTTTTCAGTCGTAAGCTGTATAATAACCGGGTAGCTGGCGTCTTTCCTGGTCATCAGCACCGCAAACCTGCCATATTCTTCTACAGGTCTCATTTGAAACGTAACATGCGTGGAGTCACAGGTATCGCTGTAAATGTCAATAAATGCTCCTTTCGGAATATACAGGTCGAAGTAGTCCGTTGTATTCCACTTGTGAGTTACCAGCAAATTCCTGTGTATACTATCCGTAAACGTAGCTTCAGGAATTACGAAAGAGGTATCTTTTTTTGTTCTGATTGCTAACTGCAACGCGCTCAGATCATATTCCTTTACAGGGTTGGTAAATGTAAGAATCAACGGCTTGTTGAAACCCAGGGTGTTGCCGGCTGCTGATGACGAATATGTCAGGCGTTCCACCTTTTCTTTATTCTTCGGTTTCCCGGCACCTTTTAAGGTTGTGGATATTTTGACGGTATCAATATTGATTCCATGGTCAGTCACTTCAAGTTTTAAAGTGTCAGGTTTGTTCAGTAGCCAGGCATTCAGGGTGTCGTTGGTCCGGTTCCATTCCTGAAGAGCCCAGGGCAACGAATCAGCAATATTTATTGCCCGGAAACCCGGAGATGAAGTTGGATAACGAAAAACAATGGATAGTTTGTTTTTGGCAGCAATAACACTTTTCAGGATTCGTTGTCCCGAATCAGGTTCAGGAAATATATTGATGGATACCAGTTTTTTAAGGTCCGCTTTAGTTTTAACAAGAGTTGAATCATCCAGATCAACAGCTGCAACATAGGGCTGTACCGAATCATCGGAGAACCCGATTAATTCGGATGGCAGGTTATAGATATAATCACTGTTCTTGTCGACCAATGCTACAGCCCGGTATTTCCCCGAAGCAAGATTATTCAGCCTGAAATTTCCTTTTGCATTTGTACGTGAAACATAGACTGGAATCTGTAACATGGGTATTGAATCGGCAAAATCGGTATAAAGCATCACGAGTGCTTCTTTTACCGGTAAGGATGTAAACGCGTCAGTAACAATTCCCGAAAGGCTTAATGAATCAATATCGGGACCTGTTGAAAACGCGAAGTTGAAATTCTTTGCAGGGTTATTTTCCGAAATATCCTGGATAGCATCGCCGAAATAAAAATTATAAGTGGTATTGCTCCTAAGCGAATCTTCCAGTTTTATTACTACGTCATGTCCTTTCAGTTTAATATCGGGCAATTTGCTCAAAGGAGGTGAGATCAGCATGAATTTCTCCGGCGTTTTCAAAACTAAAAATTCATTGAATGTGAGAACGAGCTTATTTCCTTCAAAATTAGTCGAAAGATTCCTGGGTTGCGAACTTGTCATTTTCGGAGGTGTTACATCTTTCGGACCACCTGTTGGTGTTACAATAGTAGCACAGGCAATGGCATACAGGGTTATTGATGCCGGTATCAATAATTTTAGTGTTTGAAGTAAAAAGCGTCGCAGGCCTGATGGCATATATTCAGTGTTTGTTTTGCAAAGATCGGAAAAATTTGGCGAGTAATTTTAATCTTCTTTTGTTCGTCGTTATTGTCATAGATTTGTGGTGAGCTAACCGAACCATCTCACAAAATAGCGTGATTTGAAACTTCGCATTTCAGCATTCTCGTTGGTAATTAACCATGACAATTAATTTGCAACTGTGAAATCTGAGGCATATATAATCCTGATAACTCAATAAAGGACTACTTTGTACGCTTATTTTATAAGGCTTCTAAATAATTTTTGATTTTTTACTTGAAATATTTATCAACTTGTGTTAACTTAGCTTGATATTTTGCAAATTCTATCGTAAATTTTAGGGAGAGATATTATGAAGAAAGATATATCACAACCGACTTCCCGACTTCACCTGGGCCTTGATTTAGGCTCCATTTCTCTTAACACTGTTCTGATGAATGAGGAACGGCAAATCATTGAGAATCGGTATACCTATTGTGAAGGCCGCCCATTTAATGTTCTTAAAAGCACCCTGGATGAAATTATTGAAAAATATGGTGCTGAAAATATTGACTGTATCGCGCTCACCGGGAGCGGTGGCAAGAAAGCTGCTGAATTAATAGGCGGCGCATTTATAAATGAGATAATTGCACAGTCCACTTCAGCGTCAACGCTCTATCCACAGGCCAGGACAATCATAGAGATGGGTGGTGAGGATTCAAAACTTATCCTGATGGAAAATAGTCGGGAAAACGGGTTTTCGTGTTTATCGGATTTCGCCATGAACAGCTTATGCGCCGCAGGAACGGGTTCTTTCCTCGATCAGCAGGCAAAACGTATAGGTGTTCCTATCGAAATTGAATTCGGGAAACTGGCGCTTTTATCGGAAAATCCGCCACGGATTGCCGGGCGATGCAGCGTTTTCGCTAAAAGCGATATGATTCATCTGCAGCAGATAGCAACTCCTCTGCACGACATAGTCGCCGGTCTGTGCTTTGCCGTTGCCCGGAATTTTAAAAGTAACCTCGGTCGGGGTAAGAAATTAAAATCACCTTTTCTTTTTCAGGGTGGAGTTGCAGCTAATGCCGGTATGGTTCGTGCTTTCAGGGAAGTTTTCGAATTAAGCGACGAAGAACTGATTATCCCTGAATATCATGCTTCGATGGGTGCTATCGGGGCTTTATATCATGTACTTTCAAATGGAAGGGATACTATAACTAAGTTTAAAGGACTTGATGATCTTGACTTTTACCTGCTGAACAAGGAATACGAAAATATTTCGCATGATAAGCTTGTGCAATCTGTTGCTACATATAATAAAGATGTGGTTGTTAAGAAAGTACCGGGACAAAAAATCAAGGTCTCGCTGGGTATTGATATCGGTTCGCTCAGTACCAATGTGGTTCTGATTGATGATGAACACAATGTGGTGGCACGAAGGTATCTGCCGACAGCAAGCAAACCTTTGAATGCGGTGCAACGTGGGCTGAAGGAAATATTTGAAGAAATAGGAACTGATGTTGAAGTGGTTGCGGCCGGAACTACCGGGTCGGGCCGGTACCTGATCGGAGATTTTATTGGTGCCGATGATATCCGTAACGAGATTACTGCCCAGGCAACTGCCGCAATTGATTATGACCCAACCGTTGATACTATTTTTGAAATCGGAGGACAGGATTCAAAGTACATTTCAATTCAGGATGGTGTTATTGTTGATTTCGAGATGAATAAGGTTTGTGCCGCCGGCACAGGTTCCTTCCTTGAAGAACAGGCGGAGAAACTGAATATTAATATTATAAAAGAATTTGAAGACCTGGCTCTTTCAGCCTGTAACCCGGTTCGCCTCGGTGACCGCTGCACTGTTTTCATGGAGTCAGATCTGAATTCGCACCAGCAGCGCGGCGCCGATAAAGATAACCTGGTTGGCGGACTGGCTTATTCTATCGTTCAGAATTATATTCAAAAGGTCGTTGGCGATAAGCCAATCGGTAATAAAATATTCTTCCAGGGCGGAGTTACCAACAACAAATCGGTAGTGGCAGCCTTCGAGAAAATTACTGGAAAACCCATCATTATTCCTCCTCATTTTGATGTTACCGGCGCAATCGGCGCGGCTATACTGGCTCGAAAAACTATGGGAGAAGGGCAAAAATCCCGTTTCAAAGGTTTTCATATCAGCGATTTGCCTTTTACTCTCGATAGTTTTACCTGTAAATCCTGTTCCAACAATTGCGAAATTCAGAAAGTAAAAATTGCGGGTGAGAAAAAACCGCTTTTCTATGGCGGACGTTGCGAACTGTATGAAGTGGATGACCGGAAAGGGAAAGGGAAGGACATCCCTAACTATTTCGAGGAGAGATTAAAATACCTCATGGGAGATTACCGGGAAGAAGCTCCTGACGGGCGCACCACAATTGGTATTCCACGAGCCCTAATGGTTTTCTGGCAGCAGTTCCCTTTCTGGCTCAACTTTTTCAGGGAACTTGATTTTCGCATCGTTCTTTCTGATCCTACGGATTACCAGCTTACAAAAAAATCACTGGAAATTATGGTTGCCGAAACCTGTTTCCCGGTTGAACTCATTCATGGACATGTTGATAACCTGTTGGAGAAGAATGTAGATTTTATTTTCCTTCCTTTCATAGTTAACTCAAAAGGAATCAAAACCAACCCAACCAACAATCCCAATTGCCCATGGATTCAGACGTATCCTTTTATGATGCGCTCTGCCTTTACGGATACTAAGACCAAGGACAAATTTCTCACTCCGACCTTGCATTTCCGGTATTTCGGCAGGGTGCTGAATAAGGAGATTGCCACCTTTATGAAAGAAAAATTCGGCATTGCAAAATCCAAATCCATTAAAGCAATAAACGCCGCCGATATTCAGCAAACAGCTTTTGAAAATGCTTTGCAGTCGAGGGGACGTATCATTCTCGAAAACTTTCCGAAGGATAAAAAAGCGATGATTGTGCTTGGACGTCCGTATAATACCGGCGATCCGGCCTTAAACCTGAGGCTGGTAGAGAAACTGATCAACCTGAATACCATTCCGATACCGCTTGATTTCCTCCCATTAAACCAGGAAAATATCTTTGATGATTACAAAATGATGTATTGGCCCAACGGTCAGAAGATTCTTTCGGCAACCCGGATAATCCGGAAGGACGACAGGATGTTTGGCGTATTTATGGGAAATTTCCGTTGCGGTCCCGATTCCTTCCTCACGCATTATGTGCGCGACGAAATGAAAGGCAAGCCCTACCTGCATATTGAAGTGGATGAGCATAGCGCCGATGCCGGTTTGGTTACCCGTCTCGAAGCTTTCCTGGACAGCCTGGATGGATATTTGAAAGTCAGCAGTTTGAATACTATCGAACCAAAGTACATTCATAATACTGAAGATAAAGTTACCGGTCGAACCTTGTATATTCCTTATGCCCGCGATACGGTTCATGCTATAGCCGCTTCATCAAGATTATGCGGTATAAAAGCAGAGGTGCTTCCCATGCCCGGAGCTTACGAAATTGAAATTGCGCGTAAACAAACTAACGGACAGGAATGTTTCCCTTTTATTGCCACACTTGGAAGTTTTATAAAGAAACTCCAGGAACCTGGTGCTGATCCATCAAAGATGACTTTTTTTATGCCCGACCACAACGGGCCGTGCCGATTTGGAGATTATAACAAGCTTCACCGCATTATTTTTGATAGATTGGGATTTTTTGAAGCGGAAATTCTCACACCTACCAATGATAACGCGTATGCTGAAATCGCTCCCGGAAAGTCTGGCAAATTCAGGTTAAATGCCTGGAAAGGAATTGTCGCTACCGACCTGTTAAAGAAAATGGTGCAGGAAAAACGCCCATACGAAAAGGTTCCGGGTTCGGCCAACGAACTTTACCAGTTCTGGTTAGATAAGGTGATTGAATCTATTGAACAAGGCTCCAAGACTTTGCCAAAAACACTCGAAAATGCCGGAAAGGAGTTCCGCAAACTCGAAGTGTTTGATGGGAAACGCAAACCCGTGATTGCCATTGTAGGCGAAACTTTTATGCGCGATAACCCCTATTGCAGCTCATTCCTGGTAGAGAAGCTCGAAGCCCTGGGCGCTGAAACTATTATGGCTCCGTTTGGCGAATGGCTGATCTATTCGTCGTACCGCTATTTCCGCGACAGCTTTTGGAAAGGTGACCTGAAAGGATTGTTTAAATCCAAAGTACAGCAGTGGGGGCAACATTATACCGGGAATATATTAAAAAAATCGGTCAAAGATTTCGTTGAGATGGAAACGGAAATCGAGCTGGAAGAAATGATAAAACGCAGCGCTCCGTATATCCATAAAGATTATGACGGCGATCCTGTAGCCGCCTTTGGTTCTGCGGGCGGACTGGTGCAGGCTGATATTTCGGGCATTGTTTACATAATGCCGTTTACCTGTATGCCGGGCACCCTGGTGGCTTCGGTAAGCAACGAATTCCGCAAGGATCATAACAATATTCCCTGGGAAAATATTGCCTACGACGGGCAGGAAGCCACCAATATCGATTCGCGCCTGCAAGCTTTTATGCACCAGTGTAAATCGTATGCAAAGGCTAATAAGTTTGATAAGGAAAGGGCGTCGGCAGTCTGATCTTGTAATTTCTGTGGTTTTTAAATTTCAGTACTTTCAGTTGTAAAACGCCTGAAGGGATTTGTTCAAAGTTTAATTTTGAAAATGTACAGCTTAAAATTTTGAAAATGAAATAAGTGGTTTTATGTATTGATTATTTTCTTTTCATAGTGTGCAAGAGTTTAAGCTAGCTATTAATTCAAATGGAACGGATTTATAAAACAATAGGAATACTCTTGTTGATAATCCTGGGTGGATACCTGGTCTGGCGGTTTTCGTTCCTGATTGTCTACCTGGTGATTGCGGCACTTGTTTCATTTATCGGACACCCGGTCGTCAGGTTCTTTGATAAACTGAGGATCGGAAGATATCATATTCCACATGGCGTAAGCGCTTTTATAACTCTCTTCCTGATCCTTGGAAGCTTCTTTTCGCTTATTGCGATTTTTGTACCGCTGATATTTCAGGAGGCGCAGTCTATCTCGCGGATTGATCTGAAAAAAGTTTCAATGGAATTTCAGGGTCCTTTAACATCCATTCAAAACGAAATGAACCGATTCGGTATGATACCGGCCGGTCAAACCCTTCAGGGTATGATTACCGAAAATGCCAAGTCGCTCGTCAACATCTCTTCCGTCACCAGTTTTTTAAATGGCGTGCTTGGATTTGCCGGTTCCTTCTTTATCGATCTCTTTTCTATTTTTTTTATCGCATTTTTCTTCCTGAAAGATGATCATCTGTTTGAAAATATAATATTGATAGTCTTGCCGGAAAAATATTCAGAGCCTACTCATAAAGTTTTTCTTAATTCTATCAGGCTTCTCCGTCGTTATTTTACAGGAGTAATAATCGAAATAATAGGAGGGATGAGCCTGATAACAACAGGATTCCTGGTACTTGGAGTTGATAATGCGTTGCTTCTTGGCTTTTTAGGAGGGCTGATAAATATCATTCCATACCTGGGACCTGTTTTCGGAACCGTTATGGGACTTACACTGGGATTTACGAGTGCCCTGGCAGCCGGGGAATATTCAACGCTTACTACTTTATCTGTAAAAATAGCATTGGTGGTATTTGGCGTTCATTTCCTTGATACAATGTTGTATCAACCGATTATCTATTCCAAAAGTGTAAAAGCCCATCCGCTTGAAATTTTCATCGTAATTCTGATTGGTGGAAGCATTGGCGGAATTTTAGGAATGCTTATTGCTGTTCCGTCGTATACCTTGTTGCGCGTTATAGCCAGGGAATTCTTCAATAAATTCCGGGTGGTTGAAAAACTAACAAAGAACATTTAAAATTTCAGACCATCCCCGGCCGCAATTAGGTTTGGCTATTCAATTAATACGCATCCGGGCGCTAATCTTTATTGCTGATCCGGGGATTTTAATTTGTTGCGATTAGTAGCGCGTATTATTTGAATTTCTTTTTATCCTGGGCTGGCCTGGCAATTTTCTTATTTACAGATAGTTTGTCTTTATACAGGCTAATAACCTTGTTTTTAAAATCCCATACGCTTATATAATCTTTCAAAAAAGAATAACCCAGTGATGTTTTATTTTCCTCTCCAGGAGTATACGACAAGTGCTTTAGGTCGAAAACAACACTGTTGTAACTGAGGTTTCGGATTGAATAGGTTTGAAATCCTGGTTTAGCATATCCGTACAAAAAGCCGGTACTGTATACTTCAAGCAGATTTTCAGCTGATAGTTCGGAAAAGAGACTTTTGCTATACTTCATTACTCCCTGGCTGCCTGTATCGAAATAAGCCTGTATTTTCCGGCCATTGGCTGCCGTAAAAGTAACTTCAGGATAATTGCCTTCATTTATAAAGTGAAAGGCTGTTATCTTATTTAAATCAGGCCTTTCCTTGAGATCGCTATCCATTTTTATGAATTGCCTGTCGTAATCGATTGTTACAACATAATCCTTCATTATTCCATAGCCAAAGGTTCCGAGTATGTCCGAAGCTATGCTGTCCTGCAAAAAACTAAAATTAGTATGGGTAACGTTCTGCAGATTTTTAAATTCCAGGTTAGCTTGTATGATTTTAATGCTTGCAATGTCCGATCTGTAAACATCCAATACCTGTCCTGAACCTGCTGCTCCTCTTACCACGAAAGCATCTTTATCAAGAGGCACAAGGTTATTGTTAATCATAAAATTTAACGGAGTACCTGTATCAAAAATAAACTTCCCTTTTACATGGTTAACTTCTGCATCAATAAGTATATATCCGTTTACCAGGTGAAATGGGATGAGCACCTGGGCGCTGGTTGCAACAAAAAACAACGAAAGTGTTATGAGTGCAAGGATTAATTTAATATTCATGACAGGATATTTCAATATTTTGTATACTACTGCTGTTTCGTGGGGGTATCGAAAATGACGGAAGACGGAAGCCGGAAGACGGAAGACGGAAGACGGAAGACGGAAGATGGAAGTCGGAAGTCGGAAGATGTAAGACGGAAGACGGAGGACGGAAGTCATTTTGAGAACTTCTTTTATCAATAGAAAGTGAAGCATTGTGTATAAATACATTTCCAAAACTCGTTTTCCGTTAGATCAGTTAGATCTCAAATAAGCATATTCTTCTGGCTTCTGACCTATTAAATACCAGTTCTACTCACTTTGTGGCAGAATCATATTTTTCAGTCAAATAAAGATAGGCTTCGAACGCATGATGTGTCCAGATTTTCCCGGGTTCGTCAGGGAATAATTTATAATATTCTGAATCAGCATAAAGCACAATGCTTTCGCCCACCCTGGTGTAATTGCTTGAGTTGTAATATTCAGGGGCCTCATATTCAGGCAGGGATTTTTTTATAAAGCTTCCCAATGTTTTTCCCAGTTGTTTCTGATATCGCTTATTGGCCTTTTTTGTAGGTTTATCCAGGCTGTTATAAAAGTGATTCAAGGCCAATCGCTGAAAGAAAGGAGCTTTTTTAATGGTGCTTTTTGCGTTTACAAATGGATTGGACGGGTTGAAATCCATGGTTGTTTGAATCGAAAACGGTGCTTCTGGAACCCAATCGGCTGAGTTATCCACGGTAAAGGCCCAACCTCCTTTGGTCATATTTTCATATGCATAAGCAAAATAGAGGTTTCCGGGTTTTGGGGCAGCGCTGCAATACGTTTTAAATACAAAATCAGCCGGAAGCTTCTTTTGTTTTTGCAGGTCGAGGAAGTAGGCTGTGAGCAAATAAGCGATGGCACCTCCCTGGCTATGTCCCATGATGTAAAACTGGCGGACGCCGTTTTTTGCCAGCGAATCAATTTTAGGAAAAATGTCTCTTGAAAGAAACGCAGTACCGATAAGCCAACCCGTATGAACGGCAGCTTTATCGTCGTCGCACAGATGGTAATCGAAGCTGAAATCGTTACTTAATTTCAGCTTGCCTTTAGCCGGAACCATGGCAGCATAAAAATTCTGCAGCCAGCTAATCTTTTCTGGCGTTGTCCCCCTGATGCTGATCACTGCCACCGATTGATCCGACATCCATAAATCCCACCTGTTATCTAATCCCATCGTTTTTGAGCGATAGATTTTATTATACTTCAGCGGTGGAGGCAGATCGGGATTGTAAAGGGTATCGCCCTGGTAGGAAGATATTTTGAGCAATTCCAGGAATTCCGCTTTATCGAACCCGGGATGTATTTTACCCTGCTGCCCCATTGAGGTTAAAGGGAATAAGCCGGTGCAAAGTAAAAATCCAACTATAGCTATAAGACCAGTTTTCTGTTGCATTTCCATAAAATTTATTGTCCAGACAATTCTATCCTTTTAATTAATTGGTAATACTGATAGTATCCGTCTTGGAAACTACATTCCCCGCTTTATCAAAACAAGTCACTATCAGATCATAATCACCCATTCTTATATTTTCAGGCACATCAATTATTTTGTTGATGGAATTATTGTTCCCGGAAATAGGCTCTTCCAGAAGGTAATCCCATGGTGCCACTGCCGGATTGGGAGAAACGTTTTGAGCATCAGTATTCCATCGGATTACAATGCGGAATGTACCCAGTTCAATATAATCATGAAAAGTGGCAACCACAGTTAAATTTGATCCGGGAATAAAATGATCGCCTGTATTTGGTAACAATACTACAATGGAGGGTGCCTGAGTATCAGTGTCCGTTTTTTTACAGCTTTGTATGCCTGAGGCTAAAAACAAAAGCAAAATCAGTTTCAATAAAGTTGTTCTCATCGTTAGTTATTTAAGTTAAATCCTAATCCTTCGTTACTTGAATAGTGTTGAATATACCTGATTTCATCGTGGTAGAGTATGTGGTAGGTATCTTTATAAAACCTGATTTTCAATTTTTCGCTTTTATTTTCGAAAATCACAGGCATAGTTTCGCCTTCCCGAACGGGTTTCGCCTTCAATACAATCGGCTTATCTGTTGGATAACTGAAAAATACTTCTGCTTTTTGTTTGTCATCTGACAGCACAACAAACGCTGATTTGCCTGAGTCTGTTGTGCCGGTTTTAGCGTTGTAAGCCGAAAATACGGAGCCTGTTTCAACAAAGTTGATGCAGCTGTTTTTTACAACTGACCAGGCGTATCCTTGTAAATCATTGCAATCGCCGGGTTTCTGCACATTGCCAATCAAAAAAGATGTAATATCTTTTGTCCTGTTTGATTTCTGCTGATCATCGTCAATCACCTGCTCCCTGACAGTTGAAAAATCAATATTTTTCAGATCTATTTTTCTGATTTCGCGGTTCCACATCGTATGATAGTAGAATACTTTCTGTTTTAAGTCGGACGCGGTTGTAATTTGTGTGGAACTTACTATATCGGATGGGATATTCCCTGCAGGAATCAGTGTTCCAAGCGGGACATTGAAATTATCCAATATCCGGAAGGACTCAAATACGGCATCGAGGCTTGTAGCCAGTGGCCTTACAGAGGCAGTAAAAGCTGCTGCCCTGACAAATCTTGAGGGAGGTGTAAAATCACCAGGCAAACCTATCATTCCGCTTCCACCACCAAGCGGGCTAAGCTCAAAGTTATCCAATTTAAGAGTTTGCTGCGGATTTGGCGAAAGTTGTATGTAATTACGCATATTTATCAAATGCCAGTCATAGGTAGGGGAGTTTGTAATAACGCCCAAATACGGTTGATATATTTTAACTTCTCCTTTGTTTACAATTTCGATAATTCTGCTGTTGCCTGAGGGATCGGTGATTTTAAAATGAAAAGGCAATGCTGCGCCTCCGAATTCTTCATTTTTTACATCTACTACAATTACTTTATCAAGTTCAGTGAGTATTTCATCTACACTGTTAAAGGACGACAGCATCCATTGCATCAGGTCTCCCACACTCATGGATCTGGATTTGTTCTTTGGATCATAGACTGAATATTCCGCAAAACCAGGCAAATAATAAACCCCGACATATAAACCTTTTTCATTCATCCCATCGGGACCATAATTTTGGTCATATGCAGTTAATGTTACAAAGCCATATTTCCCTTTCCAGCTTTTTCCGTTATAACCCTCGGGAGTTTGCCCTACAAAGGCTTTATTCCTGGGCACAATTAATATTTTATTATGTTGAGCATCATTCAGCGCCCATTCCACTGTTCGCGATACAACTACACCTCCATCTTTCGATTTCAGCGTAATACCTGTGCATGAGTACACATTTGCTGGTCTCAGTATTAGTAATAAAAAAATAATGCAAACTGCATTAAGTATTGGTTTCATTTTAACCTGGATTTGTTGAAATTTATTTTGTAAATAATTCAAAAGTATATACTCCCGTCAACAATATTAATTGTGCAATGCCACTAGGAGGCATATATGTTTTAATCAGTTCTTATCTTGATTTATCCTGAATATGTGCGAATGAATATTTAATTTGCTTGTACTGATTCTTACTTTTTCCCGCATCAAAAATAAGAAAAAATAGTATTTAATTGCTTTATGCTCTATGAATTGGTCGTTAAGAATAAAATGATCAGTTTGGGAATCTGTCTATTGGGTCTATTCTCTTCCGGATATTTAGTCTGTTTTTAGTATTTAAATTGCTGTGTCGGCTTGCTTTTTCTGATAGGAGGTAATGAAAAACTAAAGGTATACGTCGAGAGATTTCAATGTGATTTCTTTTCAACTTTGCATTCATATTTCTTACCTGCATAAAGTTCCACTTGCCATAAAAGCCCGAAATCAATGCATACTGCATGTACTAAGTATTAGGGATTCAGTATGAGAGTACATAAATATGCATAATAAATCATCCGTTTAAATCCTGGCAAACGGTTGACATCCGTCCTTTCCTGTTTCCTGTGCTGAACTTGCCGAAGCGTGGTTGCTGAGCATGCCGAAGCATGGTTGCTGAGCATGCCGAAGCGTGGTTGCTGAGCATGCCGAAGCATGGTTGCTGAGCATGCCGAAGCATGGTTGCTGAGCATGCCGAAGCATGGTTGCTGAGCATGCCGAAGCATGGTTGCTGAGCTTGCCGAAGCATGGTTGCTGAGCTTGCCGAAGCATGGTTGCTGAGCTTGCCGAAGCATCCGCGTTCTGATTAACAATCTTTCCCCTTTATTGCCAGATTTCTGTTTTATCGTTTGTTCTAATTCATCCAATGATCAGTATCTTTACAATCCCAAATCCTAATATTCCCGGCAATGAAAATCTTTTACCTTCACACAATATGCTTTCTTCTGTTGCTCACACCTTTATCTCATTTGTATGCGCAGCAGGAGCCTATGATTAAGAACCTGGAAATGATTTCCGAAAGTGAAAAATCGGCATACCGGCATCTTATGCAGCCACGCGAGGCTCTGATTCTGAATAATTATGATCTGAAATATCATCGTTTCTTCCTGTACGCCGATCCTGCGCAGGCTTACATTAACGGTTCAGTAACGTCCTGTTTTGTGTCCACCCAAGCGGGTATGAACAGCATACAGTTTGAATTATACGCCACAATGCTGGCCGACTCTGCTTTCTATCACGGAACGAAGCATACGGTAACTCATGCCGGCAATGTAATTACAATTCCTTTTGGTACTACAATTTCCGCTGGTGCCATGGATTCGGTAACAGTATATTATCATGGCAATCCAACAACAAGCGGTTTCGGTTCATTTGCCAGCGAAACGCATAACGGAACCCCGGTAATGTGGACACTCTCCGAGCCTTATGGCGCTTCCGACTGGTGGCCTTCGAAAAATGATCTTACCGATAAAATTGATTCCATTGATATGTATGTGGTTACTCCCAAAGGAAATCATGTAGCCAGCAACGGGCTGCTGATCAGCGAAACTCCATATGGCGCAGGTTCTGTCCTGGCGCATTGGAAACATAGGTACCCTATCGTATCCTACCTTATCGCGATTGCGTCAACCAACTATGCTTGTTTTTCGGATTACCTGGTTAGCGGAACGGATTCACTCCAGGTATTAAACTATATTTATCCTGAAGATTCTGCAACTTTACATAGTAGTTCCTCATCTGTACTGGAAAGCATTACTTTGTACGAAAAACTTTTTGCGCCTTACCCATTTCGTGCTGAGAAATATGGGCATGCCGAGTTTGGGTGGGGCGGAGGTATGGAGCATCAGACTATGACTTTCCTCGGCTCAGGGGCTTTTAACGTTGGAACCATAGCTCATGAGTTAGCGCATCAGTGGTATGGCGATATGATAACCTGCGGCTCATGGCACGATATATGGCTTAACGAAGGTTTTGCCACATATTGCGCTGCCCTGCGGTACGAGAACATTGAAAAATATTACTGGCCAGTGTGGAAACGCATTGCAATTAACTCTGTTTGCAGCGCTAGCGATGGTTCGGTTTATTGCGTTGATACTACCAACGTTGACAGAATATTTGACGGTCGTCTTTCATACAATAAAGGCGCTATGCTGCTGCATATGCTGCGGTGGGTAATTGGTGATGAAAGTTTTTTTAAAGGAATGAAGGCTTACACAAATGATCCTAAGCTTGTGAATGGATTTGCCCGGACTTCGGATTTCAAGGCGCACATGGAAGCCGCTTCAGGCCGCGACCTCACCGGCTTTCTTGCCGACTGGTTTACCGGGCAAGGGTATCCTAAATACAGTGTAAATGTTGGTCAGTCGGCTGATCACAGCGCTTTGGTAACCCTTAATCAAGGTCAATCGCATGCTTCGGTCAGTTTCTTTGAATTGCCTGTTCCTATTAAATTTTTTGGTGACAGCAAGGACACCACAATCGTTTTTAACCATACCTTTTCGGGCGAAACATTTAGCTTTAATCCAGGTTTTGCGATCGATTCCATACAATTCGATCCTGATCTTTGGCTGGTTTCTTCCAGAAACACGATAACTCTTGGTATCAATGATCTCCCGGTAGGGAAGGAACTTTCGCTTTTACCTAATCCGGCAACTGATTTCCTGGTTGTTCAGCATAACCTGGGTAAGATAAATTCATTGGCGATTCTGGATATGGCCGGAAAACAGCAATCCGTCCGGCTGAAAAAAGAAGATGAAACAAGTATTGAGCTTATTACCCGGAATTTCAAACCAGGCATGTATCTGCTAAGGATTGTCTATAAAGAAGGAGTTGTAACCAGAAAATTTATAATAAAAAGGTAGGGAATAAAAGTTGAAGGGTTCAATTGCTTCGCGTTCAATTGCTTCGCGTTCAAGGGTTCCTGCTTCGTTCCTTCTATGTTGTAAAACAAGAGAATGGCAATTTATTTTTAAAATTTTATCTTTGTATGATAAATCTGAAGAGGAAGTGAGCTCTGCTGGAGAGCAACTCACCAGCAATAAGATTTATG